>CAZFGZ010000043.1:0-13410 GCA_964518585.1 uncultured Dehalococcoidia bacterium | reverse complement strand
GATCGAGGCCTGGGAGCCCTTCAGTAACACGCTGATCGGTGTCGAGGATTGCTACGTCGTCACTGAGACCGGCTGCCGGAAGATCACCACCCTGGACAAGCACATGACCAGCGCACAGGGATCATAAGGGTGAACCCGTATCGGAATCTTCTTCAGATTGGGACTCCATCGCCGGTCCCGGGAACACTGAGCCCGCGAGCCTCGTCCCAGGGCGTGGGGCTGGAGAGCACTGAAAGAAACGACTTCTGGACAAGGAGACTCCGATGAATCCCCTGATAATCACCGCAACGCCCAATACCTGCTGGCTGCATCCCGAGGTGGAGTATCCTCGCACCCCGGAAGAGATCGCGCTTGAGGCGCGCCTCTGCCGCGAAAAGGGCGCTGCGGTCCTCCACATCCACGGCGAGGGCCAGTGGCCCGAGGTGATCAAGGCAATCCGTTCGTCCTCGGACATCATCATCCAGTGCGGCATGTCAAGCCTGACTCTTCAGGAGCGGATCAAGGCCTTCGAGCACAAGGCTGACATGATCTCCATCATTCTTAACCATCACGACGAGGCCTTCGTTGAAGTGGACTGCAACGTTCTTCACACGAAAGAGGAACTCGCCGAGTATGCGACTACCTGCGCGAAATACGGTGTGCGGCCCGAATTCGAGGTATGGCATTCAGGCTCCATTTGGAATTTGAATTATCTGATCGGCAGAGGGCTCCTTAAGCGGCCCTACATCACCACCCTCTTCTTCGGATGGCCCGGCGGCACATGGTCGCCACCAACGGTCGAAGAATACCTCTACCGGCGCAGGCAAATGCCTGAAGGGTGCATCTGCACTGTCAGTATCATGCACGAAAGCCAGATCAAGATCATAACAGCGGCTGTTGTGCAAGGAGATCATGTCCGGGTAGGGACGGAGGACTATCCCTTCAACAAGACGGGCGATTTCGCCCCAACATCTGAGCTCGTCGAGGAGGCGACGCATATCGCGAAAGCGATTGGGAGACCGGTTGCGACTGTGGAAGAAGCCGGAGATATTCTGGGGCTTGAAAAGAGGGGATAGATGACAGACAAACATGTGGCAATCGTTAGCGGGGGAGCGAATGGCATAGGGGAGGCCACGGCGAGACTATTCGCGCAGAACAACTATGCTGTGGCGGTAATCGATATCGTCGATCGAGTAGAGCGCGTGGCCACAGAGATCAACTCGGAGGGCGGCGAATGCCTCTTTGTGAAGGGCGACGTCTCCGACGAGAGCCAGGTCAAGGCCTTCGTGGATCAGGTGATGAGAGTGTACGGCCGTATTGACGCGCTCATCAATAACGCCGGCATCGTTGTGGTGAAACCGCTGGAAGAGATTGACTGGACCGATTTCAGAAGGGTCGTGGATGTCAATCTCGGTGGCGTCTTCCTTCTCTGCAAACACGTACTCCCGATCATGAAAGAACAAGCAAGTGGCGCTGTCGTCAACATGGGGTCGGTCTCGGGCCATGTGGGACAGATCGATCACACTGTCTACGGAGCAACCAAGGGCGCCATAATCGCTTTCACACGCGCCATCGCCTGGGAGGTAGCGAAGCATAACATACGCGTAAACTCCATCAGTCCAGGATCGGTGGACACTCCGATGCTCCGCAGCGACATTGAGCTCGAATCGAGACGGACCGGTATTCCATTCGACACGGTAAGGAAAGAACGGGAGGCTGAGCAAGCATTCAACCGGTGGGCGGACCCAAGAGAGATCGCAGAGGCCATTTACTTCCTAGCCAGCGAGAAAGCTTCATTCATCACCGGTACTGACCTTCTCGTCGATTGTGGCTGGGTTGCCAAGTAGAAGCGTGAGTGTAATCGGAAACCGGCATCAGGCAATGATACCGCGTCTATCGGGCCATCGGAGTCTCCAAAGGCTGGTCCAGACACCTCAGCACGTGAACCCCTTGCAGATACGGATGGAATTCTGGCATTCCACAGCTCAGTCACGATCGAGGACGCCGAGAACGCCGAAGCCGCCTAGGGCAGCCTGAGCCGCATTCAGCCCCGACCCCCATCGCACCAGTGACGGCCTCTTGACTTGCCCGAAGCAGCGGGGTAGCGTTCCCAGCGTAGCCTCGAGGAGACGTGGGGAGAACGACCGTGGGCAAGCTTCGCGTCGCCTTCATCGGAGGTGGGCGCATCACCGACCTCCATGCGCTGGGGTACCGCGGCAACCCCAAGGCCGAACTATACGCCGTGTGCGATGCGCAAGATGAGGTCGCTCGCCGCCGTGCGGAGGAGTGGGGCGCCAGCAGACACTGGACCGACTACCGCGACCTGCTGGGTGACCCCGCCATCGACATGGTGGAGATCATCACGCCCCACCATCTCCACGCCGAGATGACCATTGCCGCCCTGGAGGCCGGCAAGCACGTCTCCGTCCAGAAGCCCATGGCCCTCAACCTGACAGAGGCCGACGCCATGATCGCGGCGGCGGCCCGCTCCGGCCGGAAGATGCGCGTCCTGGAGAACTTCCGCTACTACCCCCCGAACGTGAAGGCCAAGGAGCTCATCGAGGAAGGCGCCATCGGCCAGCCCCTGTCTATTCGGCTCAAGGTCATCGGGGGCTCCCCGGAGTACGGCTGGCCCGTGCCCATGGACGCCTGGCTGTGGCGCGTCGATGACAGGCGCTGCGGCGGCGGCCCCTCAGTCTTCGACCACGGCTATCACATGTTCTCCATGGGCGTGTACTTCCTGGGGGCGGTGGAGAAGGTCTTCGGCTGGATCGAGAAGACCGAGGTGGCCCCGGGCATGTACTGGGACGCCCCGGCTATGCTGATCTGGAAGTATCGCGACGGGACGAGGTTCGGCTGCTGGGAGACCGTGGGCCATCCCGACCTGATGGTTCGCTCCGGCTACTACGCGAACGATGAGTGGATGGAGATCACCGGCAGCGAGGGCGTGGTCTGGGTCAACCAGTGCTCTGGCCACATGCTCGAGCGGCCCGCCCTGGTGCTGTACCGCCAGGGCGAGGTGACCGAGTACCACGACCTGGAGACGGACTGGGCGAGCAGCTTCGTGCGCGGCGTCCATGATTTCATTGATGCCATCCTGGAGGACCGGGAGTGCATTCTGACGGGCGCCGAGGCGCGGGAGATCCTGCGCTTCTCACTGGCTGCCCACCTGTCAGCGCGGGAGCGCCGGGAGGTTTATCTGGACGAGGTGACCAGCTAGCTGAGGGGAGCAGAGCCACATGCGGCTGACCGGCGGCGAGATCGTAGCGGAGTACCTGATTCGCGAGGGGGTGCCGTACATTGTGGGTATCCCCGGCCACGGTTGCCTGGGGCTGGTTGATGCCTTCCTGGCCCGCCAGGATCGCATCCGGATGCTCCAGGTACGGCAGGAGATGAGCGCCGTCCATCTCGCCGACGGCTACTTCCGCACGACCGGCCGCCCCCTGGCCGTATACACATCCATAGGGCCGGGGGCCGTCAACACCGCTGTCGGCGTCGCCACGGCCTACGTCGATTCCACCGCCGTCCTCGTCCTCACCGGCGACACGCACACCCACATGTTCGGCAAGGGGGTGCTCCAGGAGATCGAGCGGCGCCAGGACTCCAGCTTCTCCCGCATGTTGGAGCCGATCACCAAGCGATACTGGCTTGCCACCGATGCGGCGCAGCTCCCCTCTATCATGCATCGCGCTTTCAACGAGATGGTGACGGGCCGCCGCGGCCCCGTCCTCATCAGCCTGCCCATGGATGTGCAGTGCGACAGCGCTGAGGTTGAACTGCCCGAGCCGGTGCAGCGACGGCCCGCCGGACGCCTCGCCGGGGACCCGGCTGAGATCGAGCGGGCCGCTGCGCTCCTGATGCAAGCGCAGCGGCCGGTGATCCTGGCGGGCGGTGGCATCGCCGCTGCCGAGGCCTGGAATGAACTGCGAGAGGTCGCCGAGTGGGTCGGCGCGGCAGTGGTCACGACCCTTCCGGCGAAGGATGCCTTTCCCAACGACCACCCCCTTTACGGCTGGCTCACCGGCTCCAAGGGTACGACCTGCGGCATCCACCTCTGCACGACGGCCGATGTGCTCCTGGCCGTCGGCTGCCGCTTCGCCGATCAGACTGCGTCCTCCTACCTGCCGGGCAGGGCCCTGAGCATCCCGCCCACCAGGCTCATCCACATCGATATCGATGGGGGCGAGATCGGCAAGAACTGCCCGGTGGAGGTGGGCATCGTCGGCGATGCCGGGGCCTGCCTGCGCGCCCTGCTGGCCTGCCTCCAGGCGGCCCATCCGCGCCGCCAGTACGAGGGCTCCGCCTACTACCAGGAGATCCAGCGCGTGCGCCAGGAGTGGCTGGACCGTCTGGAGCACTGGGCCGACGATAGCCGGGAGCCCATGATGATCTCCTCCCTGCTCAAGCACGCCCGCCGCTTTCTCGATCGCGATGCCACGGTGGTCTGCTCCTCCGGCAACACCCAGGCCCAGATCCTCCAGGAGTTCCCCTTCTACGAGCCCCGCACCCACCTGACCACCGGTGGCTTCTCCACCATGGGCTTCTCCCTGCCCGCAGCCCTGGGCGCGAAGCTGGCCAAGCCCGATAAGCAGGTCGTGGCCATCGTCGGCGACGGCGACTTCATGATGACCATGCAGGAGCTGGCCACGGCCGTGCAGTACGACCTGCCGGTCGTCGTCATCATCGCCAACAACAGCGGCTGGCTCTCCATCAAGGACCTTCAGATGGAAGCCTACGGCCTTGACCGTGCCCTCAGCACCGACTTCCTGGATCGCCAGGGTGAGCCCTACAGCCCCAACTTCGCTGAGGTAGCGCGCGCCTTCGGCGCCCACGGCGAACGCATCTCCCGCGCCGACGAAGTCGAGCCAGCCCTCGAGCGGGCCTTCGCTTCCGGCAGGCCCGCCGTGGTCGAGGCCCTGGTCAACCGCGAGCATCCCTACACCGGCAGCCCCGCCCATGGCTGGTGGGATGTCCCCGTCCCTACCTATCTGACGGAGCGCCGGGCGGAGTACGAACGGCTCCGCGCGCAGGAACGGCTGGGCTGATGAGCAGTCGAGTTCGGCGGAAGGCCCGCTCGCCGCTGGAGGGGCTTGAATCGACGTATGCTCGCGCCCTCTACCGGCCGATGGGCTTCACCCAGGCCGACTTCCGCAAGCCCCTGCTCGCCATCGTCAACTCCTGGAGCGAGCTCGCCGCTGGCCATCTCCACCTGCGCCAGCTTTCGGCGCAGGTGCGTGAGGGCATCCGCGAGGCCGGCGCCATGCCCCTCGAGTTCAACACCGTCGCCGCCTGCGACGGCATCTGCCAGGGGCCCGGCATGCACTACATCCTCCCCTCGCGCGAGGTCATCGCCTTCTCCGCCGAGCTTATGCTCAAGGCCCACCGCTTCCAGGGGGCCGTCATGATCTCCTCCTGCGACAAGGTGACGCCCGGCTTCCTCATAGCCGCCGCCCGCTGCAACCTGCCGACGGTCTTCCTCACCGGCGGCTACATGCCCCAGGCCTCCTTCGCCGACGGCCCTCGCGGCACCAGCGACGTCAAGGAGGCCATCGGCCGCTTCAAGGCAGGGCGCATCTCGCAAGAGGAGCTGTCCGAGATCGAGGAGCGCACCTGCCATGCCGCCGGCATCTGCAACATGATGGGCACGGCCAACACCATGGCCGTGGTCGTCGAGGCGGCGGGTCTCTCCCTGCCCGGCAACGCCACCCTCCGCTCCACCGGCCGCGACATCCGGAACCTGGCGCGAGAGGCTGGCCGCCGCGCCGTCGCCCTGCTCGAGGAAGGGCGCGCCTTCCTGGAGATCCTGACGAAGGAGTCGCTGGAGAACGCCATCCGCGCGGGCCTAGCCGTCGGCGGCTCCACCAACATGGTGCTGCACCTGCTTGCCCTGGCCCAGGCCGCCGGCCTCGAGCTCTGCCTCGACGACTTCCAGCGGCTGAATCGCGATACGCCCCTCCTGGCCACCTTCAAGCCGTCCTCCGACCTGTTCTTGGAGGACTTCGAGCGGGCGGGCGGCGTCCGCACGGTTCTGAAGGAGCTGGGGCCCCTCGTCCACGCCCGCTGTCCCACTGTCACCGGGCGAACCGTCGCCGAGGAGATCGCTGGCACCCACAACGGCGACCCGAACGTAATCCATCCCCGCTCCGACCCGCTGGCGCCCGAGGGCGGCATCGCCGTCCTGCGCGGCACACTCGCTCCCGAGGGCGCCGTAGCGAAGCAGAGCGCCATCAGCCCCCAGATGCTGGTCCACAGGGGGCCCGCCCTCGTCTTCGATTCGGAGGAGGGGGTGCGCGACCATCTCCTGCAGAGGAAAGTGCAGCCCGGCTCCGTCCTGGTCATCCGCTATGAGGGGCCCCGCGGCGGCCCGGGGATGCGGGAGCTCTCCATCCCCGCGGCGATGCTCGTGGGCATGGGCCTGGCTGACTCCGTGGCGATGGTGACCGACGGCCGCTTCTCCGGCGCCACCCGCGGACCCTGCATCGGGCACGTGGCGCCCGAGGCCGCCGCTGGCGGGCCCATCGCGCTGGTGGAGGATGGAGACCTCATCGAGATCGACGTGCCCGCCCGCCGGCTTGACCTGCTGGTCGCGCCCGACGAGATGGCGGAGCGCATGAGGCGCTGGAAGCCGCCGCCCCCGAAGGCCACGGGCGGCTTCCTCGACCTATACCGGCGCATCGTCTCCGACAGTGCCAGGGGCGCCATCCTCTGCCCGCCCGAAGAGCTGTCCTGACCCCCGCTGAAGGTGGCGGTAGCAGCGCCTAAGGGAGAGCAAGCGCCAGGCAGCCGTGGCAGCCGACACGGAGCGGACGCACGGAGCGATTGAAAGGGCGCGAGAGCCATGTCGGCCAGCCGCTGGCTGCGGGATGCCATTATTCCATCCGTATCCTGGGCATCGACCTGCTGACATGTCCAGGCCGGCGACCTGCAGTCAGTGGACTTCCTGGACGCCGTGTGGATCTGCGTCTCGCCTTCGGCTGTCGGGCCCGGCCCAACCCCGATGCCTGGCGGCACGTCACAGCGCAGAGGGTTCTCCGTGCACTTCATCGACGTGGGGCAGGGCGACGCGATAATTGAGAACCGTCTGCGGACCACAGCACCTGCCGACGGCGCTACTGTCGAGCTTTCGATAGCTGACTTTGAGCGCTTCGGTGGGAATTGGGAATTGGCCACTCCGGAGGAAAAACACCAGATGCTGAGCTGCATCTTCGGGAGTCTGTACCTGGAGTTTAGGACAGGGCAGATCGTGGAGGTCGCGTCAAAGCCGGGGTTCAGATGGGTGTTCGAGGGGGCAGAAATAACAAAGCCGCCGGCTCCCACAACCGACGACGCAATGTTAGTGATTGGCGACCCCGAAGGGATTCGAACCCTCGATCTCCACCGTGACAGGGTGGCATGTTAGACCGCTACACCACGGGGCCGCTCTAGGTGTCCAGCCCGGACTGCGGGCGACTGCGTCGATCGCCTTCCGAGCATAATAATTCTAGCCAGCACCCTGTGGCCTGTCAAGATGATTTTGCGCCGGGGGCGGCCATGTTGTGGGGACGAGAGGCTCGATCTATAATCGAGAAGGCCGGGCACCCGGTCTCGGTGAGGAAAGGAGCGAGGCGTGCCCAGACGATCGCGGCGTCGACCACGGGCGGCTCCGTCCGCGCAGAGGCGGAAGGGGCGGGCTCGCGCTGCGCAGCGGCCCGCCGCCCCGGCGAGGGCGGCCGCACCATCCGGCGTGGCGTCCTTTGCCCGTCCGGTCGGGCCAGCGTATGAGTCGGTCCGGGCTCGCGCGCGCGCCCGCGATTACGGCTACGTGGCGAATGAGGTGCGACGGATCGCCATCACCACGGTAGGCATCGTCGTCCTTCTCATCGTCTTCACCGTCATCATTCGCTGAGGCTCGCAGCGCGACGCTAGAGCGCGGACGGCGCAGGCGGTGCGCCGCCGGGCGGTGTTGCCTCAGCGCAGGCGACCTATGGCCACGGCGACGCCCACTCCCACCACGATGTAGCCGAAGATGTCGTTGACCGGAATGATGCCCTCGCCGGATAGCAGGTTGCGGACAAGGTAGGCGACAATGACGCCGGCGGCAGCGGCCGCCTGGAGCGGTGGGCCGCTCTTGCGGTTGGTCGCCAGGCTGACCGATTCCCCTACGGCGTAGCCCAGGCCCAGGGCGACGAAGAAGCCGAAGAAGAAGCCGAACCCGAAGGGAAACAGGTAGCGCCAGAGCACGCCCAGGGCTGCGCCGACTGCCAGGGCCGCGCCCAGGCCCCGCAGGAGGAACGTGATGGGGACGTGGTAGGTGGGGAGGCGGCGGACCCCGGCGCATTCGCGGCAGCGCGCGCCTACGGGCGTCTGCACAAGGCAGCGCGGGCAGATGGGCTTTCCGCAGCGGCCGCAGGCTAGCTCGGTCTCGACTGAGGGGTGCGCCGCACATTGCATGGCTACTTCCATCCTATCGTATTTCGTTGACGGCGTGCAGGGGTGAGGAATCTGACGTCTGCCACCTGCAAATGTCGTTAGGTAGAGCCCCTACAGAGCCGGTCGTGTGCTGTCGATACTGAACTGGAGAGTCGACTCAGCCCTTCGGCGTATGCCGGTCAGGAGAGTAGGGGCTGAAGTCGGTTCTTGCGCTGGCGTGGTGAAAGCGCTAGGGGGAGGTCATCATGGTGAAAAGGATCCTGCTTAGCATTGCGGCGATTTGTCTCGTCGTAGGCGTTGTTGGCATCCTGGCGGGCGTGAGTTCGCTGTCGATCTTCACGAGCCAGGCCGTCAACGACGACAACACCTTCGACACGGGAACCGTCGGCATCAGCACGACGCCGGCGACCGCCTTCATCACCTTTGGCGATATGGCGCCGGGGGACGTGGTGACTGCGTCCCTTGCGGTGGACAACGACGGCTCGATGGCCTACCGCTACGCTGTTACCAGCACGACGACGGAGGACACGCTGGCAGCGCAGCTGGATCTGGAAATCAAGAGCGGGGTGACGACCTGTACCACCGCTGGCTTTGATACGGATGGCACGACGATCTACGGTGCGGGCGACCTGGGCTCGGTGGCCGGGGTCGACGTGATCGGCGACCCGACGACGGGCCCCGACGCGGGAGACCGGTATCTCTCTTCGGCGACGGACGTCGTAGACGCAGACGGCACCTACCCGGCAGGGGCTGGTCCCGATGCACCGGTCAGCGAGGACCTGTGCTTCCAGGTCTCCCTGCCGATAGGCACGGACGGTACATTCCAGGGGCTGACTACGACGGCGACGTTCACGTTCAACGCGGAGCAGAGAAGGAACAACCCGTAACCAGCGTTGTAAGCGTCTTCAAGGCCAGGCTGTGACTTCGGCATCGAGGCTGTCCCCGAAAGGTGGCCAGCCTCGAATGTCTGAATAGGGTGAGTCATCGGAGGATAATGAGCAGAAGAGCGCTGGGCAGGCTATTCGAACGGGATTCACGACGGAAGCTTCTCCTGTGCTTGAGGCGTCCCAGGACATGGGCGTTGATGGCGGGGACGGGTGTTCTCGTAGTGGCGCTGGGAGCTGCGAGCCTGATCGGTGCCGGCACGGTTCCCTCCCTGTTCGGCTGTGTCCACTACACGGTGTACGGCGGCAGCATGGAGCCGGCCCTCCAGATGGGCAGTGTGGCGGTGACGAGGACAGTGCCAGCAGAGTCCCTGGAGGTGGGTGACATCATCGCCTTTCCTCCGTCCGATCGGGCGGACGAGGTGCTGATCCACCGCATCGTGGACATTGAGGTCCGGGACGGCGAGCGGGTGTTCACCACCAAGGGGGACCAGAATCTTACAGCTGACCCATGGCCTGTCAAACTGGACGATAAGGGCGCGAAGCTGTGGTACAGCGTCCCGCTGGCCGGCTACATCATTGACTTCGCCCACAAGCCCGTGGTGCGAACGCTGCTGATCCTGATGCCGTTGGGACTGTTCGCAGGCGTGGCGCTGGAGCGGATCTGGTGGCCCAAGCGCGGTGAGCGAGAAGCTGCCGGGGAGGAGAGCGCCGGCGAGATAATGGCGCTTGCCCTCTCTGACAGCGCTGGCGCTTCTGTCGCAGTTGAGCAGCCTGATGTCCGATGGGGCGGTGGCCCTTCTTACCTGCCAGTCGCTCTGCCCGAGCAAGCCGTTGAAGACGGCGCCGTGAGCGCGGATGCTCACGATGAAGAGGAGGCGTCCGCCGCGGAAGGGGACCAGGCTCCAGCGGCCGACCCACGGCCCGTGGGGTTGGAGGGTGAGAGAGCAGAGGCGGGCTACGGCAGTCCCGCGGCAGGCGACATCGATGATTTCGTACGCAGTCCGTCGGCGGGACTGCTGCTGATCCTGATACCGTTAGGACTGTTGATCGGCGCGGCATTGGAGCGGATCTGGCGGCGCAAGCGCGACGGGCAGCAGGCTGCGGGGGAGGAGAGGGTTGGCTAGATGGTGGCCTTCGGTGATGGCGGCGCCGCCCTCGTTGCGGTTGGGCAGCCTGATGTCGAGCCAGGTCATGGACCGTCACGCCCGCCAGTCGCTCAACGCGGCCAGCACGTTCACCGCCGCCTCCGCGGTGTGAGGCGGCGCGTTTCTTGAGGAGAGGCAAGGATGGCCTCGACAATCCAGCGTGATATCGCCGAAAGGCTGTCCAGGCAGAGCCGGTGGCCGCCGCGGCCCCCGCGCTCTGGCCCTGAGGCTTCGTCCTGGCTTCGCCCGCGCAGTCTCTCATGGGGGGGATTGCTGAGGCGTCTGCCCCTGTACGCGGGGCTGGTTGTCGCGGTGGGCGTGTTCGTCCTGGTGCTCGTCGCGGCGGGGCCCCGGCTGCTCGGCTACCACACATTCATCGTGTACGGGGGCAGCATGGCGCCGACGCTTCGCCCGGGCGACGTGGCTCTAACCAAGCCGGTGGCGGTCGAGGCTGTGCAGGTCGGCGACATCATTGCCGCGCGGCCCAATCCGGAGACCGTCCCGCTCCTCCACCGCGTGACCGCCATCGAGGAGGAGGGCGGCCAGCGGCAGTTCATCATCAAAGGGGACCGCAACGAGGACGCGGATCCTTCCCCAGTACTCCTCGTGGGGAGCGGCGAGCGTGTGGTCCAGCGGGTGCCTTTCGCCGGGTATGTAATCCACTTCGTGCGGACACTGCCGGGAAGACTGCTATTCCTCGTCCTGCCGACGGTCCTCCTGGGCGGCATGATTCTCTGGGAGATCTGGCGTCCTCGGCTAACAGCGGAGGCGCCGGCCGCCTTGGCGGACTCTGAGGGCCCGGTACCGGAAGCAGGCCCGGCGCCGCTTCCCGCGCCAACCCTGGGTGCGAGGACCTGGGCCCGCAAGCGCCTCTCGACTGGCCGGGGGGACTCCGAGGAGGAGAGCGATGACCAGCGTGGCGCCGCTGCGTAGGTACGCGCCGCTCATCCCGATCGCCGTCCTCTGCCTGGTGCTGGTCGGCCTGGGCAGCCGCGGCGCGCTGGCCGTGTTCAGCAGCCAGGCCGCCAATAGCGGGAACACCTTCAAGACGGTGGGCTGCTTCTCCGGCGATACGGGCTGGCTGAATGCCTCCGCCCAGGCCGCGGACAGCGGCGGTGACGGGAACGGCTTCGAGCACAACCCGACTTACGCCTTCGCTGACGGTTCCGGCTACGCAGAGAACCAGAACGGGGACGGTGACCGCCATCGGTACTACAACTACGGCATGTCCATCTCGTCCGGCTGCTCGATCAGCGGCATCGAGGTGCGGCTGGACTGGTGGCTGAGCACCACGTTGGGCGACGACAGCATGAGTGTGGAGCTCTCCTGGAACGGTGGTTCGTCGTGGACGGCGGCGAAGACGGACACGACGGAGACAACGTCTGAGCACACTGTCGTCCTCGGTGGTGCGAGCGACACCTGGGGCCACGCGTGGACGGCGGGCGAGCTGTCCAACAGCAACTTCCGCGTTCGCCTTACCAGCAACTGCTCCGGGGACATCTTCTGCTACCTGCGCGACTTCTACCTGGACTGGGTGCCGGTCAGGGTGTACTACGCGGCGCCGTAGGCCGATGGCGCGGGGAGGAAGGGAAGCGCCCTATGGCTCTTGAGAGAGGGCCACCCGCAGCGGGCGCGTTGAAGCGCTCCGAGAAGCCTGGTGCTGCGGGGAAATCGGCGAGGAAGGGCCGGGAGACCTCCAGGGGAAGAGGCGTGATCGGCGTCGGGCTGCTGCGTAAGTACGGGCTGCTCATCCTGATCGCCGCCCTCGGCCTCGTGCTGGCTGGCCTGGGGGTCCGGGATGGGCTGGCCGTGTTCAGCGGCCAGGCCACCAATGCCGCCAACACGTTCACGACGGCGAGTTCCTTCGGGGGCGACACGGGCTGGCTTGACCCCTCGGCGGAGGCTGCGGGCAGCGGCGGGGACGGCGACGGCTTCGAGGTGAACCCCACCTACTCCTTCGCTGACGACGGGGGCAAGGTCTATTGGACTGACGAGGGTAGCGACAAGGTCCAGCGGGCCAACTTGGACGGCAGCGGGGTGGAGGACCTGGTCACCAGTGGGCTCGTCTTCCCACGCCACATGGCACTGGATGTGAGCGGCGGCAAGATGTACTGGACTGACAGCAACACGGGCAAGATCCAGCGGGCGAACCTGGACGGCAGCACTGTCGAGGACCTGGTCGACACCGGCTTGTTCTATGTTCCCATCGGCGTTGCGCTGGATGTGGATGCCGGGAAGATGTACTGGACCCAGGCGTTTGATGGGATCCGGCGTGCCAACCTGAACGGCAGCGGTGCGGAGGGCGTGCTCGCGGGGCTTTCGTTTCCCATGGGCATTGCGCTGGATGTGGATGCCGGCAAGATGTACTGGACTGACAACGGCACAGACAAGATCCAGCGGGCGAACATGGACGGCAGCGGTTTGGAGGATCTGGTGACGGGGCTTTCGTATCCCGATGGCATTGCTCTGGATGTTGCTGCTGGCAAGATGTACTGGACGGACTCCGACTCGAACAAGATTCAGCGGGCGAACTTGGACGGCAGCAGTGTCGAGGACGTGGTCGCCACTGGGCTCGACTTTCCCATCGGCATTGCGCTGGATGTGGGCGCCGGCAAGATGTACTGGGCCGACGGCGGCACGAGCAAGATCCAGCGGGCGAACCTGGATGGCAGCGGTGTGGAGGACCTGATCAGCAGCGGACTCGTCGGTCCCGCCGGCATCGCGGTTGAGTACGGCTCTGCCATCAATAACAACGGCGCGGGTGACCGCCACTTGTGCTACGACTACGGGATCTCGATACCGGGTGGGTGCTCGGTGTCGGGCATCGAGGTGCGGCTGGACTGGTGGCTGGACAGCACGCTGGGCACCAGCAGCATGAGTGTGGACCTTTCGTGGGACGGTGGCACGTCGTGGACGGCGGCGAAGACAGACAGTACGGAGAGCACGTCAGAGCACACGGTGGTGCTTGGGGGTTCGAGTGACACGTGGGG
>CAZFGZ010000042.1:0-13715 GCA_964518585.1 uncultured Dehalococcoidia bacterium | reverse complement strand
CGACGCCTGAGCCCTCGACCGGCCGCGCAGGCGCCGGCGAGCCGTCGCCGGAGCGGCGCTCTGAGGTCGAGGGCGCGGTCCGCGATAGCGGCCCGTCGGAGGAGGCATCGCCCTTGTCCGTGAAGATCAACGAGCTCCTGTACGACCCCGAGCCCGGCGGTGATGACGGCGCTCGGGAGTGGGTAGAGCTGTACAACGCCGGACCCGAGGCGGTGGACCTGGAGGGCTGGACCCTGGCCGACAACGCCTCCAGCGACGCGCTGAGCCGCGTGGTCCTGCCCTCGGGCGGTTTCGCGGTGGTGGCCGCGAGCCAGAGCTTTGGCGAGAGCTGGCCCGACTTCAAGGGCCCGCTGCTCACGGTGGAGGACGGCCGGCTGGGCAACGGGCTGAGCAACCAGGGCGACCGCCTCACCCTCCGGGACGGGGAGGGGCGGCTAGCCGACGCCCTGTCCTACGGCGACGACGATAGCATCCTGGACCCGGCGGCAGGGGACGTGGAGGCCGGCCACAGCCTGGAGCGCGCGCCGGCGGGCCGGGACAGCGACACCGCCGGCGATTTCGTGGACAACGACGAGCCGACGCCGGGCTTCGGCCTGAGCGTATCGCGGGGCGCGCCCTCGGCGACGGCCACGCTGATATCGGAGGTCTCGTCCATCGCCTACGTGCCGAAAGAGGCTTCCGGCGGGGCCGGCTGGCGGCTGTGGGCGCTGATGGGCGGTCTGGCCACGGGCGGCGTTGGTGTGGGGGCAGCGTTCCTGGTGCATCGAAGGCGGCCCGAGGCGGGCGGGCGGGTTTAGCGAGATTCGGCGGGCTGCTATGATCGGTGGACAAGGGCGCGGCTGAAGAGGGGTAGAGAAGATCGGGGAGCAGCAGCAGTCCGGAGGACGCGGGCGACTGCCCAGCACCATCGCCATCGACGGGCCCGGGGCGGCGGGCAAGAGCGCCGTGGGCAGCCGGCTGGCCCGCCGGTTGGGATATCGATTCGTCGACACCGGCTCCATGTACCGGGCGCTGACCTGGCTGGCGCTGCGGAAGGGGGTGGACCCCCAGGACGAGGAGGCCGTGGCCGAACTGGCGGCGACCACCACCATGCAGGTAGAGATGGGACCGCCCTCGGCACCCGACGAGTGCGGGGTGCGGGTGGACGGGCTGGATGCCACGCCACACCTGCGGTCGCCGGAGGTAGAGGCGGCGGTCTCCTGGGTGTCGCGGGCGCCGCGGGCGCGTCGGGTGATGGTGGAGATGCAGCGCCACCTGGCCGGAGAGGGGCAGGTGGTGATGGCGGGGCGAGACATCGGTACCGTCGTGCTGCCGGAGGCCGAGCTGAAGGTGTATCTGGACGCCTCGCCGGAGGTCCGCGCCCGCCGGCGCCACGAGGAGCTGACGGCGCTGGGTCAGGTGGCCAGCCTGGAGGGCATCCGGAAGGACCTGGCCCGCCGCGACGCGATAGACAGCAGGCGGAAGGCCTCGCCGCTGAGGCCGGCCGCCGACGCCACGATCATCGATACGAATGACCTCACCCTGGATGAGGTGGTGGGGCGAGTGCTATCCTTAATGCGATGCCGGTAATCACCAGGCTCTACCGCAAGGGCGTCATCCTGCTGGACAGGTTCCTCACCTTCATCTACATGCGCAGCGTGGAGGCAGAGGGTGTGGAGAACGTGCCCCTACAGGGCCCGCTGATCCTCGCCAGCAACCACCTCAACAACGCCGACCCGCCCGTAGTCGCCCTGGTCATTCCCCGTCATCCCACCTTCATGGCCAAGCAGGAGATGTTCGGCTGGCCGGTCCTCGGCCTGGGCATCCGGCTGTTTGGGGCCTTTCCCGTTCGCCGCTTCGAGGCGGACCTGGTGGCGCTGCGCAAGGCGACGGAACGGGTGCGCCAGGGAGAAATGCTGGTCATGTTCCCGGAAGGCACACGTAGCCGCACGGGGTCGATGAGGAAGGCGCACCCAGGGACGGCGATGATCGCCCTGCGGGCGCGCGCGCCCATCCTGCCCGTCGGCATCACCGGTACGGAGACTGTGAGGTGGCCGTGGCTGTTCCTGCGTCCGTTCATGGGGCCGAGGGTGCGGGTGGTGATCGGGCGACCCTTCTTCCTGCCGGAGGTGGAAAGGGCGGATTCTGAGGCCGCCCAGCGCTGCACCGAGATCATCATGGGGCGCATCGCGGAGCTGCTGCCGGAGTCGTATCGGGGGCAGTACGCGGCGGCCGCGGGCAAGGCTGACGAGGGCACCAGGGAGCTGGAGGAGGGGTAGTCGCCGGACATGGAGATCATCAAGGCGCGGGACATGGGCTTCTGCTCCGGGGTGCGGCGTGCCCTGGAGATGATGGAGGAGGCCGTCTGCAAGGAGGGCCCCCTGGCCAGTCTGGGCTCCATCGTTCACAACCGGCAGGTGGTGGAGGATCTCCGCCGACAGGGTGTGGAGGTGATAACCGACCCGGCGGAGGCCCAGGGCCGGCCGGTGGCGATCACGGCGCACGGCGTGGGCCGCGAGGTGATGGAGGAGATGCGGCGGCGGGACATCCCGATGGTGGATACGACCTGCCCCATCGTCAGCCGCTCCCAGCAGTGGGCCAGGCGGCTGACGGAGGAGGGCTTCGCGGTCATCGTCTTCGGCGACCCCAACCATAGGGAGGTGCGGGGGGTGCTGGGGTGGACGGAGGGCAAGGGCCTGGCCATTCCCGACGAGGCCTGCCTGGAGGCCCTGCCCCGGGATCTGCCCTCGCGGATGGCTGTTCTCTCCCAGACCACGGAGACGGGGGCGCGTTTCGCCTCCTTCGTCAAGAGGTTCCTGGAAACCCACATGGAGCGCGTCAGCGAGCTGCGCGTGATCAACACCCTCTGCCACGCCACAAGCAGCCAGCAGGCGGCCGCGGAAGAGCTGGCACGCCGGGTGGACCTGATGATCGTCATCGGGGGGCGCGACAGCGCCAACACCCGCCACCTGGCCGACGTGGGCCACCAGGAGGGGGTGCAAACGCACCACGTGGAGTCGGCGACGGAGATAGAGCCCGGATGGGTCAACGGGCACTGCTCCATCGGCGTGACGGCGGGCGCCTCCACGCCGGACTACGTCGTGGACGAGGTGGTGGCGCGGCTGCGGGAGCTGGACCGGCGGTGACGGAGCTGCGAAACGCCGGGCGGGGCGAGGGCGCGCCGGGCGGCGGGGTGGTTCAGGGCGTGCAGGCCGGCAGTCTGGCCCAGCGGGCGGGGCTGCGCCCGGGCGACCGGCTGGTGAGCATCGACGGGCACGAGCTGCGCGATGCCATCGATTACCGCTTCTACGCCGCCGAGCCCTCCATCCGCCTCAGCGCCCTGCGCAACGGCAGCCGCCTGACCTTCGCCATCGACAAGCACCCGGACGAAGAGCTGGGGCTCCGCTTCGACGATGCGCTGTTCGACGGGGTGCGCACGTGCAACAACGGCTGCTTCTTCTGCTTCCTGAGGGGGCTACCGCGGGGGCTGCGCCCTGAGCTTTATGTCAAGGACGACGACTACCGCCTCAGCTTCCTCCACGGCAGCTTCATCACCCTCACCAACCTGAGCGAGGAGGACTGGCAGCGCATCGGGGAGCAGCGGCTGAGCCCGCTCTACGTGTCGGTCCACGCCACCGAGCCGCGACTCCGCCGCTACCTGCTGGGCAACGCGAGCGCCCCGGACGTCATGCCCCAGCTCCGCCGCCTGGGAGACCTGGGGGTCGCCGTGCATACCCAGGTGGTGCTCTGCCCGGGCGTCAACGACGGCCCCCACCTGGCCCGCACGGTCCAGGACCTGGCGGGGCTCTACCCTACTGTCGCCTCCATCGCGGTGGTGCCGGTGGGGGCGAGCAGGTACGGAGAGGAGCGCATCGCGCGGGCGGGACACGGCGGGGAGGTGCGGGCGTGCTCGCCGGAGGCGGCGCGGTCGGTGCTGCGACAGGTGAGGCCCTGGCAGCGGGCGTTCCGAAGTCGCTGGGGCGTGAGCCTGGTCTACCCGGCGGATGAGTACTACCTGGCGGCGGGCGCGGCGCTGCCCTCGGCGGCCCGCTACGACGGCTACCCTCAGTTCGAGAACGGGGTGGGCATGGCCCGCTCCCTGATAGAGGACTGGCGGCGGGCCCGCCGCCGGGCGAGCGGGGGCGTAAGGCCTCGCTCCGGGCTCGGGCGGGTCACCCTGGTCTGCGGCACCCTGGTAGCGCCGTTGCTGCGAGGGCTGGCCCTGGAGCTGGCTGAGGTGACGGGGCTGCAAGTGGAAATAGTCGCCCTGGAGAACCGCTTCTTCGGGCCGCGCGTCAACGTCTCCGGCCTGCTGGTGGCGGAGGACATGGTCGCGGGCCTGCGGGGCCGGTCGCTGGGCGACCTGGCGGTCCTGCCGCGCTACGCCCTGGACTACGCCGGCGAGCGGTTCCTCGACGACGGCAGGCCCGAGGAGGTCGAGGCAGAAGTGGGGGCGCCCATCGCCTTCGCGCGCACGGTGGACGAGGTGCTGGGGCTGGTGGGGAGCGAGGAGGGGGCGCGGGCAGCGGGAGTCTCTTAGCATCCCGGACGGCGGGGAGAAAGGACTCGAACCTTGTGCGGCATTATGGGCTACGTGGGCTCGCGGGAGGCCGGCCCGCTGCTGCTGGAGGGGCTGCGCCGGCTAGAGTATCGCGGCTACGACAGCGCCGGCGTCGCCTTGCTGGAGGACGGCGGCGGGCTCTACGCGACGAAGAAGGTGGGCAAGCTGGCCAACCTGGCGGCGTCGCTGGAGGCGAACTGCCCCCGAGGCAGCACGGGCATCGCTCATACCCGGTGGGCCACCCACGGCCGGCCCGACCAGCGCAACGCCCATCCCCTTCTGGACTGCCACGGCGACGTGGTCGTCATCCACAACGGGATCGTGGAGAACTACCTGGCCCTCAAGCAGGAGCTTCAGGCCTGCGGTCATCGCTTCGTCTCGGAGACGGACACCGAAGTCATCCCGCACCTGATCGAATCCTATCTGGACGAGGGAGACGACCTGGTGGGGGCGCTGCGGCGGGCCATCGGGCGCATCGAGGGCGCGCACGCCATCGTCGTCATGAGCCTGCGGGATCCGGGAAGGCTGGCGGCGGCGCGTGTGGGCAACGCCGGGGGCGTGGTGGTGGGCTACGGGGAGGGCGAGATGTTCCTGGCCAGCGACCTGGCGGCCCTGCTGCCGGAGACGCGGCGGGTGGTCTTCCTGGCGGACGGGGAGGTGGCGCAGGTCAGCGCCGAGGGCGCCCGCTACTGGTCGCCCGAGGGGCAGGTAGAGGAGAAGACGCCCCAGACCATGCCCTTCGACCCCATGGCCGCAGCCAAGGGCGCATACAAGCACTTCATGCTCAAGGAGATCATGGAGCAGCCCGACGCCGTGCTGGACACCTTCCGCGGGCGGGTACTGTTCGAGCCGCCGGGGGTGGTCCTTGAAGAGCTGGAGCCTTTGCGGGACGCGCTCGCCGGGGTGCAGCGGGCGGTCCTGGTGGGCATGGGCACGAGCCTGCACGCGGCGATGGTGGGCCGCCACTACGTGGAGGCCATCGCGAGGCTGCCGGCGGAGGTGGACAACTCCTCGGAGTTCCGCTATCGGAACCCCCTGCTGGGGCCGGAGGTGCTGGTGATCTCGGTGGCCCAATCGGGGGAGACCGTGGACACCCTGGAGGCGATGAGCGAGGCGAGGAGGCAGGGAGCGCCCCAGATCACTGTCTGCAATACGCCCGGAAGCCAGGCCACGCGCGTCGCCGACAGCACGGTGTACACGCGCTGCGGCCTGGAGATAGGCGTGGCCAGCACCAAGACCCTGACCGGCTCGATAACAGCCCTGTATCTGCTGGCCTGCTATCTCGGCGGGCTTCGGGGCCGGCTCGACGCGGAGGCCCTGCGGGGCCTGCTGGAGCCCCTTGCCCAGATGCCCAACCTGATCGGCCGGACCCTGGCGCAAGAGCAAGAGCTGGCCGAGCTAGCCCATCGCTTTCACCGCAGCCAGAATTTCCTGTACCTGGCGCGGGGCATCCAGTACCCGGTGGCCATGGAGGGGGCGCTCAAGCTGAAGGAGGTCAGCTATATCCACGCCGAGGGCTACCCGGCGGGCGAGATGAAGCACGGCCCCATCGCCCTCATCGACGAGGAGATGCCGGTGGTGGCCATCGCCATGCCGGAGGCCCTGCGCGACAAGATGCTGTCCAACATCGAGCAGGTGAAGGCGCGCGATGGCACGGTGATCGCCCTGGCCGTTGAAGGTGACGAGGAGCTGGCGGCCAAGGTAGACCACATGATCTACGTGCCCCAGACCACGCCCCTGCTCGCGCCCCTGCTGACGGTGGTGCCCTTGCAGCTTCTGGCCTACCACATCGCCGTGTGGCGGGGCTGCGACGTGGACCAGCCGCGCAACCTGGCGAAGACGGTGACGGTGGAGTAGCGAGGGCCCGCGGGCGCGGACCCATAGCGCAAGCCTATGGCTGGGCGAAGAATCAAGGGGTGTACCCTATAAATCTGGCTTTCGGAGGTGTGGTCATGTGGTATAATCGGGCGGGACCGCGGGGGTCCCTTTCCGCTTATCCCTTCCGAAGCCCCTACGCTGGACCGACAATTCGGTAGGAAACCGCAGGAGGTGCATGCGCCATGGCTAAGGACAAGGCCATCGTCTGGTTCGAAGAGGTAGGAAGAGAGGACATCCCCCTGGTGGGCGGGAAGGGGGCGAACCTCGGCGAACTCGTCCGAGCGGGGATCCCCGTCCCCCCGGGCTTCATCGTCACGGCCCAGAGCTACTTCCCCTTCCTCGACGGATCCGGCCCCCGTCCCCAGATCGAATCCCTCCTCTCGGCGCTGGACCATCGGGACAGCGCGGCCCTCCAGAAGGTCTCCGATGAGATCAAGGCGGCCATCGTGGGAGCGTCGGTGCCCGCCGAGCTGGCGGAGCAGATACGGGGGGCATACCAGCGTCTGGGCGGCTCGGTCGCGGTGCGCAGTTCGGCCACCGCCGAGGACCTCCCCGAGGCCTCTTTCGCCGGCCAGCAGGCTACCTTCCTCAACATCAGCGGCGAGGAGAACGTGGTAGAGGCGGTGAAGAGTTGCTGGGCGTCCCTGTTCGAGGCGCGCGCCATCTTCTATCGGGTTGAGGGCGGCTTCGAGCACATGAAGGTCGGGATCGCCGTGCCGGTGCAGCGGATGGTGCAGTCGGAGACCTCAGGCGTGGCCTTCACCGTCGAGCCGGTGACCAGCGACCTCAGCAAGATCGTGGTGGAGGCGGTGAGCGGGCTGGGCGAGGCGATCGTGTCGGGCGCCGTCACTCCCGACCACTACCTGCTGGACAAGGAGACGCTGGAGATCCTGGAGCGCGAGGTGGCGGTGCAGACCCGCGAGCTGGTGTACAAGGCGGACGGACACGACCCCCTCCACCCCAACGAGTGGCGGGACGTCCCAGCCGACATCGGGAGCCGCCAGAAGCTCAGCGACGCCGAGATCACCGCCCTGGCCGAGATCGTGCGGCGGGTGGAGCAGCACTACAACTTCCCGCAGGACATCGAGTGGGCGCAGGAGAGCGGCGAGTTCTACCTGGTGCAGACTCGCCCCGTCACCACCCTGAAGGCGGAGGAGGGGCAAGCAGAAGTGCTGCACGAGCCCGCGCCGGTGCTGCTGTCGGGCTCGCCGGCCAGTCCCGGCGTCGAAGTGGGGCCGGTGAGTCTCGTGGTGGACGCTTCGCACCTAGAGGGCGTCAAGCCGGGCGACGTGCTGGTAGCGGACATGACCACGCCGGACTTCGTGCCGGCAATGAAGCGGGCGGTCGCCATCGTCACCGACCGGGGTGGGCGCACCTGCCACGCGGCCATCGTCAGCCGGGAACTGGGGGTTCCCTGCGTGGTGGGCACCGGCGAGGCCAGCCACACCCTCCAGCCCGGCCAGGTCATCACGGTGGACGGCTACCAGGGCAAGGTCTACGACGGCCGCGCCGAGGCGAGCCTGGCCTGGGCCGAGCGGGAGAAGGCCCGTCGCGCCGCCGCCTCCACGCTCAAGACCCGCACGAACATCTATGTGAACCTGGCGCAGCCCGAGCTGGCCGATGTGGTGGCCAAGCGGAACGTGGACGGCGTGGGGCTGCTGCGGGCCGAGTTCATGGTCGCGCGGATCGGGGAGCACCCCCGCCACGCCATCGAGCAGGGGCGGGGCGAGGAGTTCACGCGCAAGCTGGCCAACGGGCTGCTGACGTTCGCCCACGCCTTCCACCCCCGACCGGTGGTCTATCGCACAACCGACTTCAAGACCAACGAGTACCGCGACCTCGAGGGCGGCGAGAAGTACGAGGACTTCGAAGAGAACCCGATGATCGGCTACCGAGGGGCGTCTCGCTACGTCCGCGACCGCGAGGTGTTCCGCCTGGAGGTGGAGGCGATCAAACTGGTCCACGAGCAGTACCACAATCTGTGGGTCATGATCCCCTTCGTGCGGACGCCGGAGGAGATGGCAGGGGTCAAGGAGCTGATGGCGGAGTTCGGGCTGCCGCAGTCGAAGGACTTCAAGCTCTGGATGATGGCGGAGGTGCCGTCGAACGCGTTGATCCTGGACAAGTTCATCGACGTGGGCATCGACGGGATCTCCATCGGCTCCAACGACCTGACGCAGCTCGTGCTGGGGCTGGACCGGGACAACGAGAAGTTCGGCAAGGAGTTCGACGAGCGGAACGCGGCGGTGATGGTGGCGCTGGAGCACCTGGTGAAGGGGGGCGTGGCGCGCGGGATCACAGTCTCGATCTGCGGCCAGGCGCCCTCCGACTACCCGGAGCTGACGGACAAGCTTGTGGAGTGGGGCATCACCTCGGTCTCGGTGAGCCCGGACGCCATCGACATCACGCGCGAGAACGTGGCGAAGGCGGAGGCGAAGCTGGGGGTCAAGGCCAGCTAGCCGCTCTCCGGCACAGCACACGCGAAGAAGCCCGCTCGAACGAGCGGGCTTCTCTTGTTGCGATGCCACGAAACTGCCGGGTTGGGAACACGCCCCTCCCATCCGAAAGCTCCTCAGTTGACATCGCCGCCAGCCTGGGGGAGAATCGCCTCATACGCTGATCCCTGCGAGTCACAGCAGGAGAAAGGGAGGGGAGCGATGCGCTGCTCAGCGTGCGGCCACGACAATCCCGAGGAGCGGAAGTTCTGTGGCGAGTGCGGGGCAGAGCTGGAGCTGGTCTGCCGCGCCTGCGGCGCCAGCAACCACCCGAACGAGCGCTACTGCGCGAACTGCGGGAAGCCCCTGCTTCGCGAGAAAGAGCGGCGCAGGCGTGCCCTCGGAGCTGTCAGGGCGCTCCGGCGGCGGCTTGAGCGCGTCTGCGGCGCGATAAAGCGCATCAACGAGATCGCGGACATCGCCAGGCAGATCAGGGAGTTCGTGGAGGGAACCGACGCGCTGCAGGCACTTCCGGAAGAGCCTCTCAAGCGCCTTCGAGATGCGGCGGAGGAGTTGGAGAGAATCGGGACCAGGACCGAGCGCCTCGGCGAGGCCTGCAACAAGGCACAGAAGGCGCTCAAGTATGCCGAGAGTTGTCTCCGGGCGCTGCCGGCCTGGGTGGGACCGGGCGCAGGAGTGGCCGCCGTGGCTGTGGTTGCGGTTGTTGGAGCCCTGCTGGCTTTCGGCCTACTCGGCAACGATGAAGACGAGGAACCTGAGTATCCTGGCACTCCTCCCAGCGACATATCCACCATGGTCATCGACAACTTCTGGGTCGATCCCGCTGGCTGCGAAGTCCTCGTGGGCTGGGAAGTCAGCGGCGACCCGGACGGGACGGTCGAACTCCTCCGCGATGGCACACCTATCGATAGCTGGGACGTCGGGGAGGGCTCCTTCACTGACAGCCTCGACGAAGAGGAGATCTTCGGCAGCGTTGAGTTGACGTACCAGCTTCGGGCAACCAACAGCGCCGGCGAGGTCGTCCACTCGGAGCGCCAGCCGGTCGAAACCACCTGCTCTGGACCGATAGAATGAACGAGTTGTGCCCGGAGCCCTCTGGCTGCGAGATCATCGGTGAGCGCACGCAACCGGTCGAGCTCGGTGGCGGCTAGTCGGCTGATCGAAGCAGATCATTTCAGGCCGCGCGGGCAGCGGTGCGGCGTTCGGCCTGAGGCGGAAGGAGGACATCGGTGCAGAGGAAGTCTGTCCTGGGGGGTGACCGGGGCATGAGACGTGCGGGCGTGGTCGCCGCGTCGCTGCTGGGAGAACTGGTCTCCGGCCCTGAGGCCAGGGGCGAATTTCAGTGGTGCTTCACTCGCGACGGCATTCTTCTCCTTTTTTCGCTAGAAGCCTCGGGCCCGGAGGGGCCCGAGGGCATGGATGTCCGCATGGAGGCCACGAGCGTGAGCCGTGACGTCTCGGACGCCGCTTTCGAGCCGCCCTCCCCGGTGGTGGACTAGCCGCCGCCTGGCGCACCCTTCGAATGGTCTCGGCCGGGCGCGTGGGACGTAGCGACGGGTAGACGCGCTTGCCCGACCCCCAGGGCTGGTGTACGATGCCTCCGGCCATGACTATCCTCTTCGCCCTACCGACCGTGCGGCTGTTGAGAGGGTCAGCGCTGATGATCCTGGTCGCAGCTCTCGCCCTTGGGCTGGGCGCCTGCGGGGGCGGCGGCGACCGCACCGAGTTGAGCGAGATCCCTACCGCCACCCTCCCGGCAGAGCTCCCCGAGCCGATCATCGTCGGCGCGCCCGTCCAGGGCGGAGGGGGCCGCACCTACACCATCCAGGAGGGCGATACCCTCTCTGGCGTCGCCGAGCAGTTCGAAGTGACCGTGGAGGAGATCATGGAGGCCAACGGGATCGAGGATCCCACCCGCCTCGAGGTTGGTCAGGTACTGGTCATCCCGGGCGTCGCCTCCACCGGGCCTTTCCCGACCCCTGTCGCTGCTGAGGAGACCCCGACCGTGCCTTCCGGCGAGACTCCGCCCGTCGCGGGCGAGAACACCTACGTCGTCGAATCGGGCGACAATGCCTCAAGCATCGCCGACCGCTTCGGCGTAACGCTCGAGGAGCTGGCCGCGGCGAACGGGACCACCGTCGACGGGCTGCGGTCTCTTGAGGTGGGCCAGGAGCTCATCATCCCAGAGGGAGCAGCCGCACCCCCGCCCGAGCCTGTGGAGGAGCTCGAACCAGAACCCACCGAGGCGCCCGCACCGGAACCGACTGAGCCGCCCGCGCCGGAACCCACTGAGGCGCCCGCGCTGCCTGAGGAGTCGGAGACGGCTCCGCCGCCGTAGGCCGGCCGGCGCTCGCGGGCGCGGGGACCGACATTCGTTGCGCCGCTGGGGGGCCTGTGCTAGGATAATCCGGCCGAACGGGAGTGCTCCCTCGACGACTGGCGACGCCGCAGGCCCTGCCATTTCGCTGATCCGCTCTGGTTTCCCGGCCCGGCCGCTATCGGCGGAGCCGGGTCGCTCTATGAGGGGACGCGTAGAGGCAGGGGAGCGAAAGGCACCATGGCCGCTGAAGACAGGCTCAAGCACCTGATCGACCTCAAGGAGCAGGCCAAGCTGGGTGGCGGCCCGAAACGCATCGAGGCCCAGCACGCCCGGGGCAAGATGACCGCCCGCGAGCGCCTCCACCTCCTGCTGGACGAGGGGAGCTTCGAGGAGCTGGACCAGCTCGTGGTGCACCGGGCCACCGAGTTCGGCCTGGACAAGCAGCGCTACCTGGGCGACGCCGTGGTCACGGGCCACGGCAAGATCGAGGGGCGGCCGGTCTACGTGTTCTCCCAGGACTTCACCGTTTTCGGCGGCTCCCTCTCCGAGGCCATGGGCGAGAAGATGGCCAAGGTCATGGACCTGGCCCTGAGGAACGGGGCGCCGGTCATCGGCCTGAACGACTCAGGGGGCGCCCGCATCCAGGAGGGCGTGGCCAGCCTGGCCAGCTACGGCGACATCTTTCTCCGGAACGTGCTGGCCTCCGGGGTCATCCCTCAGATATCCGTGATCATGGGGCCGTGCGCGGGAGGCGCGGTGTACTCCCCGGCCATGACCGACTTCATCTTCATGACCGAGGGCACATCGCAGATGTACATCACCGGCCCCGACGTCATCAAGGCGGTCACGGGCGAGAAGATCACCCACGAGGAGCTGGGCGGGGCCATGGCCCACGCCACCCGCTCAGGCGTCTGCCACTTCGCCATCGAGGGCGAAGAGGAGTGCCTCATCGAGATGCGGCGCCTCATGTCCTTCCTTCCCCTCAACAACATGGAGGACCCGCCCGTGGTGGAGACGGCCGATGATCCCCGCCGCCGCGAGGAGGATCTCCTCACCATCGTCCCTGACGAACCCGACAAGCCCTACGACATGCGCGACATCATCCTGCGCGTGGTGGACGCGGGCGACTTCATGGAGGTGCAGGAGCACTTCGCTCAGAACATCGTGATCGGCTTCTCGCGGATGGCCGGGCGGACCGTCGGCATCGTGGGGAACCAGCCCCTCTACCTGGCAGGGGTGCTGGATATCGACTCATCCCGCAAGGCCGCCCGTTTCGTCCGCTTCTGCGATTGCTTCAACATCCCCATCATCACCTTCGTGGACGTGCCGGGGTTCCTGCCGGGAGTGTCACAGGAGTACGGAGGGATCATCACCCACGGGTCGAAGCTGGTGTACGCCTACTCCGAGGCCACCGTTCCGAAGGTGACCATCATCACCCGCAAGGCCTACGGTGGAGCCTACGACGCTATGGGCTCGAAGCACCTGCGCGCCGACGTCAACCTGGCCTGGCCCTCCGGCGAGATCGCAGTGATGGGGCCCGACGCGGCCGTCAACATCATCTACCGGCAACGCCTCGCCCAGGCGGAGAACGGGGACGAGCTGCGGGAGCGGCTTATCGACGAGTATAAGGAGAAGTTCGCCAACCCGTACGTGGCCGCCGAGCGCGGCTACATCGACGACGTGATCGACCCGCGGGAGACGCGCCTGAGGGTCATCCGCGCCCTGGAGATGCTCCGCAACAAGACCGACAGCAACCCCCCCAAGAAGCACGGCAACATCCCCCTCTAGACGCAAGCGCAGGGGTCTTGACAGCAGTGGTATAATCGTGTCTACCCCGCCACGTGCAGTCATGCTGATCACATCGCGCGCGTGACCTCGCACATAACGACTTAGGGAAGCTCGGCGGACCGGCCCGGAGAGGGCCCATAGTCTCGGCTTTTGTGGTGCGGCCCGTTCTGCGAAGAAAAGGGGCGGGGGGGCAAAGACAAACCCTGACGACATAGGCTCCGCAGCCCCGGTGATGCGCCCGGCCCGGGCGACATCGCCGCTACCCTTCCTGACGTTCTGGGCTTCGCAGGACGTGGAAGCCCCAGGGCGACTATTCCTTCGGAGAAAAGGAGGTGCAAACAGGGAGCTAGCTAAGCGAAATCCGTATCGACTGTCCCTGTGAGGCAGGAGACCAAAGGAGACTGTTCGATGAGACGTAAAGTCTTTCTTCTAGGTGCGGGAGCGGCCGTCGTGGCGCTGGTGCTGTTCGCCTTGGGCAGCCAGACCCCCGCGGCTCAGGCCGATGACTCGACCATGAGCTGGGACGTGGTCATGTATGAGGGCGGGCAGACAAACCCGCACTGCACCAACACTCCCCCCGGCACTGATCCCGTCGAGTCGGGCGAGTGCCCCGACGTCGAGAGCAACCTCTGGCTCGAAACCGACAACAACAACATCTCGCAGGAAGAGTACTTCGACCTCGCCAGCACCATCTGGGAGGTCGAGGGCTACACGACCGGCGCGGAGGAGGGCA
>CAZFGZ010000041.1:0-13829 GCA_964518585.1 uncultured Dehalococcoidia bacterium | reverse complement strand
ACGAGAGGGCCGCGGCGAGGGCGCCGGCCAGGAGGGCGATCAGGAGGCTGAGGCCGAGGCCCAGGCCGTCTTTGCGTCCGAGGGCGGGGACGAGGGCGCCGCCGGCCATGCCCGCGATGACGCAGAGCGGCAGCGCTATCAGCGTGTGGGCCCTTCGGCTGAGCACGGTGGCGGCGGTCCAGGCGAAGAAGCCGAGCAGGCCCCACAGGGCCAGGATGCCGACCAGGGCGAGAGGGGCGAGGTCCATTTGGGCAGGGCCTATGGCTCTCCGCCGGTCGGGAGCTCCTGCAGCGGGATGAGAGCCTCATCGGAGGGCGAGGCTGGGACTCCCTCCATCTCCGCGACGACCCTGTCTCCCTCCTCGATGAGGGCGGACAGGAGGTCCTTCTCGTCCACGGTGCGCACGACCCGGCCCTTGCGGAAGATGACGCCACGGCCCTTGCCGCCGGCGACGCCCAGGTCGGCCATGCTGGCCTCGCCGGGGCCGTTGACCACGCAGCCCATGACGGCGACGGTGAGGGGCTTGCCGAGCCGGGTGAAGTGCTCCTCGACTCGCTGGGCGAGGGGGATGAGGTCGATCTCGAGGCGGCCGCAGGTGGGGCAGGCGACGATGGTGGGCCCTCGGCGGCGGAGGTTGAGGGAGGCCAGGATGTCCCAGCAGACGGGTATCTCTTCTTTCGGGTCGGCGGCGAGGGAGACGCGGATGGTGTCGCCGATGCCCTCGGAGAGGAGGATGCCGATGCCGATGGCGCTGCGGACGGAGCCCGCGCGGGGCGTGCCGGCCTCGGTTACGCCGAGGTGCAGGGGATAGGGGACGCGGGCGGCGATGTCGCGATAGGCCGCTAGCATGGTGGGGACATCGAAGGCCTTCAGGGAGACCTTGATCAGGTCGAAGTCCATCTCCTCCAGGAGCTTGATCTCCCAGAGGGCCGCGTCCACCATGCGCCGGTGCACGGGCGGGGGCGGCTCACCCTCGGCCAGCGGGGGCAGAGGGGGCAGGCTGCCGGCGTTGACTCCCACGCGTATGGGGGTCTGCCGCTCGCGGGCCTCCTGGACTACGGCGCGCACCTTGCTGGGGTCGCGGATGTTGCCGGGGTTGAGGCGCAGGGCATGGATGCCCGCGCGCAGGGCCGCCAGGGCCAGGCGGTGGTCGAAGTGGATGTCGGCGACGAGGGGCACGGGGGCGTGGGCGAGCAGCTCGGGCAGGGCGGCGGCGGCCTGCTTGTCGGGCACGGCGACGCGGGCGATCTCGCAGCCGAGCTCGGCCAGCTCCTGGATCTGGCGCAGGGTCGCGGGGACGTCCGCGGTGCTGGTGGAGGTCATGGACTGAACGACGATGGGGGCGTCGCCGCCGACGGTGACATCGCCGATGCGGAGTGGCTTGGAGGGCCGCCGCTTCATTAGCGGATGATGCTCTCGCCGCTGAAGATGCGCAGGACGTCGAAGTAGCCTACTACGACTGCCAGGGTGAGCAAGGCCACGAGCCCCACCAGGTGCACGATGGCCTCTTTCTGAGGGGCGACGCGCCGGCCTCGCCGTGCGATCTCCAGCAGGACGAAGACTATGCGTCCGCCGTCGAGCATGGGCAGGGGGAGGATGTTGAGGATAGCGAGGTTGACGCTGAGGAGAGCGGCGAAGTCGGTGAGGGACTTCCAGCCGGCCTCCTCGACCACCTCGCCGGTGGCCTGGGCGATGCCGACAGGGCCCGCGACCTGAGGCCGGGAGGCTCCCTTGATCCAGGAGATGACCTCGTTGCGGGCCAGGATCAGGGACTCATATGTCTTCTGGGTGGCCTGGGGAAGCGATTCCCAGGGCGGGAGGGCCTGGGTCTCGGTGAAGGGGTACTGGGAGGCGATGATGATGCCGGTGGCACCCTGCCGGATGCGCAGCTCCTGTCCCGGCTCGAGCTTGTTGGGGTCAGGCAGGCCCGCCGCTGCGCTGACCGCCTCCTCGCTCACGCCCAGGCGGCGGGCTACCCAGGCGACGGTCTCATCCTCCTGGGGCACATATGCTATGGCGTCGGCGCCAAGGCCGATTATGAGCTCGCGGCCCGGCTCCAGCGTGGAGTCTATGTCCGCGGCCTGCCTGATCGTGGCGGCGGACAGCCCGAGCCGCTCGGCGACGGCCTGGACATCCTCGCCGGGCTCAACGACGTGGACTATGTCGGGGGCGGACCAGCGGGCGTGCGGGGTCAGGGTCAGGAACTCGCGATCGCGCTTGACGGTGATGTCTACGTCCTCGCCGAGGTTGAGGCGGATGAGGTAGCTGGCCTCCTGGACGTTCTTGACGTCGCGGCCGTTGATCTCGTAGATGACATCGCCGGCCTCGAGACCGGCGCGCTCGGCCGGTGCGTTGGGGACCACCTCGCTGATGACAGCGCGGCCGATGGAGACTTCGCGCGGGATGGTGAGGGCGAGGGCGAACAGGAAGACCGCCATCAGGAGGTTCATGAAGGACCCGGCGCAGAGCACGAGCAGGCGGATGGGGCGGGGCTTGGAAGCGAGGCTGCGGGGCTCGTTGGGGTCCTCTTCTCCCGCCATGCGGACGAAGCCGCCGAGGGGGATGGCATTGATGGTGTACTCGGTCTCGCCGCGCTTGAAGCCCCGGATGCGGGGCGGGAAGCCAATGCCGAACTCCAGCACCTTGACGCCCGCCAGCTTGGCGGCCGTGAAGTGCCCGATCTCGTGGACGATGATGAGCACGACGATGATGCCCACGAAGGGCAGGACGGCCTGGAGGAACGCGTTCATACTCGGGCCTTGACCCAGTCATCGGCGCGCCGGCGCGCCCAGGCGTCGGCGGCGAGGACGGCTTCTAGGGAAGCGTCGGCAGTTCCCGCGTGCGCCGAGAGGGCGTCCTCGAGCGCGGCGGGGATATCCGTGAAGGCGATGTGTCCCCCCAGGAAGTGGTCTACCGCTACCTCATCGGCTGCGGCGAGCACGGCCGGGTAGGTGCCGCCGCGGTGCCCGGCATCGAGAGCGAGGCCCAGGCAGGGATAGCGTCGAAGGTCGGGCGGCGCGAAGTGCAGCGTGCCGAGGAGAGCCAGGTCCAGGCGGGGGGCCGGCGAGAGGGCGACTCGCTCCGGGTAGCAGAGGGCGCACTGGATCGGGAGGCGCATGTCCGGCGGGCCCATCTGGGCCTTGAGGGAACCATCGTTGAACTCGACGAGGGAGTGGATGGCGCTCTCTGGATGCATGACGATGTCGATGCGGTCGAAGGGCACGTCGAAGAGCCAGCGGGCCTCGATGGCCTCGAAGCCCTTGTTGATGAGGGTAGCGGAGTCGACGGTGATCTTGCGGCCCATCTGCCAGACGGGGTGGCGCAGGGCCTCTTCGGGGGTTACCTTTGGCAGCTCTTCGAGAGGGCGGTCGCGGAAGGCGCCGCCGGAGGCGGTGAGGATGATGCGACGGACGGCGCGACGGTCCTCGCCCCAGAGGCACTGCCAGATGGCGCTGTGCTCGCTGTCGATGGGGCGGAGCTCGCCGCCGCCGTGGGCGGCCGCGTCCACCACCACGGGCCCGGCCATCACCAGGACCTCCTTGTTGGCGAGGGCGACTACCTTGCCGGCTCGAAGGGCGGCGAGAGTGGGCTCGAGGCCAGCGCTGCCGACCGTGCCGATGAGCACCAGGTCCACGTCGGGGTCGGCGGCCATTTCGGCCATGGGGGTCCAGCGGGGGTTCGGCGAGCGGGAGGCGGCGGTGAGGGTCGAACGGTGCGCGTCGTCCTCCGACCATAGCAGGTCGGGCGCGAACTCGCGCACCTGCTCCTCGAGGAGGGTCACGTTGCGGCCGCCGGCCAGGCCTACCACGCGGAACCGCTCGCCGAGGGAGCGGACCACCTCCAGGGTCTGGCGACCGATGGAGCCGGTAGAGCCGAGAACAGCGAGACGGAGCAGATTCATCCCCTCTTGGTAAACGCCGCGGGCCGGGGCCCGCGGCACAGTGCGTCGGCGACGCCTTCTGCTTCGACAGGGTGGGGAAGATTCAGGGCAGGACCCACACTACGAAGTAGTATACCACGACGGAGGTGAAGAGGACGCTGTCCAGGCGGTCCATGAAGCCGCCGTGGCCGGGGAGGAGCTTGCTGGCGTCTTTGGTCTGCATGCCCCGCTTGAGCATGGACTCGGCGAGGTCGCCGAGTTGGGCCGCGAACGGGATGAGTATCGCCAGGGGCACGATGAGAGCCGACTCGAGGCGCAGGCCGAGGAGGTAGTTCAGAATGAGGGCGGCGGCGATGCCTCCAGCGAAGCCGCCCAGGGCGCCCTCGACGGTCTTGCCGGGGCTGATGTGCGGGGCCAGGGGCTGCCGGCCCAGCGCGCGCCCCACGAAGTAGGAGGCCGTGTCGTTGGCGAAGGTGGCGAAGAGGGCGAGGAACACCCAGTCGCGGCCGTTCTCCAACTCGCGCGCCAGCACCAGGTGGCTCCCGAGCAGGCCTATGTAGAAGACGGCACCTATCGTCCAGAGCCAGTCATTGAGGGCGGTGCCCGGGTCGCCTCGCAGGGTCACCCAGGCCAGGGGGACTATGACGGCCCCCAGGGCGAACCATAGCACCCACTCAGGTCCCACGAGGGCACCGCCCGCCATGGCGGCGCAGAGGGCCGCGCCCAGGAGGGCGAGGGGGCTGCGCCAGCCCAAGCGGGGCGACTGAAACTCGAGGGCGGCGACGACGAGGATAAGGGCGGCGGCGGCCGCGTACCACCGGCCGCCGGCCAGCACGAGCAGGAATATGATGGGGGTGCCAGCGACGGCTGTGGCGATCCTATGGGGGAGCATTCCTGGCTACGCGGGGCTAGGGGGCTCGCCGCGGCGAGGAGCGGCCGGGAGGCGTCTCCTCGGGCAGGACGCCACCGAAACGACGCCGGCGCCGGCTGTAGGTCTCGAGCGCGCGCTGGATCTCCTCGGGCCCGAAGTCGGGCCAGTAGGTGGGGGTGGCGTAGTACTCGGCGTAGGCTGATTGCCAGAGCAGGAAGTTGGACATCCGCACCTCGCCGGCGGTGCGGATGACGAGGTCGGGGTCGGGGAGGCCGGCGGTGTAGAGGTAGGAGGCGAAGAGGGCCTCGTCGATGCGCTCGGGCGGGACGCCGTCGGCGAGGATGCGGCGGACGGCCTCGACGATCTCGGCGCGGCCGCCGTAGTCGAAGGCGACGCAGACGGTCATGCGCTGGTTGTCCCTGGTGAGCTCGATGGCGTCCTCGATCTTCTTGCGGATCTGGGGGGAGAGGCGGTCAAGGCGGCCGAGGTGGACGAGGCGCACGCCCTGCTTGTGGAGCGCCTTGATCTCGCGGTTCACCACGCGGCCTATGAGGCGCATGAGGGTGTTGACCTCGGTGCGGGGGCGTGTCCAGTTCTCGGTGGAGAAAGCGTAGAGCGTGAGGTAGGGGACGCCCCACTGTCCGAAGGTCTCGATGATGCGCCGGATGTTCTCGGTGCCGGCGCGGTGGCCGGCCTGGCGGGGGAGGCCGCGGGCCTCGGCCCAGCGACCGTTGCCGTCCATGATGATGGCGACGTGCGTGGGGAGCGCGGCGAGCTTGACCCTGGGGGACGTGGGGCTGACCGGTTCGGCGATCATGGCTTCCTGGGCAGCGGGGACAGCGCCCGCTAGACCTCCAGCAACTCCTGCTCTTTCTGCTGGCCTACCTGGTCGGCCTCGGCGACAAAGCGGTCGGTGAGCTTCTGGAGGCGATCCTGGGCGCGATGCTCCTCGTCCTCGGACACCTCCTTGTTTCGCTGGAGGCGGCGGAGCTCCTCGAGGCAGTCGCGGCGGACGTTGCGGACGGCGACGCGGCCCTCCTCCACCTTTCGATGCACGACCTTGACCAGCTCCTGGCGGCGCTCCTGGGTCAACTGAGGGATGACCAGGCGGATGATGTGGCCGTCGTTGCTGGGATTGAGGCCGAGGTCGGACATCTGGATGGCCCGTTCGATAGGGCCCATGGACCCCTTGTCCCAGGGCTGGATGGTGAGGAGGCGGGCCTCCGGGGCGGCGATGCTGGCGAGCTGGTTGAGGGGGGTGGGGGTGCCATAGTAGTCGACGCGGAGGTGCTCGACGAGGGCGGGCTGGGCGCGGCCGGTGCGGATGGTGGCGAGGTCGCGGCTGAGGGCTTCGACGGCCTTGCCCATGCGCTGCTCGGCGTCGGCGAGGGTTTCGTCGATCATGGCTACGTCACCAGTCTACTACGCAGGCGCGAGGACCGTCTCGCGGTTACCGACGAAGGTGCCGATGCGGTCCCCGCGTACCGCCTGGACGATGCCGTCGCTAGCGGCGATATCGAAGACGATGATGGGCAGGTCGTTCTCCATGCAGAGGGAGAGGGCGGTGCTGTCCATCACCTCGAGGCGACGGTTGATGGCCTCGAGGTAGCTGAGGAACTTGAAGCGGCGGGCGCCGGGCTGCTTGCGAGGGTCGGCCTCGTAGACGCCATCGACGCGGTTCTTGCTCATGAGCAGCACCTGGGCGCCGATCTCGATGGCGCGGAGGGCGGCGGCGGTGTCGGTGGTCATGTAGGGGTTGCCGGTGCCGGCGGCGAAGAGGACCACGCGGCCCTTCTCGAGGTGGCGGATGGCCCGGCGGCGGATGTAGGGCTCGGCCACCTCCTGGACGGACATGGCTGTCTGGGTGCGGACGGCGAGACCGGCCTTCTCGAGGGCGTCCTGGAGAGCGAGGGCGTTGATGATGGTGGCCAGCATGCCGGCGTAGTCGGCGGTGGCGCGGTCCATGCCGGCGGCGCTGGCCTCGGTGCCGCGGAAGATGTTGCCGCCGCCCACGACGACGGCCATCTGGGTGCCCAAGGCCTGGGCGTTCTTGATCTGGGAGGCGACGGCGGCGAGGGTGGCGGCGTCGATTCCGTAGCTACCGTCGCCCATGAGGGCTTCGCCGCTGACCTTGAGGAGGGTACGGGTGTAGGCGGCGCCAGCCATAGGGGGGTCGCCTCCTAGTGGCCCAGTTCGAACCGGGCGAAGCGTCGAACCTGGATGTTCTCGCCGGTGAGGGCGATGGCGTCCTGGATGATCTCCTGAATGGTGCGGGATTCGTCCTTGATGAAGGCCTGGCGGAGGAGGCAGAGTTCTTCGGGGTTGCCCTCGGCGTCGGGGGGCAGGTCCTCCTCGCTGAGGGAGACGGGGCCGGTGGCGGCGACCTGCATGGCGAGGTCATGGGCGAGGGCCTTGAAGGCGTCGGTGCGGGCGACGAAGTCGGTCTCGCAGTTCACCTCGACCATGGCGCCGATGCGTCCGCCGGCGTGTATGTAGCACTCGACGAGTCCCTGGCGGGTGACGCGGTGGGCCTTCCTCTCGGCGAGGGTGGCACCGCGCTCCTTGAGGAGCTGGGCGGCGCGCTCGATGTCGCCGCCGGCCTCCTCCAGCGCGTTCTTGCAGTCCATGACGCCGGCGCCGGTGCGCTCTCGAAGCTCCTTGACATCGGATGTGGAGATGGTCACGGGACCTCCTAGTGTCTGGCTACTGGGGGCGGGGGTCGGGCTGGGGTGCCGGTGCCGCTGGTGGGACGGGCTGCTCCTCCTGGGGAGGAGGTTCCTGCTGTTCGGCGGGTGCGGGCTCATCGGGTGAGACGGAGAAGATCCCCTTGGCGGCGATCTCTGCGACCATTTCTCCGGGGACGACGCCCTCGGCGACGTACTCGCGCAGAGCCAAGCCTTCGAGGACTGCCTCGGCGATGCAGGCGGACATGAGCTTGATGGCGCGGATGGCGTCGTCGTTGGAGGGGATGGGGTAGTCGATCTCGTCAGGGTTACAGTTGGTGTCGCACATCGCCACGATGGGGATGCGCATACGGCGGGCCTCGGCCGCGGCGATGTGCTCCATGGTGGGGTCTACGATGAAGAGAGCGGCGGGGAGCTGGGTGACCGCCTTGATGCCACCGAAGTGGCGGTTGAGGCGCTGGATTTCGCGGTCGATGCTTAGGATTTCCTTCTTGGGCAGGCGATCGTACTCGCCTCGGGAGCGCCCGTCCTCGAGGCGGACGAGATGATCGATGCGTTTCTGGATGGTGGCGAAGTTGGTGAGGGTGCCGCCCAGCCAGCGGTTGGTGACATAGGGCATGGAGCAGCGGACGCCCTCGGCCTGGATGGTGTCGCGGGCCTGCTTCTTGGTGCCTACGAGGAGGATGTTCTGGCCGCCCGCCACGAGGTCGCGCACGAAGTCGGTGGCGATGGCCAAGCGGCCGACGGTCTGCTGGAGGTCGATGATGTGGATGCCGTTGCGCTCGGTGAAGATGAAGGACCGCATGCGCGGGTCCCATCTACGCGTCTGGTGACCGAAGTGAACGCCGGCCTCCAGCAATGACTTCATGGTTACCGGTGTGGCCAAACCTTGGCGAGTCCTCCTTCGTCAGCCTTCCGGGGACAGCGCATACCTGGACCGCTCACGTTGCGGGAGGAGCGAAGCCCCGTCTGTGAATTGACGCCGTGGAGACGGCGCTACGGGAGTATAGCACAGCATGTAGGCAGGGGCAACGAGCCGGACTGGTCCGGAGGTGATCCTCCAAGGAGAGCGATGCCGCACAGTGGATGGATCACCACGAAGGCTCCGGGGACGGCTACAGGGGGCAGAGGAGCACCAAGTCGAACTCCGGGTTGGCGTAGCCGTAGTCCCAGATGGCGTAAAACGTGTCGAGGTTGGCGGCGGCGTAGTCGCGGGCCGCCTGACAGGCCGCCGGGAGGTCGCCGCGAGCGACGTAGCTGTCCCTGAAGGTTTGTGCCAGCGCGCCGTGGTAGGTTCCGGGATAGTCCGCGACAGCGGCGTCGAGGGCGGCGAGGGCGTCGGCGGGGGGCTGGCCGGCCGCCAGCAGGGAGAGGGCGATGCGAAAGAGGGCGTAGGGGTCGAGCTCGGCCCGCTCGTCTGGGTTCCAGAGGTCGAGGGTGGTGTCGTCGAGGGCGCTGCGGTAGAGGTCGGCGGCCTCGAGGTAGCGGCCGGCGGCGAACTCGTCGTCGGCATCGCGCAGGCGGAGGTAGAGGTAGGTGGTGGGGTCGTAGGTGGTCTCGGCGAGGGTGTAGTGGGCGCCGTCCCAGGCGTAGACGTCGGTGCGGGTGCGCTGCGGTCCGGCGCCGACTGAGCCGATGGTGCCGCCATGCATGACGAGCTCCTGGGCGCCGTCGCCGTCGCGGTCAGTGAGGGAGATGTCGGCGAAGGCCATGGAGATCTCGTCGGCGGAGAGGCTCTGGTAGCCGTCGGGCGTTCCCGTGAGGATGTGGACGGTGTCGAAGCAGGTGTGGGCGCCGCACGAGGTGGTGACGTAGACGAGCTCGCCGAGGCCGTCGGCGTTGATGTCGGAGGCTGCGAGGAGGGCGGCGCTCTCGAGCATCATCTCGTCGGGCTGGTCGGAGGCCGGCGCGGACTCGAAGGCGACATCGTAGCGGCTATCGCTCTCATCGAAGACGACGATATTGCCCTGTACCTGGAGGCCGCCTTCCGGCGGGAGGGCGGTGAGCACCACGACTATCTCATCGGCCGGATCGGAGTCGGTGCTGGCCAGGAGACAGCGGGAGGGGTCGGCGGTCTCGGGCATGTCCCACTCGCGCAGGAGGTCTTCCAGGCACGGCGGCCCGAGGGCGGCGGCGCCGGCGGCGGTGAGGTAGTCGGCGATGACCTGAGGGTAGGCGGCGAAGTCGTCGGGCTGTTCCGGCACGGCGATCGGGGCGGGCAGGACGGTGGGCGTGGGCGAAGCAGCGGGCGTGGCGGTGGCTCTTGCCGCGCGCGTGGGCGTGGGCTTCGGGGCGGTGCCGGTCGGCGTGGAAGGGGGCGCAGCGCCGTCGCCACAGGCGACCAGGAGCGCCGCGCAGAGGCAAGAGAGCAGGCAGGTGAATCGCATCGACATCTCCTTCGGGGCGGCTACGGTGGCTGGAGGGTGTCCACCGACGTCCGCCGCGCGCTCTAAGGCGCGTCCTCCAGCGCTTGCCGGTAGCGGCGGGCTCGCTCGACGAGCGGACCCAGCTCGTCCGGCCGCAACGCGCCCTCCTCGGTGATGATGGCCGAGACGAGGTCGGGCGGGGTGCGGTCGAAGTAGACGTTGCGGACGGCGAGGCCGGCGGGGGCCTCGGGCCAGACCTCCTGTGGCTCCTTCTCCTCGACAGGGGAGAGATCCCGTGTGTCAGCGCACACTTTAAGGCTTTCGCAGGCAACGTAGAAGGGGACGCGGTCCCTGTGGGCGGCGAGCGCCAGGAGGTAGGTGCCGGCCTTGTTGACGACCGCGCCGTCGGGCAGGACCGCATCGGCGCCGACGAGAACGGCGCCTGCGCTTGACATAAGGCATCCGGCCTGGGCGTCGGTGATGAGGGTGGAGGCGATGCCGGCCTCGAGGAGGTCGGAGGCGAGGGTGCGTCCTTCGCAGAGGGGCCTGGACTCGGGGACGATGACGCGGCGGGGCCGCGTCTGAAGGAGGACGGTGAGGACGGTGGAGGAGTAGCTGTAGGTGAGGACGGTGTCGGGCAGGAGGGGGCCGGCGTGGCCGGCGATGGCGCGGGCGGCGGTCTCCCAGCCCTCCAGGACCTCGCGGGCAGCCTGGGCTACGCGGGCTCGCAGGTCCGCCACCTCAGCGGGGAGCGGCGGCCCGGAGGCGGCGGCAACGATCTTGCCGGCGGTGTTGGCGAGGGCGCGCATGCTGGGCCGGGCGTCGGCGAGGGCGCGGGCGGCCTCTCGCAGGCCGCGCATGAGCTCGTGGGGCGTGCCGGCGGGAGCGCCCTCGGCGAAGGCGGAGAGCGCCTCCGCGACGCGGCGGCTGAGCGCGCTGGCGCCGCTGCGGCGGTCGGCCCGGAGGTCTTCGACGGCGCGCTGGATGGTGTTCATGGCTGCGTTGCGCGGGTTCGGGAGGCGGCGGGATAGACGCGCTCGAGGGCCTCTGCCAGCATGGGGACGGTGCGAAAGCGCCGCAGGCGCCGGGGGGAGACCCAGCGGGCCTCGGTGTGCTCCCAGTCCAGGGTGGGCTCGGCCTTGCCGGCGAGACGGAAGAGGAAGGGGTGGACGATCCAGAGGGTATCGAGGTCGGGGGCGGGCACCTGGAGCGGCTGGCCCTCGGCGGCCAGGCGTACGTGGCGCCGCGTGAGGGCGGTCTCCTCGCGGATCTCGCGGTAGGCCTGCTCGAGCGGTCCGTCGTCCACGGAGCCGCTGACGGCGGCCCATCGCCCGCGGTAGGTGCCGACGGCCTGGCTGCGCCGCAGGATGAGGACCTCGTCCTGGCGCTGCGGGCCGGTGCGGAGGAGGAAGCAGGTGACGACGTGACGCTCGCGCATGGGGAATGGGCCTCCGGTGGCGACCTAGCGCCCGGTGGAGCCGTGGCCGCCGATCCCTCGAGAGGAGGGGGACAGCTCGTCCACCTCCACCGGTGACACGTCGTGCAGGGGCGTCAAGACCAGTTGGGCGATGCGGTCGCCGTCGTTGATGCGGTATTCGTCGAGGGAGCCGAAGAGGTACATGGTAACGAGCACCTCGCCCCGGTAGTCGCTGTCGATGGTGCCGAAGGCGACGCCGACGCCCCTCGCGGAGAGGCCCGAGCGGGGCCTGACCTGGGCGTCGAAGCCGGGGGGGACCTCGATTGCGATGCCGGTGGGCACGGGCACGGGGTCGCGCTTGAGGGTGAGGTAGCCGGGGTCCTGGAGGGAGGCGAAGAGATCCAGGCCGGTGGAGCCCTCGGTGGCGCGCCGGGGCAGGCGGGCCGAGGGGCGCAGCCGCTTGACCTTGAGCGCGGGTGTGTGGCTGGTGCGGGGGTCGGCCGGTGGTGTCATTGGATTCGGAAGCACTCGCTCGGTGCGGCTGCGGCAGGATGCTATGTGGGGGAACCGGCGCGGCGACCGCGAGACCTCCACTCACTGCTGAACGGGCGCGGGCGTTTCTTGGGCCGGGGCCGGGCGTGCTCAGGCCGGGTGTCGATCTTGAGCGCCTCGCGCGGCGGATAGACGTAGATGGCGTTCCAGGCGCAGGCCTCCTCGCAGAGACGGCAGCCGGTGCACTTCTTGTCGTTGACGACGACGACGCCGAAGAAGTCACCCGCCAGGCGGCCGGTGTGGGCCAGGCTGAGGGCCTCGAAGGGGCACCTCTGGATGCAGAGCTCGCACCCTCTGCCGATGCAGTTGTCCTCGATGACGACGGCTTTGGGCCAGTCCTTGCGTGGCCTGCGGGGGAAGTTGGGGCAGACGTTGCCCATCTCGTCGAGGACGGACTCGGTCGGGCAGACGACGCCGCAGACGCCGCAGTCGATGCAGAGCCTCGGGTCTATGACGTGGAGCTGGTGGCGGGTGCCGGAGATGGCGTCGGTGGGGCAGCACCTGACGCAGGCGGTGCAGCCCATGCAGCTATCGATAATGGTGTAGGCCACGGGTTCTCCTCGCCCGCTTGTCCAGGCATCGGCGGGCTGTCGGTAGGAGTATAGGAAGGACGCCAGGGGCGCGCAAGGATATGGGCGATACGTCAGGGGCCGTTCGGGACTTGGCTAAGGGGGTGGGACATCGTACAATGGCTGCCGGAGAAAGTGAGTGACCATACACAAAGGAGATAGCCGTGGTTGATTTCGCCCTTTCCGAAGAGGAACGGATGATCAAAGACCTGGCGCATGAGTTCGCGGAGAAAGAGATCCGCCCGGTCGCCGAGTACTACGACGAGCACGAGGGGGAGTATCCGTACCCGGTCGTGCAGAAAGCGGCCCAGTTGGGGCTTTCTACGGGCGCCTTCGGCGGGAGCAGCGCGCTGGGCGGTGTGACTATCGTGGAGGAGCTGTCGTGGGGCTGCGGGGGCATTGCGCTGGCGATCGTCTCCAGCGGTCTGGCGGCGGCGGCGATCGTGGGGATGGGCACGGAGGAGCAGAAAGCCAAGTTCCTGCCGATGTGCATGAGCACGGAGGAGGAGGTCCGGATTGGGGCCTACTGCCTGACTGAGCCCGAGGCGGGGTCCGACGTCGCCAACATCTCGACGACAGCCGTGCGGGATGGGGACGACTACATCCTGAACGGCACCAAGCGCTTCGCCACCAACGGCGGCATCGCCGATGTGCACGTGGTGTTCGCCACCGAGGACAAGAGCAAGCGTTGGGGTGGTCTGTGCGCGTTTGCCATTGAGAAGGACACGCCGGGGCTCTCCGAGGGCACGGTGTGGAGGAAGATGGGCGTGCGCGCGTCCCACACCTCTGACGTGATCCTGGAGGATTGCCGGGTGCCGCTGGCCAACCGTCTGGGCGACCCTCCGGACGAGGTGAAGGAGGGCGGCGCGCCAAGGCGTGGGGCGGCGGGGGCTCTGGGCGCGCTGGAGCGCACGCGGCCGGTGATCGGGGCGTTCGGGCTGGGGGTAGGCCGGGCTGCGTTCGAGTACTCGCTGGACTACGCGAAGGAGCGCATCCAGTTCGGCAGGCCGATCGCGACGAGGCAGGCGATCGCGTTCAAGCTGGCGGACATGGCGATCGAGCTCGACGCCGCCCGCATGCTCATCTGGCGCGCGGCCTGGATGGGGTACGCGGGCGTCCCGTTCCTGCGGGCGGAGGGCAGCATGGCCAAGTGCTATCCCACGGACGTGGCGATGCGGGTGACCGTCGAAGCGGTGCAGATCCTCGGGGGCTACGGCTACATGCGGGAGTTCCCGGTGGAGAAGTGGGTCCGCGACGCGAAGATCTTCCAGATCTTCGAGGGCACGAACGAGATCCAGCACATCGTTATCGCGCGCGCGCTGACGGGAGGCCTGCGCTAGGCTCGCCTGCGGCGGAAGCGGAAAGAAGGCCGGGCCCCGGGCCGTTCAGGCTCGGGGTCCGATTTTGTCGCGGCGCGCTTGTTGGAAGGGTGCGCTCGTCCTCCAGCAGGGCGCTGAAAGAGCCTGCCGCCGACCCGGCCACGTCGCACG
>CAZFGZ010000040.1:0-13866 GCA_964518585.1 uncultured Dehalococcoidia bacterium | reverse complement strand
GCAGGGCGTAGAGCCTCGGGCGCTTCTCGGGCGGCACCCGCGCCAGGTAGCGGTCCCCGCGATGGTAGATGAAGGAGGGCTGGGTGACGACCACGACGCCGACCTCAGCGAGCCGCTTCTCCAGCGAGGGGGGCAGGAGGCCGCAGTGCTCGATGCGGTGGCGATGGTCGGCTCGTGGCCGGCGGGCCAACGCCTCGGCGATGGCCGCGGCCGCCGCCGTCACTGCCCGCTCCTCCACGGCGTGAATGGCCACCTGGCGGCCGGCCCGGTGGGCCTCCCACACCATCTGCGCGAGCCGGGCCTCGTCCGGGTGGATTTCGTCACTGAGCTCACTGATCATTATCTTGAGCGGGCCGCGCCGCAAGCCGACTGCCTCGTCCGCCTCCGGCATCTCGCCGAGGTGCTCGAAGCCTTCCATGAGGGTTACCGTCAAGGGGAGAACGCCTTCCGCGCGCAGCCGGGAGAACAGGTCCCACTCGGCGCGACCGTTGGTGTGGGTGGCATCCTGGAGGGCCGTGATCCCCTCGGATAGGAAGCGCTCCCCGGCGCGCCTCACCCCCTCCGCGAGCTCCCGATGGGCCAGCGGCGGCACCGCCCGCTGTACCAGCTCCTCCATCTCCAGCAGCAGGCCTGTCGGCTCGCCCGAGTCGAGGTCGCGCTCCATGTAGCCACCGGGCGGCTCCTCCGTGGCCAGCCCGATGCCCGCCAGGCGGAGGGCCAGGCTGTTGAGCACGCAGGCGTGGCCGCTGCGGTGGATGAGGCGCACGGGGTGACCGGGCGCGGCGGCATCCAGGTCGTGGCGGTTGAGATGGCGACCCTCGGCAAGGGCTGTCTCATCGTAGCCGAAGGCGCGGATCCAGCGCCCCTCCGGGGTGGCGTCGGCCTGCCGCCGGATGGCCCGCTGGATGTCGGCGACGGAGGCGGCGGCCGCGGTCGTGCAGTCCACCGAGAGGAGGCTGGCCGCGTAGGCCAGGAGGTGGCCGTGGGCATCGATGAAGGCGGGCAGCAGCGCCCCTCCGCGGCAGTCGATGAGGCGCGTTCCGGCGGTGCGGAGGCGGGCCACCTCCGTTTCGGACCCTACGGCGGCGATGCGGCCGCCGCGCACGGCCACCGCCTGCGCCCGGGGTCGCCGGCTGTCCATGGTGATGACTTCGGCGTTGTGGAGGATGAGGTCCATGGACCGGCCTGTCTCCGCGTGTGCTCCTCCTGCTCGCACAATCCGATTGTACATCGACGGGGACCGGAGCGGTCCCGCGTGATCTGGCGGGAGACGATCGGGCTGGGTGACTGGCAGGTAGCGGAGCGGGAGAGGCGTAGGAGGCGGTAGAGGCCCGCAGCTCAAGATACAAAGAGCCCTTCCGCTACCGGGAAGGGCTCCATACCCGGGTAGAGAACAGGAAGGCCGACGTTAGTCCGCGGAGGGGAGTACCTTGGGCTGCATCAGCTTCATGGGGACGCCGCAGCAGACCGCCTCGCCGTCCCCCGGCTTGATGCAGAGGACCTCAGTACCGCACTTCTCGCACTGAAATCGCTTCCCCAACTGATTCGCCATCGAGATCCACCTCCATCAGCGGCAGCGAGTCCCGGCTTTGCAGGCGTTGGGCATGCGCGCCGCAAAGGGGCCGCTTTCGACCAGATCGGGCGCTAACAATCTAGCGAATACGTCCAGACTCGTCAAGCAGCCGCGTCGCGGGCCGGGCGGCGGGCTCGCCTGCTACTCCAGCGAGAGCAGGAACTGCACCAGTTCCTCATACTCCTGATCGCTGAGAGTATCGAGAAGCTTGGGCATGGCGGCGGGGAAGTTGTCGGCCAGGAAGACCGTGGGGTCCTCGAGAGACTGGCGCACGTACTCTTCAGCGGAAAGCCCGTCGATGCGGGTGGCGGCGATGGTAGCGATGTGGGTCAGGTCTGTGCCCACGGTGCCGCTTGACAGGCCCGCGATGGTGTGGCAGGCGGCACATCCTACGGGGCCCGTGAAGACATCGCGGCCGGGGCTGGGCGGAGGCGGCTCGACGCCCGCCGCCGCCGCGCCGGCACCGGCCTTCTGGCCGCAGGTGTTGTCGGTTATGGCGGGGTTCTCGGGGAGGGGCGGCGGGCCACCCAGCTCCTCATTGGAGAGCTCGGTGGCTTTCTCGGCCAGGTCCCAGCGGCCCTCCACGATGAGGGTGGTGAGCTGCTGGATCTGGGTGTCGTTCAAGGGGCCTCCCTGGTCCACGGCCCACTGAGGCATCATTGTCCCCACGCGTCCGCAGCGGATGGTGTTGTAGACCTTCTTGGTGGCGTCCCGCTTGGCGATGGGGTCGATGGGCCCGCCCTCCTCCAACCGGCCCTGAAGGTCGGGCCGGTTGTGGGGTACGGCCTGTGGCAGCCGCTCGGCCAGGGCCCCACCCTCGCCCAGGTCGCCGTGGCAGGTACGGCAGTACTGGGCATAGACGGTGGCGCCACGCTCGGCGGCCTTCTCTACCTGCGTCTCCTCGGCCTCCTCAGCGCGCAGGGGGTCCCACAGCGTGTAGCCGATCAGGGCGACGATGGTCAGTAAGACTAGGACGACCATCACGTTGATCTGCTTGCTGGTGTTCATCCGCCTCCCGTGAGGGCTGGATTCGGGGGCCGGCGACCTCCCGATGCCCTGGGCAGCTCAGACCGGGACGGTCCTCGAGGGGTTGTCCGGGCCCCCGTCGGTGATGACTCCGGTATCGACGATGACAATCCCCTCCTCGATCCGCAGCGCCATCGTATCCATAGCGCGGGGAGAGGGGCCGTAGACCAGCAGGCCGGCATCGGTGAAGGTGGAGCCGTGGCAGGGGCAGCGAAACCAGCCCATCTTGTCGGCGCCCGTGTCCGGGTCGGGCCAGACGAAGCCTCCCAGCCAGGGCACCGTGCAGCCCAGGTGGGGGCACTTCCACCATAGAGCCAGGAGGCCGGGGCTTCCCTGCTGCTCGGTGAGGTGGACGAGCCAGAACCGCCCTTCGGTGATCTGGGTCTTGGTCCCCGGGGGGAACTCCTCAACCGGCCCCACGATGACCTCGCCGCCGAAGCCGGTAACCCCTCGCGGGTAGACGAGGTCGACGGTGACGCCGAGCGTCCCCGCCACGGCGGCTCCCAGGCCGGCCCAGAAGCCCAGGCGCAGCACGGATCGGCGGGAGATACGACCGGGCCTTCTCCGGCGGCCCGCCACGGTGGCTGCGACGGGCGGGTCGGTCGGGGGTCGCTGCGGTCCGGAGGGCGCCGGCGGTCGTCGCCGGGCGCGACTCGCCTCGGCGGAAGGCTCTCGCAGCCGTGAGGGAGGCCCCAGGCCTTGTCCACGCCGCTCGGCGCCGTCGTCCGTCTGCTCTCGCTCCGTCACCGCACTCACCTCCAGAGGGGTCCCACCTGTGGCTATCCATCCGGCCGGGGCACATCCCAGGGCAAGACGAGGTCCTGCCCTGACCCCCGGAAGGCGGCACCTACGATCGTCATAATCCAATATACCACCACGAATCCCGTGAACAGGGAGATCATCACGTCCCGGGGGGTGGTAACCAGGCGCAGACGGCGCAAGATGAAGATGAGGAGCACCGGCAAGCCGACCATGAGGCTCACGGGGATGAATATCTCGACGATGAAGGCCGGCAGGTTCACGTTCAGGTCATACCAGTAGAGAGCCTGGAGCCAGTCCGGCAGGAAGGTCAGATCCCGGTTGTTGAAGGGAACAGGGATGGAGTCGAAGTCTTGGGGCCAGTTCCAGTGCCCATCGCCGCCGCCGGGCCGGGGCAGGCTCCAGGTCCACTCGGTCTGGATGGAGCGGACGGTCCGGAAGGGCGCCAGGACATCCGGCCACTCCCAGTCCGAGTCGAAGCGCCGGGCGATATTGGTGATGACGTCGACGTGGCGCCCCTGGTCATAGAGGATGAGGGCCACCGTCCAGAACGCGGCGTAGGCGGCGGAGGCAATGGTGATGCGCACCGAGTTCAGGCTGGCGAAGTACTTGCCCTGGCCCTCCCTCGAGCGGTCGATGTAGGGGATGACCGCCAGCCCGACCAGGGCCGCGAGGGGGACGATGACTCCGGCCAGGGCCGGATGCATGTGCAACAGCAGCTCCTGGAGATTCATGAAGTACCAGGGCGCCTTGGAGGGGTTGGGGGTGACGTTGGGGTTGGCGCGGTTCAGGAGCGGCGCGTTCACGAACGCGGAGAGGACGATGAAGGTCAGGGTGAAGAGGACGGCGGAGATGAACTCGATGAAGACTAGGTCCGGCCAGACGAGGAGCTCCTGCTCCCGTTCCCGTTCCTGTCGGGGCCTTGTCATCCCCCTCGCCTGCGCCGCCGTCGCCATGCCGTCGCTCCTACGGAGGTGGGTCTCCTAAAGAGGCCGCGAGAGGCCGCCGTCGCGGCGGACCCGCCAGAAGTGGACCGCCATGAAGACGGCGGCCAGCAGGGGCAGCCCGATGCAGTGCAGGGTGTAGAAGCGGATGAGGGCATCGGGGCCCACCTCGAAGCCGCCGATAAGGATGAAGCGCGTCTGCTCGCCCAGCACGGGCGCGGAGCCCACCATGTTGGTCCCCACGGTGATAGCCCACAGCGCCAGCTGGTCCCAGGGCAGCAGGTAGCCGGTGAAGCTCAGCAGCAGGGTGAGCATCAGCAGGACCACGCCCACCGCCCAGTTGAACTCTCGGGGCGACTTGTAGGCCCCCGTATAGAAGACCCGCATCATGTGCAGGAACACGGTGATGACCATGGCGTGACCGGTCCAGCGATGAAGGTTGCGCATGAGCAGGCCGAAGCGGACCTTGGTCTCAAGGGCGGCGACGTCCTGGTAGGCCCGCTCCACTGAGGGCACGTAGTAGAACATCAGCAGCACGCCCGTGACGGTTAGCACCAGGAACAGGAAAAAGCTGAGGCCGCCCAGGCAGTAGGTGTGGGTGATCTTGACGTGGGTCTTGTGGACGCGGGTGGGGTGGAGGTGAAGGAAGACGTTTGTGGCCACCACCAGCATCTGGCTGCGCGGGGTGTCCGGGTAGCCTGAACGGAAGACTGAGCGCCAGAGGTAGTTGTGGAAGACCCTGTCATGGAGCCAGTCAAGGAATCTCGGACCCTTGGGCTGCTCGGTCATGGCTATCCCCTGCCTCGTCGCCTAGCGGGCCCACCACCTCCCAAGGAGCACTATGAGGCCCAGGGAGACGACCACGGTGACGAACACCAGGGCCAGCTCCATGAAGTCACCGACGACGATGCCCTCGAACATGGTTCTTCGCCCCGCCGGACCGGCCAGGGATCACCGTCCAGCTACGCCTATTTGAGCGCTTGCTAAGCTGTGTCATGATAGCCCGAGGCGACTGCCGCGTCAACGTTGACCGGAGGGCCATGGGGGGTGGGCGGCGGGCGCCGCCCACCTGGAGATTGGGGAACGAAGCCTCTTGCTGACTGGAACGGCGAAGAGGCGTCAGCGGGGTATGCGAGCCGGGACTGAGTGCCAGGCTAGGAGCGTCGGGGAATGCGCTTCAGCCGCATGCGCAGGAGGCCCCGCAGGTCCTCCGCTACCGTGCTGGCGATGCGCACGCGGGTATCGGGATCCTCTACCCAGCGCACGGGCACCTCTTTGATGCGGTAGCCCCCCTTGTCGGCCAGCAGCAGCAGCTCGGTGTCGAAGAACCACTCCTGGTTCTCTATCCGGGGCACCAGCTCCCGGGCGGCCTGGCGGCTGACGGCCTTGAAGCCGCACTGGGCGTCGGAGAAGCTGGTGAAGAAGACGGCCTTGATGAGCAGGTTGTAGGTGCGGGAGATTAGCTCGCGCCGGGGCGAGCGGTTGGTCTGCGAGCCTGAACCGAGCCTGGTGCCGATGGCCACGTCATAGCCCTCTTCCAGGATGGCCGCGACCAGGGAAGGGAAGGCCTCCAGGCCCGTGGAGAGGTCCACGTCCATATAGCTGACGACGTCGGCCTCACTGGAGAGCCAGGCCGCCCGCAGGGCCCTGCCCCGCCCCTTCTCGGGGAGGTGCAGGAAGTCCACGTCGTCGTAGCGGCCGACCAGCTCCTGGGCTACCGCAAGGGTGCCGTCGGTGGAGGCGTTGTCGGCGATCAGCACGCGCCAGCTATGGGTGAGGTGCTCGGCGAGGGAATCGCGCAGCGTCGAGATGCTGCGCTCCAGCACGTGCTCTTCGTTGTAGACGGGGATGACGATGTCGACGCTGGCGGTCATGGCTGAGTCCGGATGCGGCTCCCTATGCGTTCCCCAGAGCCTGCTCCAGCGTGCCCGCCAGTTTCATGGGGTCGCTGGAGACGACGCTGGAGGCATACAGCTCCATGGCTCCGAAATCGTTGGTGCGGCTCACGGGGTCGCCCCGCTCCACGACGCGTACCACCACCGGGAAGCCCTCCCAGCGCTCCCGGGTGGGCGCGACCGGCCGTTGACAGATGACGAGGTTGAAGGAGGAAACACCGAGGACGTCGCGGTAGCAGGTCAGCACCTCATAGATGCGGTCCTTCAACGATTCGCCGACCTCGTCGGCCAGGAGGAGGACCTCTTTCTCCTTGATGGGCGCGACATTGGCCATGACCCGGACGCCGTCCTTCTCGAAGCCGCAGCCGATCGAGCGGTGCGCCTCATAGAGGTCGTCGAAGTAGTTGGTGCGGTAGTTCGCCTCGTACAGGAGAGCGACGCGTCGCAGATACTCCACGGCGGCGTAGTGCATGTCTCGACCCAGCATGACCTGGGCGTGGCCGTGCAACAGGGACGCGCCGGCGGGCCACAGGCAGTTCCAGAGGAAGAAGTAGTACTTGGCGGCAGGGTCCTCGCGGTGGGCCAGGAGGGCCCACTGCTGGCCGGTCTCGATGTAGTCGTGGATGGTCTCGCGGGTGAAGCGCAGGGGGTGCTTCTCGTCGAAGACAACCAGGCCGTGAAAGCCGTCGAACTTGGCGATGTTGCTGGCGGTCACACAGTATCGTCCGCGCACCCGCCCGAAGACGTCCTCGGGCGTCTGGCTCAGGGGGTTGTCCAGCGGGTCGTGGTTGGTGCGCGCCAGCTCGTTCTCCAGGTCAAGCTTGTGGTCCTTCCAGAGGGGCCTGCTGGATCGGAGCACGTTGAACAGCACTCCCTCCAGGGTCACCACGTTGGTCACCTTGACGATCTTCTGGTTGAGGGTGGACTCGACCTCACCGAACTGCTGCTGGATCCAGGGCAGCATGGACTCGGGCGGCACCAGGCGGCCGTAGGTGACGCCCACGTGGAAGATGCGCTGGAAGACCGCCCGCTCCGCGAGGGGCAGCTCTTCCACAGTCTTCTCCAGGTCCATGATCGCTGCATCCGGGGATATCGCCATCTCGTTCCTTCTACCCTTCCACTCCCCACCAGTGCCTCAAGTGCCGAACGCCTACGATGCGCAGGTCTCCGCGCTTCTTGAGTCGCGCTGGGGTGATTTTCGCCATACCAGAGATCTAAACGCTTTCGGAGGCGCAACGTTAGCGTTTTCGAAAAGAGTCAATCCACTTTCCTGAGGTACTCGGCGACCGCGGTGTCATAGCGGGCCACGTGCTGGAAGGCCTTGTGGGCCAGGCGCCGGCGCTCGGGGAGCGCTACGTCGCCCTCGCGCAGGGCCGCCAGTATCTCCGGGTATTCGCGTGGGTCTACCACGACGAGCACGTCCGGGAAGTTCTTGGCGGCGGCCCGCAGCAGGGCCACGCCGCCGATATCGATGTTCTCCAGGGCCTCCTGAAGGCTTACATCCGGGCGCGCGATCGTCTCTACGAAGGGATAGAGGTTCACTACTACCAGGTCGATCGGGCCGATGCCGTGAGCCTCAAGCTCGCGCAGGTGGGCGGGGTCGTCGCGGCGCGCCAGGATGCCCCCGTGCACGGCGGGGTGCAGCGTCTTGACGCGCCCATCGAGGATCTCGGGGAAGCCGGTGAGCTCACTGAGGCTGCGCACGGCCACCCCCGCCTCGGCGAGGGCGGCCTGGGTGCCGCCGGTGCTGTACAGCTCGACGCCCATCTCCGCGAGGCCCCGGGCGAAGTCCACCAGCCCGGTCTTGTCGTAGACGGTAAGGAGGGCACGCATGGAGGGGCTCATCTCTCCTTCACTGAGAACAGGGAGATGGGGAGCCCATCGGGCCCGAGGAAGGTGAGGGTGCGGCGACCGGAGGGCTGGTTCGACAGGCCCCTGAGGATGCGGACCTTTGCTTCGCCCAGCTTCCGGTGGGCCGCGTCCACGTCGTCGACCTGGATGGCGAGGCGCGCGTCGCGGGCGACGGGGGCCCCGCCGCGATCGGGCAGGCGGGGCAGACGGTCCACGACCTCGATCGTGCCGCCGCCAGCGCGGAGCAGCGCCCCCTTCCCCTCGGGGCCGTCCCAGACGTCCACCTGCTCCAGGCCAAGCGTGTCCCGATAGAAGGCCACCGTCTCGTCGAAGTCCAGCGCCTCCAGAATGACGCGAAACTCACCCTCAGATTGCATCATGGTTACGCCAGCAGCACCCGCTGCTCTCCCTCCTGCCGCACCACCTGCCCGACCAGCGTGGCCTCCCGCAGCCGCGAGTGCACCTCGTCGGCGTCAGCGGGCGGGCAGACCAGCACCATGCCCAGGCCCATGTTGAAGGTGCGGTACATCTCCGTCTCTTCTACGTTACCCTCTCTCTGGATTAGGGAGAAGATGGGCGGCACGCGCCAGGTCGCCCGGTCAAGACGGGCCGCCAGGCCCTCCGGCAGCACCCGGGGCACGTTCTCCAGGACGCCGCCGCCGGTGATGTGAGCCATGCCCCGGAGGCGCTTGAGCACCGGTCTCAGCTCGTTGCAGTAGCAGCGATGAGGGGCCAGCAGCGCCTCGCCCAGCGTCAGCCCCAGGCCGGGATAGGTCCGGTAGAGGGTGGCGCGCTCCTCCTCGGGGTCACCGCCGACGCCGACGCCGAAGATCTTGCGGACCAGCGAGTAGCCGTTGGTGTGGAGGCCGCTGGACGGGAGGGCCAGCAGGACGTCGCCATCGCGGATGGCGGAGCCATCGATGATGGCTTCGCGCTCGACGACGCCGACGATGAAACCCACCAGATCGAAGTCGCCGGGGGCGTAGATGTCGGGCATGTCGGCCAGCTCGCCCCCAACCAGGGCGCAGCCGACAGCCCGGCAGGCGAAGGCCATGCCCCGCACGAGCGTGACCTTCTCCTCCTCACCCAGGGTGGAGCTGGCGATGTAGTCGAGGAAGAAGAGGGGCTCGGCGCCGCAGGTGAAGATATCGTTGACGCAGTGGTTGACGATGTCGACACCGACGGTGTCGTAGCGGTCCAGGAGCGCGGCCAGCTTGACCTTCGTGCCGACGCCGTCAACGCTGGCGACGAGCACGGGTTCGCGGTAGGTACCGAGCTGGAAGAGGGAACCGAAGGGGCCGACGCCGGCCAGCACCTCGGGGCGGCCGGCCTCGCGGGCCGCCTCGCGGATGCGCTCGACGACGCGGGCGGCGGCGTCGATGTCGACGCCTGCGGCGGCGTAGGTTCGCCGCTTGTCCGACCGTCCTCTCGACGAGCCCCTCGCTGCCGTCAAGGCCGTCCCGCTAGCTCTTGCGCACTGGGGAGGGCTCCGCTACGTCGGGCCACTCGAACTCGTGGCGGTCGCGGGCACCGACGGCGGGCTCCAGGGCCAGCTTATCCATCTGAAGCGGGACAGGTATGGGATAGTCGCCCGTGAAGCAGGCCAGGCAGAAACCTTTGTGGGGCAACGCCACGGCCCTGACCAGCCCGTCCACGCTGAGGTAGCCGAGGCTGTCGGCGCCGATGTGGCGCTCGATCTCCGGCACGCTCTTCTGGGCGGCGATGAGCTCCCAGCGCGTGCCCATGTCGATGCCGAAGAAGCAGGGGTGGGTGATGGGCGGGGCGGTGATGCGCATGTGGACCTCGCGGGCGCCGGCGCGGCGCAGCATGGCGATCACCCGGGGCGTGGTGGTCCCGCGCACGATGCTATCGTCCACCACGACCAGCCGCCGGCCCTCCAGCACCTCGCGCAGAGGGTTGAACTTCAAGCGGACGCCCATCTCGCGGATGCGCTGGTCGGGCTCGATGAAGGTACGGCCGACGTAGCGGTTCTTCACCAGGCCCTCCATGAAGGGGATGCCCGACTCCTGGGAGTAGCCGATGGCGGCGGGGCTGGCCGAGTCGGGGATGCCGATGACCAGGTCGCCATCGGCGGGATGCTCGCGGGCCAGTTCGGCGCCCATGGCCATGCGCACCGGGTAGATAAGCTTGCCGTCGATGACGCTGTCAGGGCGGGCGAAGTAGATGTACTCGAAGATGCAGAAGGCGTCCCGCTTGGTCTCGGATCCCCTGAGGCTCTGGACGCCCCCTTTGTTGATGTATAGGGCTTCTCCCGGCTCCACCTCCCTGATGAAGGTGGCGCCCAGATGGTCGAAGGCGCAGGTCTCGGATGCCACCACCCAGCCGGCATCGAGCCGCCCCAGCGAGAGGGGGCGGTTGCCCATCGGGTCGCGCGCCACCATGAGGGCCTGCGGCGTGAGCGCCACCAGCGAGTAGGCGCCCTCCAGCCGGCGCATCAGATGGGCGAAGCGGTCCTGCCAGTTCGCGCCGGGGGCCGTAGCCAGCACCTGGGCGATGACCTCCGAGTCGGTGGTGGTGGCGAAGGGCACGCCCTGCTCGGCCAGGTCCGCCCGCAGGAGGGCGGCGTTGACGATGTTGCCGTTGTGGCCGAGGGCCAGGGTGCCGTGGGGGCCCTCCACGAGCACCGGCTGGGCGTTGGCCTCGCGGCTGCCCCCGGTGGTGGAGTAGCGGGTGTGGCCGATAGCCAGGCGGCCGGGAAGGTAGGACAGGTCCTCCTCGGCGAAGACCTGCGAGACGAGGCCCATGCCCGTGCGCAGGTGGAGGCGCCGGCCATCGGAGGTGGCGATGCCCGCGCTCTCCTGCCCCCGGTGCTGGAGGACGTAGAGGCCATAGAAAGTCATCCTGGCGACATCCTCTTTCGGCGCATAAACCCCGAAGATGCCACAGGATTCGTGAAGGCTTGGAATCACGCCTACCTCCTGCCCAAGGCAGTGCGGCCAAGCGAACCAAGGTTTAGGAGATTCACGCTGCTCCGCTGAGTCTGCCCCCTCCACAGGACCCTACAGCCGGATTCTAGCATGGCCCCTGGGAGCGGTCAACGAGAATGCCGTCCTCTTCGACCCGGCTGACGCAGCAGGGCAGCGGCCTCCCCGCGACGCGGCGCAGGGGACGCATCTCCGGCTGGATGGTCACGTGCTGAATGTCGAAGCGGCGGTGGAGCAACGCGCACAGCCCGGAGAGGATGCTGTCTATGTCGCTGTCGCCCTCCAGCTCGCAGTGGCAGCTCAGGGCGACGAATCCCGAGGTCACCGTCCAGACGTGCAGGTCGTGCACGCCCTTCACCCCTGGGGCGCCGGTTAGAGCGGAGGCGATCTCGTGGGTGTCGATGTGCGGCGGCACCGCCTCCAAAAGCACGTGCACGGACTCCGACAGGAGGCGGGCAGAGCTGACCAGGATGAGCGCACCGATGAGCACGCTTATCATAGGGTCCGCCAGGAACCAGCCGGTCGCCAGCATGACGATGCCAGCCGATACGGCCCCCAGCGAGCCCAGGGCGTCGGACAGCACGTGCAGGTAGGCGCCCCGGACGTTGAGGCTGGCCGCACTGTGGCGATGCAGGATGAGACCGCAGGCCCCGTTGGCCAGCAGGCCGAGGATGGCCACGCCCAGCATGGGGGCGCTGCGCACGTCCGGCGGGTCCTGGAAGCGGTGAGCGGCCTCCCAGAAGATGTACAGGGCCACAAAGATCAGGAGCAGGCCGTTGGCGAGGGCCGCCAGCACCTCCACCCGGTGGAATCCGTAGGTACGGGTGGCGGTAGCCGGACGGGTGGCCACCCAGATGGCGAAGATCCCCAGGCCGAGGGCGCCCACGTCGGTGAGCATGTGGCTGGCGTCGGCCAGAAGGGCCAGGCTGTGGGTGAGGACGCCGCCCACGACCTCGGCCACGAGGACGGAGGCAGTCACGGTCAGCGCCAGGAAGAGGGCGCGCTGGCTGGCCCGCCGCGACTCCGCCAGCCTTCGCATCAGCCCTCCATCACGTGCCGGTAGGAGTCCGCGAAGAGGCGCCGGATGTGCTCGTCATCCAGCGAGTAGTGAACCACACGACCCTCGCGGCGGGACTTCACCAGGTTCAGGAGTCGGAGCATGCGGAGCTGGTGGGAGACCGTGGACTCGCTCATGCCCAGCACCGCAGCCAGGTCGCAGGTGCACAGCTCGCCCAGGGAGAGGGCGTGGATGATGCGCACCCGGGTAGGGTCACCCAGGACCCTGAAGGTCTCGGCGAGGCGCGCGGCCGCCGCCCCATCGATGAGCTGGCCGCGCGCGGCCTCGACGGCCCGCGGGTTCACGTGGGCGACCTCACACAGGTCGGCTCGACCTTCCGCCTGAATCACGGTTCGCCCATGCTACGATTGAATCCCTGCTCAATCATAGAACCAATTGCCCGTCCGGTCAAGGTGTGACCCCTCGGTGTAGCCAGCGCAGCCGCAAGAGGTCCCACAGGACGCGCAGGGCCTGAAGGGGCCCTACCCTCATGTGGGAGCCCCCCACGTGGCGCCACTCCACGGGGACCTGGCCGGTGCGGAGGCCCATCCTGCGGGCCAGGTAGAGCACCTCGGCGTCGAAGGCCCATCCCGAGAGGCGCTGGCGGGCGAAGATGCGCTGGGCGGCTTCTCGTCGAAAGGCCTTCAGCGGGCACTGGGTGTCTACGATGTCCGGCAGCAGCAGCCGCTGCCGCACCCACGTGTAGAGCCAGCCCAGGGCCCGGCGGTAGAGGGGCTGGCTGGCCCGCATGTCGTAGCCGCCGGGCTGGACGCGGCTGCCGACGGCCACGTCGGCGCCTTCCTCCAGGGCAGGCAGGAGTTTGAGGGCCTCCTGCGGCGGCGTAGCCAGGTCGGCGTCCAGGTAGGCCACAAATTCGCCCGCTGCCGCCAGACAGCCCGTCCTGACGGCCCTGCCCTTGCCCAGGTTGCGCGGGTGCTGGAGCAGCCGCAGGGAGACGTTCGGCGGCGTGTCAGCGGCCGCCTCCCGCGCCAGCTCGGGGGTGCGGTCGACGCTGCCGTCATCCACCACCAGAACCTCGACCGGGTAGCCCTGCGCGCCGGCGAAGGCCAGGAGCTGCTCCAGGGAGAGGCCCAGGCGGTCCTCCTCGTTGTAGGCGGGCACGACCAGGCTGAGACGAGGCGCAGCGGACTGAGATTCTGCCGGCATGGCGCTGGCCACCCTCAGGCCCCCGCGGGGGCCGGCCGACGACGCCCCCGCCGACGGCGGCGCTCGGGCAGGCTCAGGGGCGCCCCGGCCATCTCCGCGATGGCCTCGGCCACGCCCCGGGCCCGCTCCAGGCCGTCCTGCGCCAGTGAGCGCGGCACGGTCACCGCGCCCACCTTCAGGCGGCGGCCGCCGTTCTTCACCAGCGTGATCTCCCACTGGGCCACGTCCTGCTGCCGGCCGCGCAGCCTCTCGCGGGTGGTCTCCTCCACAGCCATCTGCGCGATCTTGGAGAAGGGGACCACCTCGCGGGTGCCCACACCCAGGCCGAGCAGACCCTGTTGCCACACGACCGAGCCCTTCACCCGGTCCGCCAGCACGCCCGCGCCCCCCAGCGAGTACACCAGCCCCATGCCCGAGAAAGGCATGAAGGTGACGGCAGCCAGGACCAGCAGCACCACGAGGGCAAACGGCAGGGCGCTCAGCCAGAGGACGAGGGAGACGAAACAGGCAACGCCCACCAGCAGCCCCACGAGGGGCACCAGAACGGAGCTACGGGAGGGTCGCACCTTGATATGATCCGAGTCGATCAGGCAGACGCTGCGGTCGAGGCGAATGCGACCGGGCCGGCTGGAGACAGACATGGGCGAAT
>CAZFGZ010000039.1:0-13919 GCA_964518585.1 uncultured Dehalococcoidia bacterium | reverse complement strand
GCTAGCTGACGATCTCCTCGACCGCCGAGAGCTCGGCGGGGACGCGATGCATCTCCAGGGGCAGGCCCATGGCCGTGTCCGGGTCCTTGAGCCCGCTGCCGGTGACGATGCACACTACTCGCTTGCCCGCCAGGTCGAGCCCCTCTGAGACCAGCTTCAGGAGGCCTGCCAGGGCCGCCGCCGAGGCCGGCTCACCGAAGATCCCCTCCTCCTGGGCCAGGCGTCGGTAGGCGGAGAGGATCTCTTCGTCGCTCACGGCGCGGATGGTCCCGCGGGACTCGTCGCGGGCGGCCACGGCGCTCTTCCAGCTGGCGGGGTTGCCGATGCGGATGGCTGAGGCGACGGTCTGGGGCTCCTCGACGGGGTGTCCCAGGACGATGGGCGCCGCGCCCTCCGCCTGGACCCCCATCATGCGGGGCCGCTCGCCCGCGAGCTCCAGCCGGTGATACTCGACGAAGCCCCGCCAGTAGGCGGTGATGTTCCCGGCATTGCCTACGGGGATGAAGAGGTAGTCCGGGGCGTCGCCCAGGGCATCGACGATCTCGAAGGCGGCGGTCTTCTGTCCCTCGATGCGGTGGGGGTTGAGGGAGTTGACCAGGACGATGGGGTGGCGCTGGGTGACATCGAGGGCCAGGCGCAGGGCATCGTCGAAGTTGCCGTCGATGGCGATGATCTCGGCGCCGTGCGCGACGCTCTGGGCAAGCTTCCCCTGGGCGATGCGCCCGTGGGGCACCACCACGAAGGCGCGCAGGCCGCAGTGGGCCGCGTAGGCGGCGGCGGAGGCGCTGGTGTTGCCGGTGGAGGCGCAGAGGACGGCGGTGCTGCCCGCCTCCATTGCCTTGGCGACGGCCACCACCATGCCGCGATCCTTGAAGGAGCCGGTGGGGTTGCAGCTCTCCAGCTTGAAGTAGAGCTCTGCGCAGCCTATCTCGGGCTCCAACCGACGCGAGCGGACCAGGGGGGTATCTCCCTCGCCGAGGGTGATGAGGGGGGTATCGGGGGTAAGGGGGAGGTGGTCGCGGTAGCGACGGAGGACGCCCAGCCCTCTGGGCCCGCCGGGGGGAAGGGCGTCATTCCTCGGTGAGGCCGGCGGCATGCTGTTTCAGCTCTTTGATCTCGCGTTCGAGCTCTTCGATCTGACGGCGCTTCACCCGCTCCTGGGTGCTGCTCATCTTCAGGAACTGCTCGACGAGGGTTTCGCGATGCTCGATGATCTGCCGCTCGAGGCCCTCGAGGCGGGCGGTGTGGCCCTGCTGCTGGGCCTCGACACGGGCTGTCTGCTGCTGGTGCTGGTCGAGTCGGCCGCGCGCCTGATCGAGGGCCTCCTCCAGGCGGGCGGTTCTCTCCTCGAGCCGCTGGCGTTCGGCGCGGTACAGCTCTACGCGCTCGGAGATCATCTCGAGCCGGCGCTGGAACTCCTGATGCGTGTCCTGGGCGGCCTCCAGACGGTGGATGACCTCGCTGGCCAGGCGCTCGCGCTCGGCCAGGACCTCGTCCTCGCGCTGGAGGGCCTCCAGGGCGGCATCGACGCGGGACAGCTCGTGCTCGACCCGGCCCGATGCCTCGAGCGCGCGGGAGCCCTTGCTCTCGGTGCCCTCCAGGCGGCGGGTGATATCCTGGAGCTGGGCGCTCAGCCTGGCCAGTCCCTCCTGATAGCGACGGCCCGTCTCCTCCAGGCCGGTCTGGCGCTCCTGCCATCCTTCGACCTGACGTGCGAGCTCCTGGGTCTGTCGGACTACCTCGTCGCGCTCCTGGCGTCGGTGCTCGGCCTCCTCGCGCCGCTGCCGGTCTACCTCCTCCTCATGGGCGGAGGCGTCCGCCTGCTGCTCCTGAAGCTTCAGGATAAGGGCCAGGGCCTGATGCAGGCCCTCCTGAAGCTGGGCGACGGGGGCGGCCTGAGCGGCCGTTTGCACGAGGGAGTTCTCCAGGGAGCGGACCTTCTCGGCCAGGTCCAGGACCAGGGCCTGCGCCTGCTCGGCCTGCTGCTGGAGACGTCCCACCTGGGCCTTGACCTGGTGCATCTCGTTCTGCACCCAGTCCAGGGCCTCCTTTTGGGTTGCCTCAGGGCGTTGCCTTGGCATGAGCGGTGCTATCCCTCGACGCGCACGAAGTTGCCGATCTCGGTCACTGCGGGGAGCTCTGCCAGCCGGGCCAGGGCGACCCGCATGGCCTCCTCCTGGGCCAGGTGCGTCATGATAACGAGCTCCGCGGTCTGGGCATCCTGGTTGGCCTCCTTCTGGATGACGGAGGCGATGCTGATGTCACCGTCGCCCAGGACACGGGCGATCTGGGCGAGGACGCCGGGCCTGTCGGGCACGGTGATGCGGAGGTAGTAGCGGGTGCGGAGCTCGCCCATGGGCACGATGGTCGAGGCGGCCTCCTGCCGCCAGGCGGCGCGCTCGCGGCCGCCGGTGATGATGCTGTGGGCGGCGTCCAGAACGTCGGCGATGACGGCGCTGGAGGTAGCCTGGGGACCGGCGCCCGGCCCCTCGAAGAGGGCGCGGCCCAGGAGGTCGCCCTCCACCTGGACGGCGTTGAGGACGCCATCCACCTTGGCCAGGGGCTCCTCGTTGGGAAGGAGGACGGGATGGACCCGCACCTGTACGGAGGCGTTCTGCTTCTTCGCGAGGGCGAGAAGCTTGATGGTGTAGCCCAGCTCCTGGGCATAGCGGAAGTCGCGAGAGGTGAGGCGGGTGATGCCCTCGTAGTAGACGTCCTCCAGCCGCACGTTGAGGTGGAATGCCAGGCTGGCGAGGATGGTCAGCTTGTAGGCGGCGTCGATGCCCTCGATGTCGTTGGTGGGGTCTGCCTCGGCGTAGCCGAGCGCCTGAGCCTGGGCGAGGGCGTCGGCGAAGTCGCGGCCCTCGCGGCTCATGGAGGTCAGGATGTAGTTGGTGGTGCCGTTGATGATGGTGGAGATGGCCACGATGTCGTTGGCCAGGAGGTCACGCTTGAGCGGGGCGATGATGGGGATGCCGCCGCCGACGCTGGCCTCATACAGGATGTCCACGCCATGCTCCCAGGCGATGTTTCGCAGCTCGGGGCCGTGTTTGGCCATGACCTCCTTGTTGGCGGTGACGACGTACTTGCCCCGGGCGAGGGCCTCGCGGATGAAGTCGTAGGCGGGGTGCTCTCCGCCCAGCAGTTCGATGACGATGTCGATGTCGGGGTCGTCCTGAATCAGGGAGAAGTCGGTGGTGACGATGCCGGGGTCGATGCCGACGCGGCGGGGTCTCTCGGGGTCCTGCTCGAGCACCCTGACCAGGCGAAGGGGACAGCCGGCGGTGCGCGCGTAGGCCTCGGCCTTGCGGAGGAGGGCGCCGGCGACGCCGCTGCCGATGGTGCCCACGCCCATGAGGGCGATGCCGATCTCGGAGCGCTTACGGGACACTGCTGCCTCCCGGCACCGCTGTTGCGGCTACTATGTCCTTCAGGGCATCGTTGAGGATGTTTTGCGCATCGTCCTCGTCGAGGCTGAAGACGACCTGGAGGGTGGCCGCGGTCGCGTTCAGCCAATCCTGGTACTGAAGATTGGCGTAGGAGGACTTCTGCGTGTCGGAGAGATCTCTCTCCTGGCGCTCCAAGAGCTCGACCACGGCGTAGTAGCCGGATGCGGCCAGAGGTCCGCTGACCGTGCCCGGCTCGGCCGAGAAGACGAAGTCATCGATGGTGGAGGGCATCGTGCCCTCTATCACCCAGTCGATCTCGCCGCCCGCCTCCTTGCTGGTCTCATCTACGGAGAGCTCTTGAGCGAGAGCGGCGAAGTCTTCCCCTTCCCCCAGCCGCCGGACGGCTTCCTGGGCCTGCTCTTGCGTCTCCAGCACGATGACGCGCATCCGCGCCTGGGGCGCGCTGGCTGGCGCCTCGGCGCTGAACTTGGCCAGCACCGCCCGCTTCAGGAGGCTGGCGCGGAGCATGCGCCGGTACTCGTCGGTGTGCAGGCCGCTGTCGCGGACCTCCTGGCGATAGGCGGAGGCGAAGAGCTGCTCGTCGCCCCCCGGGGCGACCCCCGAGCGCTGCCCGATCTCGATGTCGATGTCGTTCTCGGTTACCTCAATGCCCATCGTCGCTGCTGCGTCGAGGAGCACGCCCTCATTTTCGAGCTGCGAGAGGATATAGTTGGGCAGATCACTGCCCAACTGCTGAAGCGCTGGGCTGTTGGTCAGCTCCAGGCGCAGGCGGCGCTCGAAGTGGCCCAGGGTGAACTTGGTTTCACCGACCTGAAGGACGGTTTTGCCCTTGGGGGCGATCTGGGTCTGATAGTAGCCGAAGGCGGCGATAGCGATTGCCGCGACGATGACCACTGCCACGACGGCCATCAGGAGGCGCTGATTGAAGCGCTCGCGCTCGTCCTTGGGGGTGCGCCGCTCGTCCTTTTGAGCGCGGGCGCGGCGGGCCGCGCGAGCGCCCCGCTGGCGTTTCGGCCGCCGCCGGGGAGGCTCGCCCCCTCGTCCTGGCGGGCCGCCTACGGGGCGGCCGGAGGGCGGGACGGCCTGTTCTCGATGCCTCTCTCTGGACATGCTACTCCCTCTTCCCAGCCAGGTTCCCCGACCACAGGCATAGATAGGCGCGCGGGGAGCCCCATCATTTTCCTCCGCGCGTGCCTAGCGATCAACTGCGGGGAGCGAAGACCCCGCTCAGCCGGATATGCTCCGCTGTGTAGGGCAAGAGGGCCAGGTGTCGCGCGCGCTTGAGGGCGACCGAGAGGCGCCGCTGGTGCTTGGCGCAGGTGCCCGTCTTCCGCCGGGGCTCGATCTTGCCCCGGTCCGAGAGGTAGCGGCGTAGCTTCAGGGGGTCCTTGTAGTCGATGATGTCCACGTGGTCCACGCAGAATGCGCAGACCTTGCGCCGCCCGCCGGGACGGCCGCGGCGACGACGCTCGGGCCGGCCAGGGGCTCCCTCGTCGGTGGCGGGGGCTTCCCGTGGGGCGGGCTGCTGTGGCTGCGCGGCCGGCTGCTCCGTGTCCTCGGTGGTCAAGATTCGCTATCCCCTTTCCGTGTGCGGGCTACTCGAAAGGCAGGTTCTCCGGCTCTGTGGCCGGGCCGACGGTCTCGGCCGTCTCCTCCTCGGGCAGGGGAGTGGCCTGAGGGCGATCGAGGAAGAGGACGGTATTGGCTATGACTTCGGTGCGGAAGCGACGCTGGCCATCGGGTCCTTCCCAGGAGCGGGTTTGCAGGCGCCCTTCCACGTAGGCTCGCCGTCCCTTCTGAAGGAACTGGCTACACGTCTCGGCGAGTTTGCCCCAGGTGACGACGCTGAACCACTCGGTCTCTTCGCGGCGTTCCCCGTCGGGGGTGGTGAAGTTGCGGCTGGAGGCCATGCGAAAGGTGGTAACCGCGTTGCCGCCGGCAGTGTAGCGCATCTCCGGGTCAGTCCCCACGTTGCCGATGACCATGACTTTGTTAAGGCCCGCCATCTGCCTCCTCCTTTCGCCGACCCGCCTGTGCTGAGCAGATCAACGATCGAGCACCGGTGAGGGCGGCGAGCTTCCTACTCGCCGACCCGGACCAGAAGGTGCCGAATGACCTCCTCGGAGATGTGGAACCCGGCCTCCAGCTCGGCTGTGCGGGCGGGGTCCAGCCGCACCTGTGTCAGCACGTAGTTGCCCTCGGCGTGCCCGCCGATGGGGTAGGCCAGCTTCTTGCGGCCCCAGCGATCCACCTCTTTCACCTCGCCACCGCGGGTGGTGACGGCCTGGGTGACGCGGTCGATGGCGGCGGGCATCTCCTCTTCGGGTATGTCCGGGCTAAGGATGAAGACCAGTTCGTAGTCGCGCAATACCTGGTTCATGATAGTAATCATCGCAGGCTAAAGGCGCCCGCCTCCGCCCCGTCGGTTCGGAGAGCGGGCCGTGCAAGCAGCCTATGCGATCCGCTACTTGGCAACGGGAAGATTATAGGACCCGAGTGCCCGCCCGTCAACGTCAGCAGGGTGGTTGGGGCCGGTCGCCGACTCGGCCGGGTCGCGGGCGGCCTGCGGCGGCGAAGGTATCCCGGCACGCCGCTAGTCCAGACGGATGCCGGGCGCGGGGAATCTGGCGCAGAGGTCGCGCACCTCTTGCTTGACGCGCTCCAGGACGTCTTCGTCCTCGACGTTGGCGACGACCTCGTCCATCCAGGCGGCGATCTGCCGCATCTCTTCCTCCTTCATGCCGCGCGAGGTCACCGAAGGCGTGCCGATGCGCAGGCCGCTGGGGCTGAAGGGCCGGCGGGGGTCGTAGGGGATGGTGTTGTAGTTGGTGACGATGCCGGCCCGGTCGAGGGCCCTGGCCGTCTTCTTGCCGAAGACGCCCTTCTCGGTGAGGTCGATGAGGATGAGGTGGTTGTCGGTGCCGCCGGAGATGAGCGAGAAGCCTCGCTCGATCAGCTCGGAGGCCAGGACTTTGGCGTTGCTCACGATCTGACGGCCGTACTCGCGGAACTCCTCGGTGGCGGCCTCTTTGAGGCAGACGCCGATGGCGGCGGTGGTGTGGTTGTGGGGTCCGCCCTGGAGGGCGGGGAATACCGCCCGGTCGATGTCCTGGGCGAACTCTTCGCGGCAGAGGATCATGGCCCCGCGCGGGCCCCGCAGGGTCTTGTGGGTGGTGGTGGTGATGACGTCGGCGTAGGGGGCGGGGTCCTGGTGCACCCCCGCGACGATGAGCCCAGCGATGTGGGCGATATCGGCCAGGAAGTAGGCGTCGACCTCACGGGCGATCTCGGCGAAGGTCTTGAAGTCGAACTCGCGAGGGTAGGCGGTGGCGCCGGCGACGATGATCTTTGGGCGCTCGCGGCGGGCGAGGTCGCGGACGGCGTCATAGTCGATGAGGTGGGTCTTGGGGTCCACGACGTACTGGACGGAGCGGTAGAAGCGGGAGGAGAAGCTGACCTCCCAGCCGTGGGTGAGGTGGCCGCCGTGGGGGAGGCTCATGCCCGTGATGGTCTCGCCGGGCTGGAGCAGGGCGTAGTAGACGGCCATGTTGGCGGGAGAGCCGGAGTAGGGCTGGACGTTGGCGTGGTCCATGCCGAAGAGAGCCTGGGCCCGCTCCCTCACCAGGTTCTCCACCTGGTCGATGTTGACCTGACCCTCATAGTAGCGCTTGCCGGGGTAGCCCTCGGAGTACTTGTTCCCCAGGACCGAGCCCAGCGCCTGCATGACTGCCGTGGAGGCGTAGTTCTCGGAGGGGATGAGGCGCACCGTCTCGAACTCGTAGCGCTCCTCGGCCTTGATGAGCGAGTGGATCTCGGGATCCGTTTGCTGTAGCTCCAGCACCTCTGCCTCCTAACCGTTCTCCGCGGGCGAGGACGGGCCTCGCGGCGTCCAGGAAACGAAACAGCCACGTCGCGGGCTGACGTGGCTCAGAGGAGGGCAGGACCACCAGCCCTTAGTGGTGATGCGGTCCGCGTCCAGCGCCCTTGAACCTGATACTTGGCGAAGGCACTTGCACCTCCAAAGAGGAGTGTAGCGGAGGGCCTGTCGGGTGTCAACGAAGGGGGCGTGCCAGGGACGGCTGGTACATGGTTTCACCCCGCGGCACAAAGGGTCTGCTGCCGCGCGCTTCTGCCCCTGTCACCCTGAGCGAAGCGAAGGGTCTGCGTGGGGGAGATTCTTCGCTTCGCTCAGAATGACAGGACGGGGGCGAGGGCCTTTCCCAACACGCTCTCAGCTTCGCACGGCATGTCCAACCTATCAGACGCGGGTCTAGGTTCAGGGGTCTGGCGCCGGCTACTCCCGGCCGAGGGCGCGGTCGTGCTCGCGCCAGGCGGACTCGGTGAGAGCCATAAGGCCGCCCGCCACGAGGGAGTGGCCGCCCAGCACGACGGGGATGGGCGCCCGGGCGGCTGCGCCGGTCAACTCGCGCAGAAAGGGGTCGGCGATCTCCTCGTGGCGGCCGAGGTCGGAGAGGAAGCGGTCGGCACGAGAGGGGCGCGCGCCCAGGTGGGCCACGAGCACCCGCGTGTCGATGAAGGCGGCGTCGGCCATTTCCGCCATCTGTTCGAAGAAGCGCGAGGGGCCCACCTGCTGGAGGTGGAAGCCCAGGAGCGAGCGGGCCTGCCCCGCCTGGTGACGGCCCGCGGCCTCCATGCCCCGCTCCTCGGAGAAGAGGCGGACGCGGCAGGCCGTCTCGCGCTCCAGGTACTGCCAGACCTGGCTGCCGACGCGCCCCGCGACGAGCACCTCGGCCGAGGGGTCCGTGAGGTAGGGGATGGCGCGCCGGTAGGGCTCGACGTCCAGGGGAAGGGAATCCAGCAGGCGGGTCAGGCGGGGGCCGGCGCCGCCGGCTAGCTTGAGGATGGCCAGGTCGCCGGGGGAGTCGATGTTGAACTGGGTAGCGCAGGTACGGGGCAGGGGGCGGCTCTCGAGGCCAGCCCTCTCCTTCAGGAGGCGGGGCAGCGCGTTGTCGCTGGCGGGGGGCTCGAGCTGGGCCAGGATGCCGGCGGGCGCGAAGGCCACGAGGTCGGCGGAGTAGAAGTTGTTGGAGATGACGACGCCCTGGGCCTCGCGGAGGTGGCGAGCGATGGCGGCGAAGTCGGAGCCGCGCAGGAGGGGCACGCTGCCGCCCCCAGAGTAGACAACGCGCTCGATCTCGTAGCGACGGATGACCTCGAGGAGGCGGCGGCCGAAGTGGAAGGGTCCTGCGTCCAGATCGACGGTGACGCCCGCGGGCGCGCCGGCCTCGAGGTTCGGGCAGTCGGTGACCAGCACGGCTCTGTCGAAGGCGCCGGTGGCCAGCGCCTCGTCAAGGCTGTCCAGGGCGGCCGCGCGCAGGGCCTCGGCCAGCAGCTCCTCGACGGGGCTGCCGCCGACGCCACCCAGGAATACCACCAGGACGGGGAGAGAGGGCGGAGAGGGGTTGGCGTCAGGATCGGCCACGCAGCGGTCCCCGATCGATCAATCAGGCGCTCGGGCGGGCGCTCGGCCGGCGGCGCGGTTCGGTGAGAGGGAGCGCGGCAAGGGTCACGATACCTCCGGGATGATCAGGCCGTAGTGCCCGTCGCGGCGGCGGTAGAGGACGGCGTACTGGTCGGTGGAGGCGTCGAGGAAGAGGAAGAAGTCGTGGCCCAGGAGCTCCATCTGCTCCAGGGCCTCCTCCTCGGTCATGGGCTTGATGCGGAATCGCTTCACGCGCACGACCCTGCCCAGGATCAGCTCCTCCTCCTCTTCTTCCTCCTCGGGCTCCTTCCCGGCGGGGGCGGCTTTGCGGAGGGTGACCTCTTTGGCCAGGGTGCTGCGGGAGCGGCCGTAGAGGCGCTGCTTGTGCCGGCGGATCTGCCGGGCCATGACGTCGACCGCCTGGTCAATGGCGGCGCGCGGCTGGCTGGCCCGCTCCTCGGCGCGGAGGTAGGTGCCGCTGGAGTCGACCGTCACCTGCACCACGTAGCGATGGCTCGCCGAGCGGGTGCCCTCTCGAGCGATCTCCACCACGGCATCGCGCAGGCTCGGCAGATAGCGATCCAGCTTGCCCACCTTGGCCCGCGCGTAGTCTTTGACCTGCTCCGATACGGCGGTGTGCTTGCTCTTAACGATGACGTCCATCGCTCCTGCCTCTAGCGCTCACACAGAGATGGACCAACGAGACCGCCTCCATTGTAGGGCAAGGGCGGCGGCGCCAGCAACGAGCCGCCGGCTAGTCCTCGCGGGCGAAGGTGAGGGCACGGACGCGGGCGGCGCCGGCGGCCTTGAGGGCGGCGGCGCAGGCCTCGAGGGTGGCGCCGGTGGTGGTGACGTCGTCCACGAGCAGGATCGAGCGGCCGGCCAGTCCGCTGTGGCGACAGACGAAGGCTCCCTCGACGTTGCGCCGCCGCTCGTCGGCGGTGGCGGCGCGCGCCTGAGGCGGGGTGTGGCGCGAGCGCGCCAGGGCGTCCTTCGCCAGGGGGAGGTCGAGCAGCCTGGCCAGCTCCCTCGCCAGCAATGTCGACTGGTTGTAGCCGCGGGTGCGCTGCCTCCACCCGGACAGGGGCACGGGCGCCAGCAGCTCGGCGCCCACGGCCTGCCGGCGCAGGTCCGCCTCCATGAGCCGCGCCATGGGCTCGGCGAGGGCGGCCTGGCCCTGGTACTTGAGGGCGTGGACCAGGTCGCGGACGGGGCCACGGTAGAGGAAGGTCGAGCGAACGCCTTCGAGGGGCGAGGAGCGGTCCAGGCACTCGAGGCAGGGCTCGGGGGCGGCTGTGGGCCGCCAGCAGCGGGGGCAGCGCGGCGGCAGGGCCCGGGTGAGCGAGGCGGCGCACTCATCGCAGAGGAAGAGTCCGCCGCGGCCGCAGAGGGCGCAGCGGGGCGGGAACACCAGGTCCAGAGCGGCCCGCCGCAGACGGGCCAGGAGTGAGGCCGTCACCGGCGCCTCCAGGGGGAGATCGTGGGCAGTATAGCGGCGCCGGGCCGCGCGGGACAACGCTGGACAGCATGACGGCGGGCGCGGCGGCCCAAAGCATCGGCCTGGAGGCCAAGCAGCCGGCGGACGGACGAGTGACCTTCGACAGCCTCGCGGGGCCTCCGGTATACTGGAGTGCTGGAGGCGGTATCCGCCGGGAGCGGGACGTGAAGGTCAAGGTGAGGCTGTTCGCTGCGCTGCGCGAACTGGTGGGCGAGCGCGAGGTGACGCTCGAGCTCTCGGAAGGGGCCACCGTGGGCGACCTGCGCGACCGGCTGGTGGAGGAGCACCCGATCATCGGGACGCTCCTGCCTACTCTGGTCTGGGCGGTCAACGAGGAGTACGTGGCAAGCGACCAGCAGGTCCGGGACGGGGACGAGGTCGCCCTCATCCCGCCGATCAGCGGAGGCTAGCATGTTCGAGGTGACGAGCGAGCCCCTGGACCCGCAGCGGCTGATGGACTTCGTGCGGAAGGACGAGTCGGGCGCGGTGGTCCTGTTCTACGGGGTCGTGCGCAACGTGAACGAGGGACGGCGTGTGCAGTACCTGGAGTACGACGCCTATCGCGGCATGGCCATCAAGAAGATGCGCGAGGTGGCCGAGGAGGTGAGGGCCCGCTGGCCGATCACGGAGATCGGGATGATCCACCGGATGGGGCGGTTAGAGGTGGGCGAAGCGGCGCTGATGGTGGCCGTCTCCTCGCCCCACCGTAGGGAGGCGTTCGAGGCGTGTCAGCAGGCGGTGGACCGGGTGAAGGAGATCGTCCCGGTCTGGAAGAAGGAAGTGGGCGAGGGCGGCGAGATCTGGGTAGAAGGGCACGCGGTCTCGCCGCCGGAAGCGGCCGCGCCCAGCCCGTGAGCCAGCCGCGGCTCGGGCAGGCCCGTGCTGTCGAAGGGAGAGGGCTGGAGCCGGCCACGGCCGGCTCGTGCGGCGCGTCCTATCGGGGCCTAACTTGCGACGCCGGAGCGTACCTTCTCGAAGCAGTCGCTGCAGTAGACCGGTCGGTCCAGACGAGGCACGAAGGGCACCGTGGTCTGGGCGCCGCAGGCGGCGCAAACCACTGTGGTCATCTCCCGGCTGTTCGATCGTTCCCGCCGACGGCTGGCCCGGCAGGTTGGGCAACGCTGGGGCTCGTTGAGGAGGCCCTTCTCCAGATAGAACCCCTGCTCGCCCGCTGTGAAGACGAATTCGGCACCGCAATCCCGGCAAACGATGTTCTTGTCCTCAAACGCCACCTTTTGGGTTCCTCCTTGACAGGTAGTTGGTCACCGCGCGGGACCTATCCAGGACCGGATGCGGGGCCACGCAGCGGAGTTTAGGCAAGACTGAATGATAAGTCAAGCAGTTCGATTGCGATAATCCGTCAACGTGCACCATCTTTGGGCTACTTCTGAAGAGATGCCTATCCCTCGCTTCTGCCATCAGTGCGGCGGATGCCTGCGCGATCAATTCGTGCCGGCGGAGCAGCGAGCGCGGCTGGTATGCGAGAGCTGCGGCTTCATTCACTACCTGAACCCGCGCGTGGTGGCAGCGGCCATCCCCGAGCGAGACGGGCGCATCCTGCTGATGCGGCGCGCGCTGGAGCCGCGTCGGGGCTACTGGACCTTCCCAGGCGGCTTTCTGGAGGTGGGCGAGACCGCCCAGGAGGGGGCCCGGCGCGAGGCCGAGGAGGAGGTGGGGGTCTCGGTGGAACTGGGGGCGATCCTGGGAGCGTACACGCGGCGGGATATAGGCATCGTGGTGGTGGTGTTCCGGGCGCAGGCGCCGGAGGAGGAGCCGCAGCCGGGCGAGGAGGCGCTCGAGGTGGGCTGGTTCACGCCGGAGGCCATCCCCTGGGAGGAGCTGGCCTTCCCGACGACCGAACAGGCGCTGAGGGAGTGGGTGAAGCTGGGCGCCTAGCGGGGTGCCGAAAGATCGAAGTGGGCCGCTCGTGGTTCGACAGGCTCACCACGAGCGGAATCCGAGAACCGCTCGTCCTGAGCTGGTCGAAGGGCGAGCGGTGGCTTTTTCGGCACTTTGCTAGCGCTTGGGCCGTCCGCGCCTGGGCCGCTCCTGCTTCGGCTCGCCGCCGCCGACGTCGGAGCGGTAGCCGGGCGCGCGTATCGGCAGGACGGAGCAGACCGCGGGGTCCACGAGGCGGGAGGCGATGCGGTCGCCCAGGTCGTCCAGGCTGGCGGCGGTGGTGATGACCGTGGGCAGGCGGGCGGTGTAGCGGTAGTTGAGGAGCTGAAAGAGCTTGTCGCGGACCCAGGGGATGCCGGTCTGGGTGTCCAGGTCGTCCAGGATGAGGAGAGGCGCCGCGCGCACCTCCTCGAAGACCTGGTGGTAGCTGAGCGGGCTGTCCGGGTTGAAGCTCTGGCGCAGGAAGTCGAGCAGGTCCGGGACGACGACGAAGCAGGGCGGCTCGCCGCGCTGCTGGCGGTAGTTGGCGATGGCGGCGGCGAGGTGAGTCTTGCCGCAGCCGTGGCGGCCCATGAAGACGAGCCAGTTCTCGGGCTGCTCGGCGAAGGCGAGGGCCTGACGATAGGCGTTCTCCAGGCTGCGCCGCTCCTCCGGATTGAGGCCGTAGCCCCGGATGTCGAAGCTCTCGAAGGTCATATCCCTGATGAGGGGATGGCTGAGCACGTCCAGCTCGCGGTACTCCAGGGGGCGGCTCTCCTCCAGGAGGTAGACGCGGGCCAGCGCGGGATCGGTGAGGCGGGTGCGCAGCCGCTCGTCGAGCTGGGAGAGCGAGACGTTGGTCGTGACGATGGTGGGCAGCCTGGCGTTGAAGCGGTGGTTGATGAGCTGGAAGAGCTTCTCCTGGGCCCACGGGGTGGCGCTCTGCGTGCCGAGGTCGTCGAGGATGAGGACGGGGGCGTTGCGCACCTGCTCGAAGAGCTGGTCGTAGCCGACCTCGCTGCCGGGGTTGTAGGCGGCGCGCAGGTGGTCGAGGAGGTCGGGGACGACGACGAAGAGGGCGGGCGTGCCCAGCTCGAGGCAGCGATTGGCGACGGCGGCGGCGATGTGGGTCTTGCCGCAGCCGCTGGCGCCGTGGAGGACGAGCCAGCCCTCGGGCTCCTGGGCGAAGGCGCGGGCATCCTGGGCGCAGCGCATGAACCGCTCCTGGTCCGAGGGGCGGGCGCTGCGGCCGCGCTGGATGAGGTTGTCGAAGGTGAGGCGGGTGAGGGGGCCGAGGTTGCTGTAGCGCTGGAGGCGGGCGAGGCGCTGATCTTCCGCCTCCTCCTCGACGCAGCGACAGGGGACCGCCCGGCCGAAATCGGCATGGCCGAGGGGGACGTCGCGACGGACGAAGCCCGCGCCCCCGCAGAGGGGGCAGGCGCCTTCGTCCTGCGAGGGCGAGACCTCAGCGCTTGAGGATGCGTCCGTACCTGCCGCTGAGGTAGCGCCGCTCGAAATCGTCCGCAGAATCTCGTCCAGCCTTCGCATATGTGGGCCCCTCTGCTGCCCAGCGCTCCAGGATGCGCGAGATGTAGCGCCAGCTTCGATGGTTCAGGGCGACTGCCTCGCGGATGGCGGCCTCCAGCCACTCCCGCGGGTAAAGCCGCTCGGCCTCGGCGATCTCCTCCGC
>CAZFGZ010000038.1:0-14077 GCA_964518585.1 uncultured Dehalococcoidia bacterium | reverse complement strand
AGCGGGGGCTGCTGTACGTCTTCGAGCCCCTGGCCGATGGCGACAAGTCCCTGGTGCACGTCTGGAGGGTAGAGGCTTAGGGACACTAACCTGTGCGCTGCCCGGACTCCGTCGCCGCCTATCGCGGCGGCGCCCCAGGCGTCGCTCCCCAATTGCCGGGATACCCCGATAGACGCCAGCGCGTCGGCCGGTGATCCTGTAGGTGGGCCGCGACCGCTGCGGGCCGAGGCTGCGCATGCGGATCTGGTGAATCCGCTTGTGAGCCTGTGTGTCGGTCGCCTGCTCGCGTCGATGGCGACACCGCCAGCGGTCGCCGGCAGCGCGACAAGCCATCCGGTGCGCGCGGCGGATGAAGGGAGTCGTTGGCCATGCGAAAGACGCTCACCGCGATCTTTGTACTCGCTGTCCTGCTGACGGCGGTAATACAGTCCGGAGCAACCGCCGTCCGCCAGTCCGCTCCGTCCGGCGCTTCGGACCCCGCAGGCAGTAGCCTTCAGGGGCGACCGAACGCCGGCCAGAAAGGCCTCGCCACGCCCGAGCTGATCGAGGCCGCGCGGGCGAGCGGCCGCATCGACCCGGACACTGAGCTTCTCTACCTGGCCTACGCCCTCGCCGACTACGAGAAACTCCCGCTCGAGTACCGCAGCAACGTCCCATGGCATGGCACAGTGCCGCTTCTCCGGCTTCAGAAGTCCCTGGGTGAGGTGCGATCCGCGGCCACCCGCTCGGCCATCCAGAGCATGCTGAGCGGCACCTGCGACACCGCCAGCTCGCCTTTGCCCTGGACGGTAGACACGACCCACTTCCACGTGGACTACGACACCATCGCCGCTGGCCTGAACATCAATGACTACACCACCTCTTTGGAGACAACCTGGGCCACGGAGGTGACGGCCTTTGGCTGGGCCGCTCCGCCGGTGCTCGTCAGCAATCCGCCCCCGGGCAATCGCTACCACGTGCGCATCGATAACCTGGGTAGTGGACTCTACGGCTACGTCTCGAGCAGCGGCACGCACGCCGGCCTTGTGGGCGACAACCCGAACACCGCCTGGAACGACGTGGACGCCTACGCGTCGTGCATGGTCCTGAATCGGGACTACTCCGGCTTCCCGGGCTCGCCACAGCGGGCCCTCGACGCCACGGCCGCCCACGAGTTCAATCACTCCATCCAGTTCGGCTACGGCGCGCTGACCGGGACCAACGCTCCCGACAGCGCCCTCATAGAGGGCGGCGCCACCTGGATGGAGGACGAGGTCTTCGACTCCTCCAACGACAACTACAACTACCTGTGGCCCGTATTCTCCCAGAGCATGGGCCACTACACCGCCTCGCCCTACCCGTACTGGATCACGTTGCGCGGCCTGACCGAGCGATACGGAACGGGCATCGCGGGCGGCGGCGAAGATGTCATGCAGGACTTCTGGGAGGGGACCAGCCAGAGCGCAAGCAGCAACATGCTGCCTGCCATCAACACAGCTCTGGTCAACCAGGGCACCACCCTGGCCGACGCCTACCACGCCTACGCCATCGCCGTCAAGTTCAACAGGTCCTGCGGTGGCGGCTACGTCTACCCCTACTGCCTCGAGGAAGGCTCCGGGTACGTCAGCGCCGCAGGCGCCACGACCGTTCACGGCAGCATCGCCTCCGTTGGGGGTGCTTACGTCGGCAGTGTGGTCGACAACTACGCTCTCAACTGGGTCAGCCTCCCCACTGGCGGCGGTCCCTACGACGTGACCCTTCAGAACACGTCGGCCGGCGGCCAGATACGGGGCAGCGTCGCCTGCGACACCGGCTCGGCCGTCCAGGTCAGCGCCCTCCCGACGGTCGTTGGCCCCGGCGGCTCCAGCACCCTGACAGGCTTTGACGCCGCTGGCTGCGCCGCTGTGGTGGCCGTCCTCACCAACCAATCGCAGACGGCGCCCAACCCCAGCTCGTCCACCGCCCGAAGCTACCGGCTAAGCACGAGCCCGGGCGGCGCGACAAGCACCCCCACGGCGACCCCAACGCCGGCGTCCACGCCCACGCCAACGCCGACGCTCGCTCCGGGTGAGTGCGTGTTCCCCGACGACGCCGACTGCGACGGCTGCTGGGACAGCGTCGAGCCCACCCTCAGCCCGCCAGCCGACCCCTCGGACCCCTGGGACTGGTACGACGTCCCCGTGCCCACCCTCTTCAGCGGCGGCCACATCAGCGGCGACCCCAGCGGCCTCGACAGCAGGGACCACGCCATCACCATCGTTGACGATCTCCTGGCCGTCCTGGAGTACTCGGGCACCTCCGACGGCGGTGCGTGCAACAGCGGGCCGGACCGCATTTCGGGCAACGCCGACGACAGGTGCTACGACCAGGACGTCAACGCGGACACCGTCGATGACGGCCGCGCCTACGACCGCTCGGTGGCGGGCGCCCGCTCGGGCGTGCCGGACGGTGCGGTGAGCATCATCGCGGACATGCTGCTGGCGCTGGCCCAGACCGGCTACACCTGCCAGCCGCCGGCGTAGGGCTCGACGCGACGAGCCTGCACCCCAACCACGAGGGGGCGGCCGCCAGGGCCGCCCCCTCCCGTTCGCCCAGCGGGCCGCCATAATATAATGCCACCAGGCAGGCGCATGCTGGAACGAGATCATCTCCGAATGGACGGCTCGCCGGAGGGCGGCTGCAACGTCTGGCAGCGAGAGGTCGCATGGCCCGATTGATGCTCATCGTTGCGCTGGCGCTCGGCTTGGGGGCGGCGCTGCCGCCGGCCCCGGCCCACTCTGCACAGCTCCCCGTGGCGTCGGTGACGGTGCTCATCCCGGAGCGAGGCGGGCGGGTCGAGTGGTCACCGGTGGACGCGGACCTGATCGCCTTCGACATGTGGGCGGATGACACGTTCCACGACATCTACACCATGCACGCCGACGGCTCGGGCACGCTCTGCATCACCTGCGGCCGTCCGGACATCCCCCAGAGGGAGAACGGGAACCCGGCCTGGCACCCCTCGGGCCAGTACATCGTCTTTCAGTCCGAGGAGCCGGAGCACTACCTTGAGGAGAACCGCTGGGCCGCCTACCCGGGCGTCGGCTGCTTCGCGAACCTCTGGGCCTACTCCTTCGCCGAGGACCGGTTCTTCAAGCTGACCTTCCACCCGCCGTACACCTGGACGGACTACCTGGCCGCACACCCCGTGACGGCGGTCCTCCACCCGCACTTCAACAGCGACGGCTCCAAGCTCCTCTGGACGGAGCGCTACGGCGACCATCCGGACTCGGCATGGGGCAAGTGGAAGGTCGTGATGGCGGACTTCTCGCTCGACGGTGGGCCGCACCTGGAGAACGTGGCGGATGTCTTCGTGCCGGAGCCCCCGGGCGGCTGGTTCGCCGAGAGCATGGGCTTCCGGCCGGGCCACGACGACGAGATCGCCGTCGTCGGGAACCTGGAGCCGGGCCAGCACGAGTACGGCATGGACATCTATCGCTACAACGTGACGACGCACGAGCTGGTGAACCTGACGCGAAGCCAGGACATCTGGGACGAGGATACCTCCTACACGAACGACGGCGAGCGGATGCTCTTCATGTCGCACATGGGATGGGGGCCCGCCGACCCATCGCAGGACTGGACGACGCAGCCCCGAACCGGCGAGTACTACCTGATGGACGCCGACGACGGCTCGGCGCTCGAGCAGGTAACGCACTTCAACGAGCCGGGCTGGCCGGAGTACGCAGGGGGAGTCCAGATGGGGGTAGCGGACTCCTCGTTCAGCCCGGACGGATTTCGCCTGGCCTCGCTGCTCGTGGTGGACAGCGACCCTGACCCGGACGTCTTCCAGGCAAACCTGGTGATAGCGGTCATCCACTTCGCCGTCTCGTCACCGGACAGCGACGGTGACGGCTGCACCGACGCGCAGGAGCTGGGCCCCGGCCCCGCGCTGGGCGGCACCCGCGACCCCAACAACCCGCACGACTTCTACGACGTGCCGGTGCCGACCGCCTTCAACGGCGGCACCCTCGACGACAGGGACAGGGCCGTCACCATCGCCCGTGACCTCCTGGCCGTGCTGGAGTACGCGGGCACCTCCGATGGCGGCCCACCGAACCTCGGACCGGACGGCTTGCTCGCCACCCCGGACGACAGGGACTACGACCAGGACAACAACGGGGACACTCTGGACGACGGTCTCCTCTACGACCGCTCGCCGGGCGCAAACTGGTCCGGTGCGCCTGACGGGGCCATCACCGTCATAGACGACGTGCTGCTCGTGCTGGCGCAGTCAGGCCATGCGTGCCAGGCCCCGCCGTAGCGCCCCTTCTAGCGGCGTTCCCCTCAATCACCCGCGCCGCCCGCGCGAGGCGCCTCTGAAGAATCGGCCTGACGCAGACCTTGGCCGCAGGACGGGCAGAAGTTCGCCTCCGACTCGATCTCCGCACCGCAGGCCGGACATCGCCCTTGCCTGCTCGCGGGTGTAGTCTCGCCGGCTCTCGTCAGCCAGAGCGGCGCGGCCTCCCCCGCTTCCACCTCTTCTGGCTCCGAACCCCTCGTCGCCGCCATCCTGCCCGACCACATCCTCGCGTTGAGTTGCGCGATCCGGACCAGCTCCGGACTGACCGCCGCCGGCCCTCGGATCTCGATGCCCCTGGCCGCGAACTCCTCGATCTCCCTTCGGAATGAGTCGAAAGCCATCTCAACCCGCTCGGGAGGCGCCAGGGCGACAGCGTATCTCGGGGAGTCGGCCTGACCGCCCTCGGTGAGCAGATCTGCCGCGTGGTAGCTGATGGAAAGGTCACTGCCTACCGCGACCGTCTCCGACTCGATGGAATCGTCCACGGCCTTGCCGACATGGAGCGCCGCCCGACCGTAGGCGCCGGACATCTCGATCAGGTACGTCACCGACCTGTAGCGCACCCTGGCCGCCAACGTCCTCGCCTGGCGAAGGAACTGGCCGCCATAGAACGCGCACAGCAGGAAGATAGCCGTGTCGGTGAGGGCAACCGGCAGGGTCTGGCGGAGGAACGCGTCTCGAGTGTCGAACAGAGGCCGGGCTACGTCCAGGTGGATAAGCTGCAGCAGACCCAGCGGCAAAAGGACCATTCCCGCCGCCAGGAGGAGAAGAGCCGCGTACGGCTTCGGAGGAGAGGCAGATTCTATTCCAGTCTCGACAAGAAGATGGCCCTTTGCCGTGCCTCGATCGGCGATGCCGCCGCCGCTGAGATCGAGGCTCTGCTCCCAGACCCTCGCCGACCCTCCAGGAGGTGCCAGCCCTTGCGCAGCCTCCTTCAGGCGCCAGTGCGCGGTAGCCGGATCGCCTGCATTGGTGACAGTCTGACCCTCGCTCGCGCCTCGCAGAGAGGGGGCGCTGAACGGAGTGAGAAGGGCGTTAGCGACCAGCTTGACCGCCAAAATAGAGCAGATGATCGCCAGCAGGCTGCTCCCCGAGGGAAGGCTCGGAGGCGGATCCACGGCTGAGAACACGTAGCTCTTGAAGTAGAAGACAACGACCACGATGGAGATCAGGACGACTGCGGTCCTCAAGAACCGTACGTTCTCCAGGAAGACACCGCGGGCGGCCTCAGGCAGAAAGGCCAAACGGCCGCCAGAGATCCCCTGAAACAGATACGAGCCCAGAGAACGGATCGGCCGGAAGGACGGCATCTCTCCCTCTCGTATCGCATGCGCAACCTCGCCCGTGCTGCTCAACGCGGGGGCCCCCGCGGACGTCCCTCGCATCGGGCGGAGGTTCGCCAGACCGAAGATGGCCAGCACCAACCCCACCGCCACGCCCACAACGCTGAAGACCACGTTGACGACCAGATGGTAGCCGCGGGCGGGATCCTCATTGAATCTGGCCCTGAACCACGGAACGAGATTGCCGGGGATCTCTTCCTGAAGCTGCACCAGCCTCGCGACCCCGTCGCCCAGGACGATGAGGCCCACGACGAGCGCAGCTACGCCAAACAGCCATAGTGGGCTGCTAACACGGAACCCCTCATTCTCGGATGATCGCCTCCACATTGGTAACCCCTCCCTCTGGCTCATCAAGTCCCGGGCGAGAACCAGACCGAAGCTGGCTCAATGCCCGTCGGATGAGCTATTCCCCCAGGCAGATGACTTCCCGGTCCCCCGCCTCATTCCACGACCGCTCCGTTGGGAGCATGGTATTGGTCGTTTCTGGCGGGCACCGCTCCTGCGCCATGCTGTTTAGCTCCTCCAGGCCCGGAAACTCGGAATCCTCGACCTCCTCGACGTCGAACAGGGCCAAAACGCGTGCGTAGTGCTGCTCTGAGCAATCCACCAGTTGCACCGTCTTGACCTCGCCCATCGGAATGGCGTCTCTGATGCAGTCGCCCACCTCCAGGTCGGAGACCGAGGTGCCGCCGCAGGCTGCTGCCAGGCTCGCTGCAATCACAGCTCCGGCGACTATTGCTACCACGCGCCATGAGTGCTTCACGTACTCACCTCCCTTGTCGCAGGGACCCGTGGCAGAGCATGGCCAGCCTGGGGGTCCTAAGCCTGCATACAAGTACAGCCAGACCGCCACGGCTGGCCGTACCCCCATTCAACGGCTGACAGTACTCTGCGGAACCCCGCCACCATCGCGCCTGCGTTCTACAAACAGGCGGATGAAACCTCCATGCCTGTTACTCTTGATCGATGTGGCTCCTCCTGTCAAGGCTACTGCCGGTCCTCCAGGAAGCCGGCTGGTCGCCTACCCATGTGTGCAGCGTGACCAGCACCATGCCGCCATCAACCGTGACAGGTGCTGGGCCGGCCCTCTCATGACGGCCACGGGCGTGTCTTGCCTGGCAACGTTCCTGCCGGCCTGCGTCGGCATTCCACCAGAGTTGTCGAGCGCGCAGCAGGTATGTCCGCTCGCTGCCGCCGCCGTGATCAGATGACCGGGGCCGCTGACGGGAAGTCGGCCAACCCCGGAACTGGTTCGTCTGTCAGAAGCCCAGCGGCGCCTCACGGGCCCGCGTGCGCGGCATGCCTCTTCGTCGCTCATGCCGATATGCTTACCCCTTCAGGAAACGGAACGCAACGCCGGCGACGACTTCTCTCGCAGGCATCTCTTTGTCACCGCTGGCCATGGGTGTAGAATGCTAGCGCCTCACAGATTGAGCACAGCGCGAGGTGCAGCCGTGATCAGCTCCTACTTCCGGCGGCCCGACGGCACTCTCGACAGCAACCTCTCCCGCGAGGCCATGGCCCAGGCCCTCGCTGGCGGGGAGGGCGTCCTCTGGTTGGATCTTGAGAGCCCCAGCGCCGAGGAGACGGAAGTCCTCAGCTCCGTCTTCCAGTTTCATCACCTGGCCGTAGACGACTGCCTCAACCGCCACGTCGATACGCCCAAGATCGACGACTACGACCAGTACCTGTTCATCATCACCCAGGGCCTCAGCTTCCAGACCCGCTCCGCCCGCCTGGAGACCACGGAGCTGGACCTGTTCCTGGGCAAGAACTACGTGGTCAGCTTTCACGGCCTTCCCCTGCCGGCGGTGGCCGACCTCCGGCGCCGCTGCCAGGAGAACGGCGCCCTCCTTCTTGGTCGCGGCGCCGACTATCTGGCGCATGCCCTCTTGGACGCCCTCGTTGACGACTTCCTACCGCCGGTGGAGGAGATGGACGACGTGCTGGGCCGGCTGGAGGAGGAGGTGCTGGCGAGTCCGAATAAGGGCACGCTACAGGACATCCTGCTGTTGAAGCACAACGCTCAGCGCCTGCGCCGCACCGTCCTACCGCAACGCGACGTGGTGAACCGCTTCGCCCGGGGCGAGTTCCCCGCCCTGGTCCGGGAGGAGATGCGCATCTACTTCCGCGATATGTACGATCACGTCGTGCGAGTGGTGGACATGGTGGAGAACCTGCGTGAGCTGGCCGACGGCGTGCTCAGCACCTACCTCGCCTCTATGAACAACCGCATGAACGAGGTGATGAAGGTTCTCGCCATAGTCGCCACCATCATCCTGCCCCTCACGCTCATCTCCGGCATCTACGGCACCAACTTCGAGAACCTCCCTGAGCTGGGCTGGCAATGGGGCTACTTCGGCATGCTGGGGTCCATGGTCATCATCGCTTTGGCGCTCATCGCCTTCTTCCGCTGGCGGCGCTGGTTCTAACGCAACGGCGTCGGCCCCCTCGGCCGCTCACTAGCCCGCGTACGCGGGCTCCGGCACGGGCGGTTTGGGAGTCCTCACGAAGAGAAACGTCAGCCCCGACAGCAGGATCAGCACCACGAACGTGTAGAAGGCGATGCGGTAGCTATCCGTCGCATCGTACATGTAGCCCGCGAAGATCGGGCCCAGGACTGCCCCCACCGTGGTGGCGGGCATGATGATCCCGCCGATGGTGGCAAACGCCCTCCGTCCGAAAAGGTCCGCCCGGAGGGCCTGCGTCAGCGGGATCGCCCCGCCATAGCCCAGCCCGTAGATGAGCAGAAACGGCCACACGTGGGTTAGACCGGTAGCGTTCGCAAAGATGAAGATCCCGATGCCCTGAAGGACCGAGGCGACCGCCAGCAGGTATTGCTTGCTGATCCTGTCGCCCATCCACCCGAACAAGGCGCGGCCGGGAATACTCAACAGGATCATGAAGCCCAGGGCCGACTCCGCGGTATGCCGGGCGATGCCGATGTCCTCTAGATGGGCGATCTGGTGCACCACTATCGAGCTGAGGATGGCCGACCTGAAGCTCATGGCCAGCAGCAGCATCCAGAAGCTTGACGTTCGCACCGCCTGCCCCACCGTGAACTCCGGCTCCCCCGGTTCCGCGGCCTCGGTCTGCCCCATCGCCGCCGAGCGCGCGACATCTGGGTTGTCCGCGGCCCGGGACCTTGGTGGCGCGCGCAGGCCGTCCGGCACCTGCCCGACATCCTCGGGCTGGTGCCTTAGCGTAAGGGCCAGCGGGATCCCCGGCACCCACATGAGAGCGCCCGCGGACACGGCGGTCCACCGCCAGCCTACCACCCCCATGAACTGGCCCATCACCGGCACCATGACCGCTCCCCCGATGCCCGCCCCTATCGCCAGATAGGCCAGCGCCCGAGAACGCTTCCGCAGGAACCAGTTGGCGACCATAGCCTGCGGCGCCTGGAAGAAGCCCATACTGAACCCCGTCGCGATCACCACCCCATAGATCACGTAGAACATCCACAGAGACTGGATGAAGTACATGCTCATGAAGCCCGTACCGGTGATCGCCAGACCCGCCACCATCATCTTCCTCGAACCGACTCTGTCGATGAGCCAGCCGATGACGGGCCCCAGCGGAGCCCCCTCCAGTCGCGACAGCGAGAAGACACCGGCGGTCTCCGCCCTGGACCAGCCGAACTCCTCCCGCATGGGGTTGAAGAACACGCTGAAGCCGTAGAAGTTGACGCCCGCCCCGTACCCGTTGAGGATGGCGGCGAGGGAGAGGATCCACCAGCCCCGGAAGGTCTCCGAGCCCTTCAGTGGCATCCTCACGCAGGGGCCCCCTTGCGCGATGCGAGGTGCCCCGCGGTCTGCCTGGGGCTGGCGTGGCTGGAGGAGAACACCGGCGGGGCCTTCGCGACGTCAGGAGCGCACAAGCGCGCGCCCCATCGACGGTCCTGATGCCGGACGAGATGTAGCGCCATTTGCCCTGTCGGGCCCCGCTCCCGAAACCACGGCGCGTAGCCCGTGCGAAGGGCCGCTCGCTGGCGAGCGGCCCTTCGTCGATCAGCCTCTATCTCTATTCCGGACGCCCCAGGATGGTGACGGAGCAGACCGACGCCGGTCCTCCCAGGTTGTGGGCCAGCCCCAGGCGCGGGTCCTTCACCTGAGCCCCGTCCGCGCGACCCTGGAGCTGCTTGGTCACCTCGTACAGCATCCGGCACCCCGTGGCGCCGATGGGATGGCCGAAGCACTTCAGACCCCCGCTGGGATTGACCGGCAGCTCACCGTCAACCTCTACGTGGCCCTCTCGCACGAAGTTCGCCCCCTGGCCCGGCTCGCAGAACTGAAGGTCCTGGTAGTTCAGGATCTCGGTGATGGTGAAGCAGTCATGCACCTCAGCGAAGCTGATCTCCTTGGCCGCGTTCTTGATTCCCGCCTCCTCGTAGGCCAGCCTCGCTGCGGCCTGCGTCGCCGGGAAGCCCAGGTAATCGAAGGACGCCCGGTACATCGGCTGCAGAGTGTCTACGGCCAGAGCGTTCGCCTTGACCGAGACGTAGTCATCCTTGTGCTTGCTCTTCTCGGCGATCTCAGGCCGCGTCACCACCAGCGCCGCCGCCCCGTCCGACATGGCGCAGCAGTCGAACCGCCCTAGCGGCCAGGCGATCATCGGCGCCTTCAGCACGTCGTCCACGGTGATGGGGCGGCGGAAGTGCGCCTTCGGGTGAAGCGCGCCGTTCTTGTGATTCTTCACCGCTACGTGAGCCAGGTCCTCTTTCGTCCAGCCGTGCTCGTGGAAACAGCGCGTAGCCGCCAGCGCAAACATCCCCGGGGCGCTGACGTTGCCCAGCACCGGGTGTCCGATGTCCCCCGTCGGCAGGCCCGAGCCGCCCGTGTCCATCAGCTTCTCCACCCCGCAGGCGAGCACCACGTCGTACACGCCGGAGGCGACCGCATAGCAGGCGTTGCGGAAGGCGTCCATGCCCGAGGCGCAGAAATTCTCCACCCGCGTGGACGGCTTGCCGAAGAGCTTGAGGGGTTCGGTGGCGGTGCTGCCGCTTATGCCGGTGAAGTTGTAGAGGACCCCCACCCAGGTCGCCTCGATGTCATCCGGGGTGATCCCCGCATCGTCCAGCGCCTCGTAGGCGGCCTCCACCATAAGGTCCTCCGCGTCCTTCTCCCAGATCTCGCCGAACTTGGTGCAGCCCACGCCTATGATGGCGGCCTTGTCCTTGATGCTTCCCATGACATTCTCCTCCTGCTCCTCCGATGGAGGTGTCGCTCCGTGCTAGGCTGCTGCCGGCAGAGGCCGGCACTTCCAGTAGTAGTTGTGGAATCCTGACCCCTCGTGCAAGCGGCGGAAGGTGACCTCCACGGGCATGCCGACCTTCACCTCCTGCGGGTCGCCGTCGGTCATCTCCAGGAACACGCGGCCGCCGGCCTCCAGGTCCACCACCAGCCGGGGCACAGGCACGTTGAGATACTGGTTCTCCACCAGGTGGTCAAGCGTGAATGTGTAGACGGTGCCGGTCCTGTCCAGCTTGATCTCGTCCAGCTCGTCCCTGGTTCTGCATTCGCCGCACACGCGGGGGATCGGGTACTGCACGGCACCGCACTTCCGACACCGAGCGCCGTGGAAGTTCAGCTCCATCTTGCTGTCACGCCAGTACGTGACCGCCGACGCCCTGGGAATGGGCACCTCCCGCTCCATGAGCTTGCGGAAGTGGACATAAGCGGTGTAGTTGGGCAGGTTCCGCTTCTGGAGAAGGTTCCCCACCAGCCCCTTGCGCCCGTCCGCCGGAGCGAAGGCCTCCGCCACCTCCACCAGGAAGGCATCGGCGCCGTCACCGTGGTTGATCACCAGCAGCTTCTCGCCTGCTTTGGCCTGCTCCAGGGCTCCCGCCAGCATCATCAGGACCAGGGCCGCCCCCGGGTTGCCCACCGAGAGGAACAGGATGTCCTGGAGATGGTCAGCCTCCAGGCCCAGGCTACGGGCCACCGTCCCCAGGCTACGCGGGTCCATGGCGGTGATGACCCCCTTGGCCAGGTCGCCTGGGGCCACCTTCTCCTTCTCCAGGACGGCCTTCCCTGCCTGAATCGCGCTCCGCACATACCCGTACTGCGTCTCAGCCTTCGCCTCGAACGAGCGGACGTAGCGGTCCTCAGTGCGACGCCAGGCGCCCACCTGCTCGCCGGCCACGGAGTGGAAGCCGCGCAAGTCCGCCGCCCCCTTCTTGCCGACCAGGACCGCACCGGCCCCGTCGCCCAGAAGCTGCTCCCACATCGACTCCGGCTCGCCGAGCCGGCAGTCCGCGGCGACCACCAGGATGCTCCCCGCCGAGCCGCTGTCCACGGCGTCCGCCGCCGCCCGCAGGGCCGTCGTAGCCGCGCGCAGCGACCCGCCGAAGTCCGCCGTGTTGATGTCCCGGCGCATGTCCAGGGCGGCCGCTATCACCCCCGCCGACTGCTTCTCGCTGTAGGGCGCGGTAGTGCTGGCGAAGAACAGGCCGTCCACGCTGGACGCGTCTATCCCCGCCAGGCAGTCCAACCCTGCGGCCACCGCCATAGTAAGGCTGTCCTCGTCGGCGTTGGCCACCGCCCGCTCGCCGGGGACAGCCGGCACCCCCCAGGCGTTTCCCATCTCCTGCCTGGAGAGCCTGAAGAGAGGAATGTACGCACCGAATGATGCAACCTTGGCCACGGTTCCCTCCTTTCGCAGTGCCCCGAGACAGACGCTCCCTGGGCCTCAGATCCGGCAGCAGGTTCGCAGAGTCGGATCGTAGTAGGAGTCGAAGGCCTCATCCCAGTAGGGATCGTCGAAGCGGAACGACTCCGCCTCGGCCTCACAACGAGCGCGAGGCTTCCTGCGCTCCTTGGCGGCCCGAGGCTTTCGCTTTCGCCGTCGCGCCGGCCGGACCGGCCCGATCGCCTCTTCCCCGACACGTGCCCGTGGACTCATCCAGCCTCCCTGGGGTTCCCCCAGGCGTCGCTTCCTAGATCTCCAACCGGCTCAGAGAGCAAAGCGGAATCCACCCCTATCACAGGGTGCTCCCGCTCTCTACCTTATCCTACACCCCCTGGCCGCCCGATGCTAGGCGCTCGTCTCCTCTCCCCACAGCGCTGCCACCTCCTCGCCTATCTCTCGGACGATTTCCGGGACGAGCTTCGCCATCTCGGGCGTGAGCTCCTCGCCGAACGTCCACGGGTCGTTCACCGCGATGGCGTAGATGATCACCGTCTCGGGCAGGTCCAGCCCTATCTTCCTTCCCCACTGGATCGCCTGCCCCAGGCCGACGCCGTGCGTGGCGTGGTACGACGGGTCACCCAGCTCCTGCGCGCTCAGACGGTACACCGTCCCGGCGTGCTCCCGGTCTGGGATCACATCGATGATGACAGCCTGATCATAGCCGATCAGGAGCTGAACGGCCCGGAGCCCGCCCGTGGCGGCCTCTATCAGGTCGATCTCCTTTCGGCCCAGCAGTGAATGAACACGGCGGGCCACTTCCAGGCCCGCCGCGTCATCCGAGAGGATGGGATTGCCCAACCCCAGGATCAAAGTCTTCATCAATCTCGCCTGAGCTCTTGGACCAACTCCCCCTTGCTGTCGCGGATGCTCAAGATGAGCGGCATCTGCCCCGGCAGCGAGTGCGTGGCGCACGCGAGGCAGGGGTCGTAGGCCCGGAACGCCATCTCCACCTTGTTCAGGAGCCCCTCCGTGACCACCGTGCCCTTCTGGATGAGACCCTCGGCGGCCTTCTTGACGGACATGCAAATGGCGCCGTTGTTGTTCCCGGTGCCCACGATCAGGTTGACCTTCTCGATGACCCCCCTCTCGTCCGTCCAGTAGTGGTGGATGAGGGTTCCCCGTGGCGCCTCCACCACGCCTACCCCCTCCTCGGGAATCTCCGTGGGTATGGTGCGGATCTCGGTGGAGGTGATCTCCGGGTCGCGGCTCAGCTCGAGCATGTGCTCCGCGGCCTGGACCAGCTCGATCACGCGGGCCCAGTGAGTGGCCAGGGTCTGGTGGACGGGCTTGCCCCCCAGGGTGGAGTACATGCGCTCGTACTCGGCCTGGGCCAGCGGGGTGGCCATGCCGTCGGCCGCATTGAGCCGGGCCAGCGGCGCCACCCGATAAATGCCGCTGTCCTTGCCATCCTGTAGCCCCTTCCAGCCCACCCTCTTCAGGAAGGGGAACTTCAGGTAGCTCCAGGGCTCCACGTGCTCGGAGATGTGCTCCAGGTACTCTGAGGGATGGAACCTGGCGAACTCCTTGCCATCGGGGTCTACCACCCGCAGGTGGCCGTCGTAGAAGTCGGGATGGTTGTTCTCGTCCACCAGGCCCATGTAGTAGGTCTTGTGGGTGTAGGCGTCGCTGAGGATCAGGTCCAGGTAGTCCTTGTTGGCCAGGACCACGTCATTGAGGATGCTGATGGTCAGCTTGCCGAAGTCGACGGCGGCGGTGGCGATCT
>CAZFGZ010000037.1:0-14372 GCA_964518585.1 uncultured Dehalococcoidia bacterium | reverse complement strand
AGGGAGAAGGACCAGAGCTCTTCCAGCTCCTGCGCCAACTCATCCATCTGGTATTCCAGCCCGTCGAGCGCCGCGACCTCGTCCTTCGCGTCCATGGCGATCAGCTGAACTCGAGCGTCGCTCAGGCCCTGGCGTGAGGCCGTGGCGGTTTCTCTATACAGGTCGAGGAAGGGGGCCGGGTCATCCGCGAATGCGGCGGCGGCCACGGAAGTTGCGCTCAGGAGAGTCTGAGCGCGGGCATCCTCTATGGCGAAGACCGCACTGGACCTGCGCTCGAGCAGGTCTTGCTGGTGCCGGTTGCTCTGAGCACGCCAGGCTGCCACCACCGCCACGCTGCTGAGGAGGACCAGCAGCGCCAGGATTGCCAGCAGGGCCCGCTCCCGCGCTGTTCTCATTCCAAGCATTGCGCCCGGTCCGCGGCGTCTCGCCACGTGTGCTCCTTGTGCGTATCGAGATCGAGGATTCCTGGCATTCCCGCCACGAAGTCTTATGGCATGCGACTAGCAGAGCCTCCTGAGATATGGTCGGATGCCGGAGGCGCTTACATTACCCTCCGTCCCGAGCGCGAGTGAGTGGAATGCACATTACGAGGGCGGCTGTGATGGATAACTCGGGCTTCGTTGGGGTACCGTGCGCGAGCGATCCGGAGGGAGGAGAGGCGCGAAACGCTGGAGGCCGGGGCTACTCAGGAGCGAGGAGGCTGTCCCGGGGCTGCACTTCGGGCGGTCTAGAGCCCGCTGCCGGCGCGCTGCTGGTGCCAGTCGAGGAGCTTGGAGATGGGGCGAAGGGCGCGCTCCACGCCCCAGTAGACGGGCAGGCCCGCCTCGGCGCAGGCGCGCTGGAAATCGATGATCCTGCCCATGATCTCCAGGGACTGCGGCGGCCAAATGACCACGGCGACGGGTTTCCCCGCAGCCTCAAGCGATTCCTTCAGGATGTCGACGCTCTCGCGCACGAACTGCGAGGAGTCCTGGCCAGGGCTCGGATTCCAGTCGATGCGGGACTGGATGAGCAGGACATGGATGTCGGGCGAGCTGGCAACCAGTCGGACGGCCCTGAGGAAGTGATCGCGGGCGCCGATGCCAACGGTGTCGAGCGGGTTACGCACGCTGGTGCCGGCCAAGGGGGTGAACTGGCGGATCTCGGCCTGGATCTCGTCGGAGAGGGCAGGCACCTCAAGGCCGAGCCGCTCCGCCATGTCGGCGCTGAGGACGCTGCTGCCTCCGCCGACGCCGATGATCGCCACACCTCTTCCCTCGGGCCTGGGGAGGAAGCGAAGGGTCACGAGCAGGTCCTCCATCTCCTGAAGGGTTTCAACGCTGAGGACGGCGGCCTGCCGGGAGAGCGCATCCCAGACCTGCGCCGAGCCGGCGAGGCTGCCCGTGTGCGAATCGGCGGCGCGGCTGCCCGAGCTGGTCAAGCCGCCCTTCAGGAGGATGGTGGGCTTGGCGGCGGAGGCGGCGCGGACGGCCTCCAGGAAGCGCCGGCCGTCCTTCACCCCTTCGATGTAGGACGCGATGATCTCGGTCTCGGGGTCGACGGTGCAGTAGTCGAAGAAATCGCTCTCGTCGAGGTCGGTGGCGTTGCCGTAGCTGATGACCTTGCTGAAGCGAACGCCGCGCAGGGCGGCGTAGAGGACGAGCTCCTCGGCGTTCAGGCCGCTCTGCGAGATGAAGGCGACGTTGCCCGGCCTTCTGGGGAACTCACGGCTGAAGGAGATGTGACCGGCGGGGCAGTAGAGGCCCATGCAGTTCGGCCCGATGAGGCGGATGCCAGCGGCGCGCGCGCGCTCCAGAACACGGCGCTCGAGCTCGACGCGCTCCGCCTCGCCTGTCTCGCGGAATCCTGCCGTGAAGAAGTGGATGGCCCGGACGCCCTTGGCAGTGGCGTCATCGAGGAGTTGGAGGACAGCTGTGGCGGGGATGCTGGAGATGACGTAGTCGACCGGCCCGGGGATCTCCACCAGGGAGGGGTAGCAGGGCAAGCCCATCGCTTCCTGGGCGCGCGGGTTCACTGGATAGATGGGGCCGGAGAACTGCATGTGCCGGAGCGCCTGGACGAACATCTCGCCGCCACCCCAGTCGCGTTGCTTCCCAGAGACGCCCACGACGGCGACTGAGCGAGGGTGAAAGAGGAAGTCGAGGGAGTGAGGGTGGGATCCGGACATGGCCGCGCATAGTGTAACATCTGGGCGGGTTACGCGCCTCTCCTCGGCGACCCGCAGGCGCATGCTGGCAGGGAGGAGCTGATGAGCAGAGCCGTCTTGTGGGACCTGGACGGGGTCCTGGTGGACAGTGCCACTTTGCACTTCGAGGCGTGGCGTGAGCTGATGGGGGAGCTGGGCAGACCGCTGAGCGAGGAGGATTTCGGGCGTACGTTCGGGCTTCGCAACGACGCCATCCTCAGGGAACTGGTGGGCGACCTCGCTCCAGCGGAGGTGGAACGCCTCTCGCAGAGGAAGGAGGAGCTGTTCAGGGAGAGGGCCAGAGCCGGCATCACGCCCATTCGGGGGGCTGTGGAGCTGGCGCGTCGCCTGGGGCAGCGGGGGACGAGGATTGGCCTGGTCTCTTCCACACCCAGGGAGAACATCGGCCTGGTCCTGGATAGCCTGGGCTTGACGGGGGTCTTCTCGGCCATCGTGGCGGAGGAAGACGTGCGGGCAGGAAAGCCCGACCCTGAGGGGTTCCTCCTGGCGGCGGAGCGGCTGGGGGCGAGTCCGCCGGAGTGCGTGGTGATCGAGGACGCGCCGGCCGGCGTGGCGGCGGCGAAGAGGGCGGGCATGCGGTGCGTGGGGCTGGCGAGCAGCCACCCTCGCGAGGCGCTGGCGGAAGCGGACCTGGTGGTGGACAGCCTGACAGAGGAAGCGGTGGCCTCGTTTCTGGAGGATTGAGCGAGCCTGGTGCTGGAGCGGCAGCCGCCGGTGGGTTTGACAGGGCCCTCCCGTCGCGCCGAAGATGCGGGCAGGCCGCTCAGTGCCGAAGCTGAGCGACGGCGGCAGGGTCCAGCGGAGAGGCGTTGAGATGAGCGAAGAGCCAGAGGCAGACTTCCGCACGCGCGCGTACTGGATGGAGACAGCTCCCTATGAGCCGGGGCCGCCGCTCGAGGGAGACCGCCGCGTGGACGTGGCCATCGTGGGCGGCGGCTTCTGCGGCCTGTGGACGGCCCATCACCTGAAGGAGGCGCAGCCGTCGCTCGATGTCGCCGTGCTGGAGAGCGACGTGGTGGGCTACGGCGCCTCGGGTCGCAACGGGGGATTCGTCATGAGCTTGGTGAGCCGGAGCCTGGCGGCTCTGCGCTCGGAGTACGGGGTCGAGGAGGGCCGGGCGGCCCACAAGGCCGTTGTCCACGCCATCGACGCGATAGGCGGGTTCTGCTCGGAGCACGGCGTGGACTGCGAGTACGAGAAGAACGGGCTGCTGACGGTGTCGACGGCAGCCTGGCAGGACGGGAGCATCCGTGAGGATGTGCAGGCGGCGCAGGAGATGGGGATCGAGGACATGCGCTTCGTGGAGGGCGGGGAGCTGCGGGGGCTGGTCCACAGCCCGACTTATCGCTGCGGCTTCGAGGAGGGGTCGTGCGCTATCGTCAACCCGGCGAAGCTCGCCTGGGGGATCGCGCGCGTGGTCCGCGAGCAAGGGGTCACGATCTATGAGCGAACGCGGGTGAGGTCGGTGCGCCAGGCCGCCGGGGGGGTGGAGGTACGGACGCCTGGGGGCGTTCTCAGGGCGGACAAGGCGGTGCTGGCGACGAACGCCTACTCGCTTCACTTCCCCGAGATCGCCCGCTGGGTTATCCCGCTCTACACCTACATAGTGCTGACGGAGCCGCTGACGGCCTCTCAGTGGGAGGAGATCGGCTGGGCGGGGCGGCAGGGCATCGAGGACCGCATGGGCGGCTTTCACTACTATCGGCCGACTGTGGACGGTCGCATCGCTTGGGGCGGCGAGACCTATCCGTATCACAACGCCGTGAACCGGCGCTTCGACCACGATGACGGGGTCTTCGCCGACCTTCGCGCCTCGCTAGTCAGGACCTTCCCGGCCCTGGCCGGTATTCGCTTCACGCACGCGTGGGGCGGGCCGGTGGGCATCACCGCACGCTTCGTGCCCACGTTCGGGACGGTCAAGGGCGGGCGCATCCACTACGGCGTCGGCTACTGCGGGCACGGTGTCGGGCCGACGTACGTCGGCGGCGAGATCCTGCGAGACCTGGTTCTGGACCGCGACACGGAGCGGACGAACCTCTGCTTCGTGCGCCGCGGGCCCATCGCGTATCCGCTCCAGCCGCTGCGCTCTCTCCTGGTGAACTCGGCCCTGCGGCTGATGAAGGAGCAGGACGAGAAGGAGGGGCGTGCCACGCCTTCGTTGATGCTGCGCGCGGCGATGTGGATCGAGCAGCGCAGGAGGGCCAGAGCGGGCGGAGATTGAGCGAAGGAGAGACCCAGAGCCTAGCAGGTGCTCCAGCGAGCGCAGTCGGGCTGGGCAGCCGGCCCGACGGGGGACCGCTCGGGGATGGGCCGGGGCCGGCTCGTTCTCACGGCTGCGGGGACTTAGCAAGGCACGCCACATGTGGTATGCTGCTGCGCAACATATGCAAGGCAAGGAGAGTCTAGCATGCCGCGAAACCAAGACAGCTACTGGCAGAGGCTCCAGCGATCCCGCCTTTCCCGTCGCCGCTTGTTGGGGGGCGCCGTCGTCACCGGCCTGGGCGCGGCCGGACTGGCAGCGGCTGGCTGCGGTGAAGAGGAGAAGGCAGCAGAAGGCACCCCGGGCCCCGGGGAACCCACGCCCGAAGCGACGGCACAGCCCCTTCAGCGGTGTACGAGCCGCGGCGGGTGGAGTCGGGTCTTCAATTTCGACCCAATGCCGCTGGACACGCGCGACCCGCATCAGACCCAGTTCGGGCCTATGTACAACACGCACGCGGCCGTCTTCAGCAAGGTCCTCAACTATAGGGACGAGGTGGAGGGGATAATCTTCCCGGACCTCTCCGCCGACCCCGACGGCGGCCCAGGCATGCCGGAGCAGCCGGACAACCAGACCTACATCATCCGCGTCCGCCCGAACGCTAAGTTCCATGACACTCCGCAGATCCGCAGCGACTTCCCGGAGGTGGCAGGGCGCAACGTCACCGCTGAGGACATCAAGTACAGCATCGAGCGGCAGATCGATCCGAGCAGCCCGCAGTCCAGCCTCTACTACCGGAGGGCGCTGTGGGACACGGTGGACAAGATCGAGCTCACGGATGACCTCACGCTGCGCATCACGACGAAGAGCCCAATCGCCGCCTTCATCAACTATCTGGCGGACCGGAACGCCGCCATCATCGCCAGGGAGCTGGTGGACGAGAACGATGAGATGAACGACGACCGGCGGATGGTGGGCTCGGGTCCGTTTATCCTCGATGAGCTGAAGGCGCTGCAGCACGTGAGGTGCAGCCGCAACCCGGAGTGGTTCGCCGCGAACGACCGGCCCGAGCTGGGCAGCGGCCTCCCCTTCCTGGACGGCTACGTGATCCTGTGGCCTCCGGAGAGCGCGCAGCTGGAGGAGACCGCCTTCAAGACGAAGCAGATCGACGCCGCGGGCTTCGCCTTCGACTACGTCACGCTGGCCCGGGTGGCCAAGGAGCTGGCGGACCAGACCAGGATGGCCGTGGGCACGGGCACCGCCGGGGCCCCCCAGAGCCGCTTCCTGATCGACCGGCCGCCCTTCGACGATTTCCGAAGGCGCAAGGCGATCCACCTGGCCGTAGACCGCCAAGTATTCGGCGACCTGTTCTTCCCGTCCGTGCCTGAGATCACACACTGGCTGCCCAACGGCCCCATCTGCTGGCCCATGAAGCGCTGGGCCATCCCACAGGACGAGCTGGCCACCTTTCCCGGCTACCGCTTCGGGACGGCGGAGCGGGAGGAGGACCTGCGCGAGGCCAGGGCACTCTGGGAAGCCGCCGGGGGCACCGAGGCCGCCGGCAAGTTCAAGCTGATCACCTCCAACGTACCGGATTGGGTCACAGGCAAGGGCCAGCCCCAGATGGTGCGGATGCTCAGGGAGGTGCTGGGGGCGGAGATGGAGACGGACGTGGACCCCACGGGCTACACTATGCTGGCTGCCTGCGGCCTGGCCAACACCAGGGGTGATCCCACTGGCACCTGCGAGTTCATCCTGTACTACGACAACGGCTGGATCGATCCGGACGAGTGGCTGTACCTAACGCGCCGCACGGGCGCTCCCAAGAACTCCTACCGCCTCTCCGACCCCAAGCTGGACGAGATGCTGGACAAGCAGCGGGCCGAGTTCGATTACGACAAGCGACACGAATTGGTCCTGGACATCCAGCGCTACCTGCTGGACGGCATCCTGGCTCACCTCCAGTACGTCAGCGAGTGGTCGCGGACCGTCCGCTGGGACTATCAGAAGAACAGCACCGAGTGGACCTGGTTCGGGCACGCCTACGCGTACGCGGACTCGTGGCTAGACCAGAGCGACCCCACCTGGCAAGGGCGGCTAGCCTAGGGTGAGGAAGCGCAGGCAGGGCCCGGTTCCAGGCGGCAGATAGCTTCACAGGGGAGCGTCTCTCCGGTCTCGCGGCGGGGAGGCGCTGGTACGTTTCCTTACGGCGCGCGAAAGGAGGCTCCCGTGGCTACCATCAAGGCAGGCGAACTGCTTCTGAAGTGCCTGACGCAGGAGAATATCCGCGTCATCTTCGCCGTCCCCGACGGTGCCTACAACTCCGTGCTGGCGAAGCTGAAGGACTACGGAGTGCGGCTGCTGCCTCCTCGGCACGAGGCCGCCGCCGCTCACATGGCCGACGCCTGGACCCGCGTGACCGGCGAGCCCGCCGTTTGCATGGCCGGCGCCGGCCCTGGGACGGCGAACCTTCTCTCAGGGATCATCACGGCGTACTCGGAGGGGAGCCCGGTGCTCGCGATCACCGCGAACTGCCTGAGGTCCGCCATCTACCCCGACCGAGGCGGCGCCTTCCAGTACGCTGATCAGCTCCACCTGTTCCAGCCGGTCACGAAGTGGAATGCCCTGGTCGAGGACCCGAGGCGCATCCCGGAGCTGGTGCAGAAGGCCTTTCGCATCGCTACCAGCGGCAAGCCCGGCCCGGTCCACCTAGACATCCCTGAGGACGTGCTGGGAGCCGACGTGGAGGAGGAGCGCGTGAGCGTGGAGCCGCCTCAACGTTACCGGGCCAGCCAGCCCCCCGGCCCCGATGCGGAGGCGGTGCGGGAGGCGGCCGCCATGCTGACCCGGGCGACGCTACCGGTCATCTACATCGGCGGCGGGGTGAGGCATTCCGCGGCGTGGGACGAGGTGCGCCAGCTCGTAGACCATCTGCATTGCCCGGTGCTGCTGTCGCCGTCGGCGCGGGGGCTGTTTCCAGAGGACCATCCCCTCTGCTTTCTCCCCCTGTCGGCAGGGGGCATGGCGCTGCGCAGCGAGGCCGACCTGGTGCTGCTGGTGGGAACGCAGTTGGGCCAGCTCGAAGGCTACGGGCGGCCGCCCTTCTGGTCGACGCCGGACCGCCAGAAGACCATTCAGGTGGATGTTGAGCCGGAGATGATCGGGCGGAGTCGGCCTGTCGACCTGGGGATCGTAGGCGACGCGAAGGCCACCCTGGCCAGCCTGCTTGAGGAGGTCAAGGGCATCACGGGACCGCGGCCCATGCCGGAACGGGTGGAGGAGTTCCAGAGACAGAGTCAGGAGCGGGCTGATCTGCTCGCGGCGGCCGCGACGGACGCGGAGCCCATCCACCCCGCCAAGCTGATGTCAGAGGTCGCGCAGTTCCTCCGTCGCGATGCCATCCTGGTGATGGACGGGGGCAACACGTCTCTGTTCTGCTTCCAGTATCTGCGGGCGTACGAGCCACGCAGCGTCCTCTGGACGTCCAAGTTCGGGCACCTGGGTACGGGCGTCCCTTACGCCCTGGGGGCGAAGCTGGCACAGCCAGACCGCTCGGTCATGCTGGTCACCGGGGATTCGGCTTTCGGCTTCAACATCCAGGAGCTGGAGACGGCCTATCGGGAGAAGCTGCCGGTCATCTGCGTGGTCTCCTGCGACTATCGCTGGGGGATGGAGGTGCCCGGCCAGATCCGCGACCTGGGGCCGGAGAACCTGATGGGAGTGGAGCACTCTCGCGCGCGTTACGACCGGGTGGCCCAGGGGTTCAACTGCTTCGGGGCATATGTGGAGCGGCCGGCGGACATCCGACCGGCCCTGGAGGCTGCCCGGGACTCGGGGCTGCCAGCCGTGATCCAGGTGGTAGTGGACCAGGAGGCGAACGTCTATCCACCCGGCGGTCTGGAGTGGAGCGTCGCTCACCAAGAGATGTGAGGGGTCTAGCGCTGCCGAGCCCCCGCCAGCGGAGCACAGGACTCTCTCGGCGCCCTGACTAGGCTTCCGTCGGTGGACCGCTCATGGTGAGCCGAGGGCCTTGCGGGGTGTCAGTGCGATCGACCGTGACGCCATCGAGGGCGGTCGATAGCTCCCCATCGATGAGCAGGACGGTCTCCTCCTGGTGGGTCACCACCTGATCGCCTTCCTGGGCCTCATCGAAGGCCAGCTCATACCCGCTGTCCTGCTTCACCAGTCTCAGGGTCTTCTCGGGTTCATCCCTTTCCTTCTGGATCTCCCCCAGCAGTTCAGCGGCGCTTTCGGTTACTTCAAGCATCTCTCCCTCCTTTGCCCCGTCTGGCTAGCGACGGCGTCGACGGCGCATGTTGCGCTGCCTGCGCAAGCGGGTGGCCTCCCGGTTGGAGAGGAAGTGTCGCCGGGACTTGGCCTCGCGGAGAATTCCCTCGCGCTGCACCATCTTGCGAAATCTCGCCAGCAAGTTCTCCTGTGATTCCCCGTCTCTGAGCTGCACCATAAGCACGAAGGAAATGCCTCCTGTCCAGGCTAAGAAGCGGCTTTCGCGCCGAGAAGATCGTCAGGGTGAGCGGGAGCTCTAGCTCTAGCGCTGCCGACCCTCACCCTGGGCAACGTAGCACTCGCGGCAGTAGACCGGGCGGTCTCCCCTGGGCTCGAAGGGGACCTCAGTGTCCTTGCCGCAGCTAGCGCAGACCGCCGGGTACAGGGCACGGCCCTGGCCGGAACCGCCTCCGCCGCGCTCGGTTCGGCGTGCGGATCGGCAGGTGGGACAGCGCTTGGGAGGGCTGTAGCCTCTGCGCGCGAAGAACTCCTGGTCGTCGGCAGTGAAGGTGAACTCTGAGCCGCAATCCTGACAAACGAGGGTTCGATCCTGGAAGTTCATTCGATGACCTCCTCCACGGATTGTCAGTTAGAGTCCGGTCATCGAGATGCGGCTGGGTCAGCCGGACCTTGACGGCTGAACTATAACCCGGCTCAGGGTAGCACACCGCGTTTCGCTTGGCAAAAAGCGCGGCGAGCCTCAGCGGTGGTCGCCGAACCTGGCGTCGCGGGCACGCACGCGCTCGGCGACGCTGTCCCCGGGGAGCCCCTCGAATCCGGCGCCACTCAGCTCTCGATGGGCTGTGGTGAGCATGTGCGTCCTGAAGGCAGAGATGATAGCGTTACGCTGCCCCATCTCGTCCAGCATCATGTTGACCGATAGCTTGGCCAGCCGCAGGGCGAAGGGGTCCTGAAGGGCGATACGCTCCGCGAGGGCCGTGGTCTCTTCCTGCAGGCGCTCCGGCGGCACCACCCGGTTGACAAGACCCAGGCGCAGGGCCTCCTCCGCGGTGATGTAGTCGCCGGTGAACAGGTACTCTTTGGCCTTGCGCGGCCCGAGGTCCCAGGGCAGGCTCAGATACTGGACGTGGGCACTGCCCCAGCGCAGCGCCCGGTCGGCGAACCTGGCGTCGTCGGAGGCGATGATGAGGTCGCAGGTGGATGCCAGCATCAGCCCGCCCATGATGCAGTAGCCCTGAACCTGGGCGATGGTGGGCTTGGGCAGGTCGCGCCAGCGGAGGCAGGCGTCCAGATAGAGCTGCGAGGAGCGCTCCCACACCCCGGGAAGGTCGGAGGGATAGCCGCGGCGCTGGCGGTCGGCCAGCTCTGCCTTGCTCCCCAGGTCGTGCCCGGAGGAGAAGTGCTGGCCGGCCCCCGCTACGATGATCACTCGCACGGCCTCATCCTGTGCGGCCTGCTGGAGGGCCGCATCGACCTCCTCGATGGTCAGGCGGCTCAGAGCATTGAGCACCTCGGGACGGTTGACTGTGATTCTGACGACGGCACCGCTCTGGTGGTAGAGAAGGTGTTTCCAGGCCATGCTGGTGCTCCTTTCCTGCGAGGCGCGAACGAGCCCGGCAAAGTGGGGTTCGTCGCGCTCGGCCTATCCGCCTTGCCTCGGCTCCGCGTGCTCACGGCAGTACTGAGTGAAGCGGACCATGGACCGGGCGGCGCGAGCGATGCTGGGGTAGACCGCGACGCCCGCCTGGACCAGCCTCTGCCGCGCGTCGAGCATGGTTTGCCGACGCTGCTCGTCCGGCGAGTCGGCGGGCCCGAGGACGACGCCCAGGGGCTTGGACGCGCGGCTGCTCACCTCGATGAACCTGTCGACCACGTGGAGGACCGTGGCCTCGCCGCCTGGGCGGCCGAGCGGCCAGTCCTCGCCCACGTTGGCGATGAGGAGGTCATAGTAGGGGCTTTCGGCCATCATGTCGAGGATGCCGGCCCCGCCAATGGGAAATCCCCCCAGGATGGACTGATCGACCGGGTTGCCGACCCAATCGGACACCTCCGGGGCCCGCTCGCGGACCGCCTGTCGTATCTCTGCGGGCAAGGGGAGCACGGTCAGTCCGGCCTCCTCGCAGAGGTCGGCGGACTGGACGGTGCGTCCTCCTCCCCCGCCAGCGAGGCCCACGCGCAGGCCGACGGCCGGCCGCAGGAAGGCAAAGGAGACGAGCATGTCCATGGCCTCGTCCAGGTCGCTCACCTCGAGGGCCCCGGCCTGGCGTATGGCCGCGCTCCAGACCCGCACGGCGCCAGCCAGGGCGGCCGTGTGCGAGGCGGCGGCGCGGGTGCCCACGGCGGTGCGCCCGCCCTTGAGGACGATGACGGGCTTCTCGGCGGCGGCACGCCTGAGGGCGGCCAGCGAGCGACGGCCGTCGCTGACGCCCTCGATGTAGGCGGCGATGATCCGGCTCTCAGGGTCGCGGGCGAAGTAGTCGAGGAAGTCGGTCTCGTTCAGATCCAGGGCGTTGCCGTAGCTGATGACCTTGCTGAAGCGCAGCCCACGCAGGGCGCCGTGGTAGACGAGCTCAACCGAGTTGCCGCCACTCTGGGAGAGGAAGCCGATGGGCCCCGCCTCCCTGGGGAAGTTCGTGCGAAAGGTTATGCCCTCTGCGGGGTGGTAGAGCCCCATGCAGTTGGGTCCGATGACGCGAACGCCGGCCTCCCGGGCGCGGCGCAGCAGCTCGCGCTCCAGGCGGGCCGCGTCGGCGCGGCCGGTCTCGCTGAAGCGGCCGGTGAAGAAGTGGACGGCCTTGACCGGCTTGCGGCCGCAGTCCTCCATCACCTCCAGGACGCCGGAGGCGGGAACGCAGGAGATGACGTAGTCGACCGGGCCGGGCACGTCCCGGAGGCTGGGGTAGGCCTTCAGGCCCAGGACCTCGCCGAGGCTGGGGTTGACGGGGTAGATGGGTCCCCGGTAGCCGTGGTCGATGAGGCAGCGGACATAGTCGTAGCCCTGGCTCTCGGGCCTGGCCGAGGCACCCACCACAGCGATGGCCCGGGGGTGGAAGATCGGCTCGAGCTCGGCGAACGTCTCCGACGGCTCCCCTAGCATGGATCCTCACCAGTGCCGCGCATCCAGCTTCCCGCCGAGTTTAGCACACCGGGACGCCGGATGAAGGATGTACTGACGAACCCTTCCGTTATGTCACTCCAGCAGGCTGCTGGAAGACTCGCCGACGCGCCCACGTCGCACGCCGCCTCCGGCGGCGGCTCGCGGCCTCAATACACTGATTGGGGGGACACCCCCCAGGCCCCCCGCCCGCTGCGCGGGGGCGGAATGCTCGGACGGGGAAGGCTGAGCGCAGAAACCTTCCGCTGCACGGGGGCGGAATACGCGGAACGGGAAGGCTGAGAAGGGAAACCTTGCGGGCTCGGCCCCCTGTACGGCCAGCCGCCCGGGTGTTTCATTATGCTGCCAGGCAGGACGAAGAGCATCCATCGGCAGGGTTCCTGGCTGCGCCTGGTTCTTGGCTGCGACGAGGACGACGAGGCGGGCGCAAGAGCGTCTCTGACCAGGCGTCGAGTCCGGCGGCGCGGTTGACAGCGCCACGAGCCGTAGTATCATGCCAGCGAGCCCCGAACGGACACTGATCTCTGTCCAATGCCCCCTCATCATGATGAGATCTACGGGAGGCGACGAAGCCCCACATGCACGACTTCGGGAAGGTGGACACCCTCGAGGCGGAGGCCATCGGAGAGCCCGGGCAGCGCACGTTTCGCCTGCGCATCCGCAACCAGAGCGACGCGGCAGCCATCTGGCTGGAGAAGGAGCAACTGGCCGCCCTCAGCCTGGCCATCCGCCAGATCCTGGCCCAGCTCTCGGGAGGGAAGATGACTGAGCCGCGCCCGCCGACGGCACTGTCGCCGGACTTCCCCTCCGATCTCTCAGTGGACTTCAAGGTGGGCCGGCTGGGCCTTGGCTACGACGATTCGGAGGGCACGCTCAGCCTCTTCGCCTATGAAGTGGCGGAAGGGCAAGAGGAGGACAGCCCACCCTTCTTCATCTGTCGCGCCAGCCAGGAGCAGTCGCGGGCGTTCTGCGACATGGCGGACGCGGCGGTCATGGCGGGCCGACCCATCTGCCCGCTGTGCGGTGGCCCCATCGACCGCGAGGGCCACGTCTGCCCTCGGTCCAACGGGCACCCTCCGCGGGGGGTCTCGGCGTGATCGGCGCGGTGCTGCGGATCGACCCGTACCGCCGGCTCGGTGCTGTGGACCCGATGATCTACGGGCAGTTCATCGAGCACCTGGGGCGCTGCATCTACGGGGGTATCTTTGAGCCGGGCTCGCCTCTCTCAGACAAGCAGGGCTACCGGCGGGACGTACTGGAGGCGGCGCGACGGCTGCGGCCGCCTATCCTGCGCTGGCCGGGCGGCAATTTCGTCTCCGGCTACCACTGGCATGACGGCGTCGGGCCTGCTGAGGAGCGTCCAGCGACGTTCGACCGGGCCTGGCGCAAGCCGGAAAGCAACCGCTTCGGGACGGACGAGTTCATCGAGTACTGCCGGCTGCTGGGGAGCGAGCCCTACATCTGCGTCAACACGGGCACGGGCAGCATGGACGAGGCCGCCGCCTGGGTCGAGTACTGCAACAAGGAGGGCGAGAGCCGCTACGCCGAGCTCCGCCGCCGCCATGGGCACGCCGACCGCCACAACGTCATCTACTGGGGCCTGGGGAACGAGGTGTATGGCTTCTGGCAGATCGGCCACAAGACCGCCGCCCAGTACGCCGAGCAAGCGCGGGAGTTCGCCAAGCTGATGAGCTGGACGGACGGTCGCGTCAAGCTGGTGGCCTGCGGCGGGCACGACCCGGAGTGGGACTGGGAGGTTCTGAAGACGGCGGGACGCTACGTCGACTATATCTCCGTTCACGCCTACTTCATGCCGCGGCCGGAGGAGCCGTACTACTCGCTGCTGGCCTGGCCGGCGCGTGAGGAGCGCTACGTCCGGGACCTCTGGCACCTGATCGACGCGGCGCGGCGGCGGCACTCGATACGGCGACCGATCCGCATCGCCTTCGACGAGTGGAACGCATGGCACCGGACGTTCCCGGAGGCGATCCAGGAGAACCCCCTGCTGGAGGAGCAGTACGATCTCGCCGACGCCCTGTGCGTGGCCGCCTTCCTGAATATGCTCCAGCGCAACTGTCAGGCCATCGGCATCGCCAACATGGCCCAGATGGTCAACGTCCTGGGGCCGATCCTCGCCAGGCCCGATGGAATGCTGCTCCAGACGATCTACTATCCGCTGGTCATGCGGCGGGAGCACAGCGGACCGGTGGCCCTGGACGTGTGGGCCGAGTCCGACACGTTCACGACGGCAGTCCTGGAGGGAGAGGACGTAGGCTATCTCGACGCGTCGGCGAGCATCGATGAGGCGGCGGGGCGGCTCTACGTCTCCTGCGTCAACTTCCATCGCGAGGAGGGGCTGCGCCTGGCCCTGCACGTCGCCGAAGGGCGTATTGCAGCCGAGGGCACCCGCTACAGCATGGACGGGCCGGACGTGGCGGCGACCAACACGTTCGAGAAGCCTGACACCGTCACCCTCACAGAGCACCCGCTGAGCGGACTGAGTGGGCGGTGCACGGTGGAACTGCCGCCGCACTCGGCGCACGTGCTGGAGCTGGCGGTGACGTAGGGCAGAAGCGGAGGCCGTACGGTCTGCCCCGGGCCTA
>CAZFGZ010000036.1:0-14480 GCA_964518585.1 uncultured Dehalococcoidia bacterium | reverse complement strand
CAACGTGGGCCACCTCGCCCGTGCGCTCCGGCTGGACCAGGAGATGGAGGTAGCCGGCTAGACGTCCGTCCCGGCTGCCCTGCGCCACCCGAAACTCCGCCGCCTCCTCCACCATGGCGGCGACGCCTCCGTGCGCCACGATGTGGTCACCGACGCCGAAGGCGGCCTTGTCCAGGGCCGCGACCCCCTCATGGTCATCGGCCGCGATGGGCCTGAGGACGATGCCCTCTAGGAGCTCGTCGGCGGGCAGGTCGCCTTCCGGAAGCTCCGCCAGCACCATCTCGAGCCACTCAGCCCGCACCCGGAAGGCGCAGCCCACCAGCACCGGCTCCACGTAGGGGCGGTTGGGGTGGTCGGCGAAGCGAACCACAACCCCCTCTGAGAAGGCCGCCCTATTCGTCCCCTGGAGCAGGCGCTCCAGCATCTGCGGGAAGCGCTGACGCATCGCGTCGGCGTCCGGGAAGGCGTAGTGGAGGGCGAGTTGACGGCCGGAGGGCTCGCCTACCAGGATGCCCCGCTCCTCCGCCACGACAAGCTGCGGCCGCTCTCGCTCCAGCCATTCGCACGCCTCCCGCGTCAGCCAGAAGCTGCGCAGCAGGCTGCGCTGCGCCCTCTCGTACAGCCCGCCCCTCTCGGGCACCTCCAGCCTGCGCATCTGCTTCATCGCGCCCTGCTTACCTCCGGTTCAGGCTCACTCCGGCCATTCCCCGCTAAAGACCTCTACCGCCGGGCCGGAGAGATACACCTCGCCGTCGCCGTCCCACTCCAGGGTGAGGGTACCGCCGGGGAACCTTATGTCAACTCTCTCATCGACCATGTTGTGAAGGCGCGCCGCCACCATCACGGCGGATGCCCCTGACCCGCAGGCCAGAGTGGGTCCGGCCCCGCGCTCCCATACGCGCGCCTCGATCAGGTCGCGGCTGAGCACCCGTGCGACTTCGAAGTCCACGCGCTGCGGGAAGAGCTCGTGATGCTCCACTCGCGGCCCGATCTCCTCCAGCGGATAGCTGGAGACGGGACGCGCCGAGAAATGCACCGCGTGCGGGTTCCCCATGGAGACGCAGGTGACCGCCACAGTCTGCCCCTCGACGTCGAGCGACAGGTTCTTGAGCGGCGGCTCCGCCTCCACGGCGACGGGGATCTCCGCCGGCGCGAAACGGGGCACACCCATGCTGGTGCGTACCCGCTCCACCCGGCCGTCGGCCAGCGTCACCTGGGTGGTGAGGACGCCTGCCAGCGTCTCTATCGTGAATCGGCCGTCCTGGGGCTGCACGAGCCCCCGCTCGACCGCGTACTTGGCGAAGCAGCGCAGGCCGTTGCCGCACATCTCGGCCTCGGAGCCGTCAGGGTTGAACATCCGCATCCGCAGGTCGGCCCGCTCTGAGGGCAGCACCAGGAGGATGCCGTCGGCGCCGATCCCGAAGTGGCGGTCGCACATGGCCACGGCCAGCTTCGACCAGTCCCTCTCTTCCTCTTGCGCCTCCAGCAGAACGAAGTCGTTGCCGGCGCCGTGCATCTTGACGAACTTCATGTTTCGGTTAGGCCTCCAGCTTCGTCAGCAGGAACCCCTCGGCCAGCGAGAGGGCCCTGGTGAACGCGTCGCCCGCAGTCACGTCGAGCCAGCGGATGCGGGCATCGTCAGCCCGGAACCAGGTGTGCTGCATGCGGGCCAGGCGGTGCGTCTCCGTCTTGGCACGCTGGGCCGCCTCCTCCAGCGAGAGCTCCCCCGCCAGGTGCTGGCAGACCTGTCGATAGCCGATGCCGGACAAGGCGGGCAGGTCCGGCCGGTAGCCCTGCGCCAGGAGTCCGCGCGTCTCCTCCAGCAGTCCGGCTGCCAGCATGCCTTCCACGCGGGCGTCGATGCGGCGGTAGAGCTCCCGCCGCTCGCAGCGCAGCCCGATGATGAGCGAGTCGAAGTCCGGCGCATTGCGCTCTCGCCAAGCGCTGATAGGCCGCCCCGTGACCCGGTAGACCTCCAGGGCCCGCACCAGGCGACGCACGTTTCGCGGGTCGATGCGGCTCGCCGCCTCAGGATCGACCGCTGCCAGCTCCCGCTGCAAAGCCTGAGGGCTCTCCCGCTCCGCCAGGGCCTCCAACTCGCGGCGCAGCGCGTGGTCGGGAGGCACCCGGGGCACCTGCCACCCTTCCAGCACCGCCCACACGTACTGCCCCGTGCCCCCGACCAGGAAGGCAGGCCTACCGCGCGACCAGATGTCGCTGAGGGCCTGGCCGGCCAGCTCGACGAAGCGCGCCAGGCTGAACTCCTGCTCGAGATCGTCCACGTCCAGCAGCCAGTGACGGACGCGGGCCCGCTGGCTGGCCGTGGGCTTGGCCGTCCCGATGTCCATCCCGCGATAGACCTGGCGTGAGTCGGCGTTGACGATCTCGCCGCCCAGGCGCTCCGCCAGAGAAACCGCCAGGGCCGTCTTGCCTGTGGCAGTCGGCCCCACGATGGCGACGAGGCGGCTCATGGCTCTCTCTGGACGCCGACCCTGGCGGCCTGAGTCACGATGCCGGCGAAGGATTCGGCCTTGAGAGAAGCGCCGCCTACCAGGGCACCGTCCACGTCTGGCTGTTCCACGAACTCGGCGGTGTTCTCCGCGTTGACGGAGCCCCCGTAGAGGATGCGCAGCGGGCGGGCTACGTCGTCACCGCAGACTTCGGCTACCTGACCGCGAATGAGGGCGATGGCCTGGTTCGCCTGAGGGCCGTGGGCAGGGATACCCGTACCGATGGCCCACACCGGCTCGTAGGCGGCGACGAGGCGGTCGCCGGGAGACACGTCGGCAAGCGCGCCCCGCACCTGGCGCACGAGCACCTCCTCGGTGCGGCCGCCCTCGCGCTCCTCGAGGGTTTCGCCCACGCAGAGGATAGGCCTGAGGCCTTTCGCCAGGGCCGCCTTCAGCTTCCTGTTAACGCTCTCGTCCGTCTCGCCGAAGTACTGCCGCCGCTCGGAGTGGCCGATGACGACGAACTCCACCAGCTCGGCCAGCATGAGCGGGCTCACCTCGCCGGTGTAGGCGCCCTGGTCCTCCCAGTGCATGTTCTGGGCGCCCACCCGCACCGTGCTGCCCTTGAGCCGTTCGACTGCCAGGTTCAGGTACGGGAAGGGTGGACAGACCACCTTGTCCACCTCCGCCACGCCGTCGATGAGGCGGAGCAGCTCGTCGCAGAGGGCGATGCACTCTCGGGAGGTGGTGTGCATCTTCCAGTTGCCGGCGATGAAAGGGCGTCGCTGGTTCATAGTCACGCTCCGTACTTTGTCAGCCGCCTGGCATGGGCCATAGCCAGAGGGAGAACCTCGGTTGCGGGAAAGAGCCCCAGGGAGCCCCCTCGGCAGGTGCGCTCGTTGAAGGCGGACAGCCGGTCCGGCACCGCCCAGCGCGAGCGCAGGAGGAAGGGCACGGGGTGCCAGCTATGAGCGCGCAACGCTGCGGGCGTGGAGTGGTCGCCAGCCACCATCAGGACGTCCGGCTCCAGATCGCACAGTTCGGGGATGATGGCATCGACCTCTTCCAGGGCTGCCATCTTCGCCTCGAAGTCGCCGTCCTCGCCGGCGCTGTCGGTGCGCTTGTAGTGGAGGAAGAAGAAATCGAACTCGTGCCAGTGCTCCCTGAGGGTGGCAAGCTCGTCCTGAAGAGTGGTGCCCGCGGGCAGGACGGTCATCCCCACCAGCTTGGCCAGGCCACGGTACATGGGATAGACGGCGATGGCCCCGGCGCGAAACCCGCAGATGTCGCCCATGGCGGGCATCTGGGGGTGCTTGGCGAAGCCCCTGAGGAGCAGCATGTTGGCGGGGTGTCGCCCATTGAGCCGCTGCGCGGCCTGCGCCACGAAGCGATTGGCCAGGCGCGCCGTGGCCTCGGCCTCCGGACCCAGAGCTTCCACCGGCGGCGGCACCACGCCCTCGCGCTGGGGGTCCGTGTCCGAGAGCTGATCGCGGAGACCCTCGGCCCGCAGCACCAGCAGAAAGCGATGCTCCCGCACGGGCTCCACGAAGATCTCCACGTCGCGCAGTGCGATCTGGCTCAGGTCGGCGCACAGCTCCGCGCAGTCCTCCGTGGGGATGCGGCCGGCGCGACGGTCCGTGACGCGGCCCTCGCTGTCCACGGTGCAGAAGTTGCCCCTGGCGGCCACGTCCTGAGGCTTGAGGTGGAAGTCGATGCCCAGGGCCTCCAGCACTCCCCGGCCCACGGTGTACTTGAAGGGGTCGTAGCCGAAGAGCGAGAGGTGGCCGGGTCCGCTGCCCGGCGTGATGCCCAGGCCTACCGGCAGCGTCAGGCCGCACATGCTCTCGTCGGCCAGGCGGTCCAGGTGAGGAATGTTGGCGGCCTCCAGCTCGCTGCGGCCGGTATCGGGATGAGGCAGGCCGCCCAGGCCATCGGCCACCAGCAGGAGTATCTTGGTGTCGTTGGTGATGGCGAGCTCTCGGATGACGTCGAGGTCCATCAGTCTACTCTACACGCTCCCCCCCGTGGCAGGCTCCCTACGCCTTGTCGAGCAGCGCTGCCACGCCGGGCAACTCCTTGCCCTCCAGGAATTCCAGGGAGGCGCCGCCCCCCGTGGAGACGTGGCTGAAGCGCTCCTCCAGTCCGGCCTGCTGCACCAGGGCCACGGTCTCGCCACCACCCACGATGGTGGTGGCGTCCAGCTCGGCCAGGGTCAGGGCGAGTCCCAGGGAGCCCTCGGCGAACCGGGAGAACTCGGCGACACCCATGGGGCCGTTCCAGACCACCGTCCGGCAGTCCTCCAGGGCGTCGCGCAGGGTGCTCAGTGTATCCGGGCCGATGTCCATGATGCGCCAGCCCTCGGGGACGTCGCCTACCGACACGGTGCGGCAGTTGGCGTCGGCGGCGAAGCGGTCGGCGGCCACGGCGTCTGTGGGCAGGAGGAGAGGCACCCCCTGACTGTCGGCGTCCTCCATGATGCTCCGGGCACTGTCGAGCTGGTCTTCCTCCACAAGGGATTCGCCCACCTGGCAGCCCCGCGCCTTCAGGAAGGTGTTGGCCATACCGCCACCTACCATGAGGGCATCGGCCTTGGTGAGGAGGTTGCGCAGCACGGCGATCTTGTCGCTGATCTTGGCTCCGCCGATAATGGCCGCGAAGGGGCGGTCGGGGCTGCCGACGGCCCGGCTCAGGTAGTCGATCTCTTTCTCCATGAGGAATCCGGCCACTGCGGGCAGATGGCGGGCGACTCCCGCCGTGGACGCATGGGCCCGGTGCGCGGCCCCGAAGGCGTCATTCACGAACACCTCGGCCAGGGAGGCGAGCTGTCCGGCGAACGCCGGGTCGTTGGCCTCCTCTTCGGGGTGGAAGCGCAGGTTCTCGAGCAGGAGGACATCGCCCGGTCGCAGGGCATCGACCGCCTCCTGGGCCTCCGGCCCCACACAATCGCGCGCGGCGGCCACAGGGGCTCCTATGAGCTCGCTGAGGCGCTCCGCCACCGGTGCGAGCCGCAGTGCCTCGACCACCTGCCCCTTGGGCCGGCCCAGATGGGAGCACAGGATGAGCCGGGAGCCCTCACCCCGCAGGTACTGGATGGTAGGGAGAGCAGCACGGATACGCAGGTCATCGAGGATGCGGGCGGTTTCTTTGTCCAGGGGCACGTTGAAATCCACCCGCACAAGCACGCGCTTGCCCTTCACGTCGATGTCGCGCACGGTCTGCTTCCTCATGGCTCCCTCACACAGTCGAGCATGCCTGTCTCGCCTATAATACACTCCTCAAGCGGTGACGTCGCGGCGACGGAAGAGTATGAGGGCCGCCACCAGAGCCACTACCGAGTAGGCCCCCAGGATGAGGGCTGCCTCCCACTGGGGCTGGAAGTCCAGCATGGTCGTATCGGCGTGGCCGAAGGTGCCGCGCAGCTCCTCCAGCAGGCCGTTGGCGGCCATGAGGCTGTCGGCGTTGCGGTCCAGGAGGTAGTCAGGCACATGTCCCACCCAGCCACCCGCCAGGCGCATCAGCCCGCTGGCGATGCCCTCCAGGAAGAGCGTGCCGAGGCCGGCGGCGATGCCGGCCAGGGTCGAGCGGCCCAGTATGGACGCGAAGGCAGCGATGAGAACATAGGGCAGGATGGTCAGGACAGTCCGGCCCACGGACAGCAGCGAGCGCCCCACGTAGTGCCCATCCAGGAAGCTCAGGTCCGCACCGCCGCTGAGAGCGGCGATCAGGCTGCTGGTAGCCAGAGATGCGGCCAGCCCCGCCAGGATGCCCAGCCCAATTAGCAAACCGACGGCGGCCAGCTTTGCTCCCAGGAACTTGAGGCGGCTCTCGGCGCAGGCCAGCATGGGCCGCAGAGTGCCCCAGCTGTACTCGCTGCCTACCGCCCCCGCCACCAGCACGATGGCGAATAGGGTGCCGAAGGCCCGCACGAGCATGAGCCCAAAGGGAATGGCCTGGCGGACGAACAGCGCCCGGCGCAGCGTCTGGAGGTCCTCGCTCACTTCCGGCTCCAGGGTCACCGAGTCGGCCAGGGTGCCGGTGACCGCCCACAGCACCAGGTAGAGCAGCACGATGATCGCCACGAGGAGCACGCCCAGCACCTGAGTCATCAGCCGCTTGCGCAGCTTGAACAGCTCCGCCCCTAGCAGTCTATTCAACGCTCTCCTCCATTACCTCCAGGAAGAAGCTCTCCAGGCTGAGCTCGCGGGGCCGCAGCTCGGAGAGATAGACGCCCTCTCGAGCCAGGGCTGCGTTGACCTCGGCGGCGGCGCCGACCGGCGCGCCCACCACCAGATAGCCGCCCTCCTCCTCCACAGAGGTGACCCACTCGATTCTCTCCAGGACCCGTCGCGCCTGGGCCATGGCCTCAGTGCGCAGGAGGAGAGCGCCATCCCGGCGCAGGATGGTAGAGACCGCCCCCTGGGCGAGCAGGCGACCCTCCTTGAGAATGCCCACGCGGTCGCAGACCTGCTGGACCTCGTGCAGAAGATGGCTGCAGAGGAGCACCGAGCGCCCCTCCCGGGCCAGGGTGGGAATGAGTTCACGGACCTCCTTGGTGCCGGCGGGGTCCAGGCCGTTGGTGGGCTCGTCCAGGATGACCACGGCGGGGCCCCGGATGAGGGTCGAGGCGATGCCGAGGCGCTGCTTCATCCCCAGGGAGTAGGCCTGATACTTGTCACGCGCCCGCTCCGCCAGTCCGACGCGCTCCAGAGCTTCGTCCACGGCCTGCTGCGATATGTCACCGACGGAGCGAGCCATGACGAGCAGGTTGTCCCGGCCGGAGAGGTACGGATAGAAGGCCGGCGTCTCGATGACCGCCCCGATGCGCTTGAGGCAGGACCACAGGTTTTGCGCCAGGGGCAGCCCGAACATCTCCAGGTCGCCCGCGCTGGGCTCAATCAGACCGAGAACCATGCTGATCGTAGTGCTCTTCCCTGAGCCGTTCGGGCCCAGGAGGCCGTAGACCTCGCCCTCGTGGAGCTCCAGGTTCAGGTCGTGGACGGCGGTGATGGGGCCGAACCGCTTGGTCAGGCCCCTTGCCCGCAATACCGCTTGGGGCATGACGACTGCTCCCTCAGTCACGGACGGCGTGGCCTGAACAGGGTGCCTTCCTGCACGGCCAGCCTATCGGTGCCGCCGGGCGACGTACGTGGCCAGACGCTCCAACTCGTGGCGCGGCTTCGGGTGCAGCCGCACTTTCCCGAGCCGGGCCAGCGCTCGGCGCGCGTAGTCGTCGGCCACCCGCTCGCTCTCCGCGAGGGCCCCGCTGTGCTCCAGGATGGCGCAGACCTTCAGCACGCCTTCGTCGCTCATAGTGTCAGCCTCATAGATGGAGCGCAACGTCCGATGATCCGCGCCCGCGGCGCTTTCCAGGGCGAAGACGATGGGGAAGGACTTCTTGCGCCTTCGCACGTCATCGCCGGTGGGCTTCCCCGTTTCGGCCGCGTCGCCCCAGATGCCCAGGATGTCGTCCCGAATCTGGAAGGCGAACCCCACCAGCCGGCCGAACTCGCGCAGCGATTTCACGACGTCTGTCGAGGCATCCCCAACCACCGCGCCGATGCCCGTGGAGGCGGCCATGAGGAAGGCCGACTTGCCCTCCACCATGCTCAGGTACTCATCGCTGGCGACCTCGGCCCGCCTCTCGAAGACCAGGTCGAGGTGCTGCCCCTCGCAGAGTCGCAGGCTGGCCTCGTTCAGCATGGCAGCGGCCCTCATGACCTGTTCCGGCGGAACCCCGCCATCCGCCAGCCGCAGGAGGGCCAGGTGAGCCAGGGCGAACATGCCGTCGCCCACGTTGATGGCCTGGGCCTGCCCCCACACTCGCCATACCGTCTCCCTGCCGTGGCGATAGGGGCTGCCGTCCTCGATGTCGTCATGGATGAGGGAGAAGTTGTGAAGGAACTCCAGGGCGGCAGCGGCGGGAAGGGCCGGGCGCCAGTCGCGCTGCACCGCCTCGCAGCACAGAAGGCAGAGGGCGGGGCGCAGCATCTTGCCGCCGCCCGCGGGCCTGGGGCGACCCGTCCGATCCTCCCATCCCAGGTGGTAGCGCATTGGGGCGAAGTGCTGGAAAGGCCACTCCGCCAGAACTGCCCGCATCTCCGCGGCCACAGCATCGCGGTGGCGGTCCAGCAGCCTCAGGGCCTGTCGCTCCTCGGCCTCAGGGGCCGCCCCCGTGGGTTCGTGAGAGCGGGGACCAGGGGGCGTGGGCATCGCGTGAGCCTAGCCGGCGCTGCCGGGCATCAACACCAGCGTCGCCTCGGCGTGGGCCTCGATAGCCCGACGGTCGAACAGCAGAGGATGGTAGTCCCCCCGACGCCAGCGCTGAAGCAGGTCGCTGTAGTGGCGGTTGCCCGGCTGGCCCGACTGCCCGCCGGGTATGACGGCCACCGACCTGTTGAGGTCGGCGAGGTCCACAATCTGGCGATAGGACACGGCAGAGACGTTGGCGACGAAGGGATTGGCCGGATCGAAGGCCCCCTGGAGGATGGTGTTCTGGTCGCCGTGGGCGGGATAGGGCCCGCGGCTGAATATGCGCTCCAGCGGCTTCACCTGTCCCAGGGGGTGAGGAAAGCTCACCTGGTGGAGGCGGCCCCATCGCCACTGCGACATGTCGTCTCCCAGGCGTTCCTGCAGGAAGCCTACCGCCTCTTGCAGGCTCTTCGTGATGACTGAGCTCCAGGTAGTCCTCTGCCCATCGCGGGGCGGGAACCAGTCGTCGCGGGCCTCACGCAGCACCCGGAGGAGCTGAGAGATCGCCCGGTAGCCGTAGGAGCTGACCGGGATCAGCGGGTGGATGCCCACGCCGCTATAGACGTCGAGCATATCGCCCACCTTGTGCGCGAAGGTGTTCCGGTAGAGGTGGTAGAAGAAGCACTCGAGGATGGCCCCGCCCACGCTGTCGGCGCTGAGGCGATAGTCCCAGTCGCGGACGTAGCGGACGGCCTCCCGCAGCCGCGGGTCCTCCGGCTCCAGGTCGGTGATGAAGGGGGCCAGCTCGCGGCCGGGAATGGAGAAGCAGTCCATGTGCATGCGCTGGAAGTCCTCCAGTGAGTGCTTCTCCTTAGCCGTTAGCAGATCGACGATGCGCCGCGTGCGGAAGCCGTCGATCCAGTCGTTGGTAATGTGATGCTGGTAGTCGTCGCCGACGAGCTTGGCGTTGGCCGTGGCCGCGAAGTGGGTGGACGGGTTGAACAGGCACGGCAGCTCGTCGAAGGGGACGTAGCCGTCCCACTCGTACTCGTCGGTCCAGCCGGGAACCGGCACCATCCCGAGGCCCTTCTTGCGCGCGGGCACGAAGCCGATGAGCTGATAGCCGATGTTCCCCTCTACGTCCGCATAGACCGCGCTCTGGGGAGGTGAAGGCCAGATCCGCATCGCCTCCCGGAACTCGTCCCAGTTGCGGGCCAGCATCAGGGCCAGGGCAGCCCTGGTCAGCCCGTCCTCTTCGAGGACTACGCTCTTGAGGGCCAGGGTACGGCTCTCGCCCGGGATGCAGGGACCGATGTCCGGACCGTGCTCCGTCACGAGGATCTCCTCCACCACGGGCTGCGCCCGGCCGCGGACGTTGATCTCCTCGCGGATGATGGTGCCGTCGCGCCACTGTCCCTTGTACTCGTACTGTCGAGGGTTCTCCGGGTTCACCCTCTCCACGAAGAGGTCCTGCTGGTCCGTGAGGGAAGCGGTGATTCCCCAGGCGATGCGGTCGTTGTGGCCGATGGCGATGCCCGGCAGCCCGGCGATGGACACGCCGATCACGTCGAATCCATCGCCCTTGAGATGCACCTGGTACCAGATGCTGGGCATGGTCGGAGTGAGGTGCGGGTCGTTGGCCAGGAGGGGCATCCCCGTGGCCGACTTCTGCCCGTCCACCACCCAGTTGTTGCTGCCTCCTCCCAGGCCGAGCCCTGCCAGCTCCGCCGCTTCCCGCACGCGCCGCAGCGCTTGCTGGTCGGGCGGAGGCGATTCCGTCCCGGCCGGGAAGACCAGGGGCATCCCGCCGGGGTGCGGCGGCTCGAGGTCTGGCATGGCGTCGGCACCCACCTGCTGGATGAGCCACGAGCGGGCGATCTCGGCGTCCCAGTTGCCGGCCAGGGTCGCGCCCATGAGGCGACCCAGCACGAGCGAGTCGGCGGTGGTCCAGGGAGCCTGCCTGGTGCGCAGGATGGTGAACTCCAGCGGCCAAGGGCCCCGGTGCTGCTCCAGGAAGGCATTGACCCCCCGGCAGTAGGCCTCGTGGCCGGCGGCGGTCTCCGGGTCGAGCCGTTGCGCCTCTCTCTCGGCGGCGCGGCGCAGGCCCACGCGACGCATCAGCCGGTCGGCCTCCAGGGCAGGCTCCCCCAGGATCTCGGAGAGAGTGCCCGAGGCGGTGCGGCAGTTGAACCCCATCTGCCAGAGGCGATCCTGCGCGTGCACGAAGCCCAGAGCGAAGAACAGATCGTGACGATCCTGAGCGAAGATGTGAGGGATGCCCCAGCGGTCGCGGATGACCTCCACGGTCCCCTGGAGCCCCGGGAGGGCCATTTGCCCCCGGATGCGAGGCTGGCTGCGGCGAAAGAGCGCGTAGTAGCCGGCTCCAATCGCTGCGCTACCCAGGCCGACGGACAGCCCCGCTGCCCGCAGCAATCTCAGGGTCGTGGTCATGAAGGCACCTCTCTGCTCTCGTCCAGGGCCCGGACCTTGTCGAGGCGGCGGGCGTGACGGCCACCCTGGAACCTGCCCTGGAGGAAGGCCTCCAGCACCTCCAGCGCGAGCCCGCGGCCGATGCACCAGGAGCCCAGGCAGAGGACGTTGGCGTCGGTGTGCTCGCGAGCCCGTCGCGCCGAGAAGGGGTCGTGGCAGAGAGCCGCGCGCACGTCGCGCACCTTGTTGGCGGCGATGCTCATGCCCACGCCGTTGCTGCAGATGAGCACTCCCAGATCACAGCGCCCGCCGGCCACCGCCTCGGCCAACGGCCGGGCGATGTCTGGATAGTCCACCGATGTCTCGTCCGGGCAGCCGAAGTCGTCGACCTCGTGACTGAGGGAGGCCAGGTGCTCCTTCAGCACCTCCTTGAGGTCGAAGCCAGCGTGGTCGCTGCCGATGGCAATCCGCACGAGAATCCCCCTAGGCGAAGTGGAGGCCCGTCGCCTGCTCCAGCCTGGATCGGGGGATGGCCCCCTCCCGGAGCACCCGCGGCGGGTCCACACTCACGTCCACCACAGTCGATTCGACGCCCCCCGGGCAGCGTCCCCCATCGATGATTATGTCCACCGAGGCGCCAAGCTGCTCGCGCACCTTCTCCGCCGTCACCGGGCTACGCCCGCCGGACAGATTCGCGCTCGTGCCCGCCAGCGCCTCGCCCACCCGTCCGATGAGCCCCCGAACGACCGCATGGTCCGGCACCCGCACGGCCACCGTGTCGCCCCCCGCCAGCGCCGCCGATACGAAATCCTTCCCTCTGCGCAAGACCAGTGTCAGCGCCCCCGGCCAGAAAGCCTCGGCCAGCCGGCCCGCCGCCTGCGGCACGTCGTCTACTATCCCCTCCAGCTCCCCGGCGCTCGCCAAGAGGATGGGGATGGCCCTGTCAGAGGGCCTGTTTTTTGCTTTGAATAGCCCTGCCACTGCAACGGGGTCACTCGCGAGGGCACCGACGCCGTACACCGTGTCCGTCGGGAAGGCAGCGAGGCCGCCGGCGCGGAGGCGTTCGGCGGCCTCGTCGAGAACGTCCGAGGTGACGGCAGGGGAATTGTGCATCGGCGAGATCACTACAGCAGAAAACCCCTCTTATCCCTTGACGCCAGTATAGCACCGCTGCTAACCTAGGGTCGAGATTCCCCAAAGAGCGGAGCATGCCCGACCGCGACAGCGAGAGCCATCGGGTCCCCATCTCCGATGACATCGAGGTCTCCACCTATCTGGAGATCGCGCGGGAGAAGGGCGGCGAGCAGCCCGCAGAGAGCGCCGCCTTCGAGCCGACGAGGCCGGAGGCGGTCGTCATCTTCGATTTCGGCTCCCAGTACAGCATGCTGATCGCCCGCCGGGTGCGGGAGTGTCGCGTCTACTGTGAGCTGCTGCCCCCGGACGCTTCCTGGGAGGAGGTCTCCCGCCTCGATCCCAAGGGCTTCATCCTGTCCGGCGGGCCCGCAAGCGTATACGATGACGGTGCCCCTCTGGCGCCTTCCTACGTCTTCGAGAGCGGCTTGCCCGTCCTGGGCATCTGCTATGGAATGCAGCTTCTGGCCCACCAGCTCGGTGGGAAGGTGACGCCGGGTAGCAGGCACGAGTACGGCCACGCGGTCATCCACCAGGCGGAGCGGAAGTCCCCCATCTTCGACGGCCTGCCCGATTCCCTCGCGGTCTGGATGAGCCACGGCGACCACATCTCTGAGATGCCCCCGGGCTTCCACTCCCTGGCCTATTCGGACAACTCCCCGGTAGCGGTCATGGGCAACGAGGACGGCCTCATCGGGCTCCAGTTCCACCCTGAGGTGGTGCATACGCCTCAGGGCAAGGAGATCGTGGAGAACTTCCTCTACCGGGTGTGCGGCTGTCGGGGCGACTGGACCGCCGGCAACTTCATCGCCGAGGCGGTGGAGCGCATCCGCGCCCAGGTGGGCGAGGGGCGGGTCATCTGCGCCCTCTCCGGGGGCGTGGACTCGGCTGTGGCGGCGACCCTGGTTCACAGAGCCGTCGGCGACCAGCTCACCTGCATCTTCGTGGACAACGGGTTGCTGCGCCGCGAGGAGCCCGAGCGCGTCGTGAACACCTTCCAGCGGCACATGCGCATCGACCTGAGGCACGTAGACGCCGGCGAGCGCTTCCTGGAGCGGCTCGCCGGCGTGATCGACCCCGAGGAGAAGCGCCGGCGCATCGGCGAGGCCTTCATCCGCGTCTTCGAGGAGGAGGCCGACAGGCTGGGCCAGGTGGACTTCATCGTCCAGGGCACCACCTATCCCGACGTCATCGAGAGCGCCCAAAGCGTGGGGGCCGCCGCCAAGATCAAGTCGCATCACAACGTCGGCGGGCTTCCCTCGGAGATGGCGCTACGGCTCATCGAGCCGCTGCGCTTCCTGTTCAAAGACGAGGTGCGCCAGGTGGGCCTGGCCCTGAACCTCCCCGAGGAGATGGTCTTCCGCCAGCCCTTCCCAGGGCCCGGCCTGGGTATCCGCATCGCCGGTGAGGTGACTGCGGAGAAGCTGGAGGTGCTGCGCGCCGCCGACTGGATCGTGATGAACGAGATCAAGAAGGCGAAGCTCTACCGCGACCTCTGGCAGGCCTTCGCGGTGCTCACGGACACCCGCTCGGTGGGCGTGCAGGGCGACTTCCGCACCTACGGCTACGTCATCGCTCTGCGGGCGGTGACGGCGCGGGACGCCATGACCGCTGACTGGGCGCGCCTTCCCTACGACGTGCTGTCGCGCATCTCGAACCGCATCGTGAACGAGGTCCCCGGCGTCAACCGCGTGGTGTACGATATCACGACGAAGCCGCCGGGGACGATCGAGTGGGAGTAGGTGTTGTTGACAACAACAACAACCCCACCTACAATAGCAGGGCCGTGGTCTCTCTCGAAGGCATGATCACAGTCGCGGAGGCGGCAAGGCGCCTGAATCGCTCTATCGAGCAGGTGAGGCGCTACCTGCGCGAGGGGAAACTGCGCGGGCAGCGTGTCGGCGGCCAGTGGTTCGTGGAGGAAACTGCCATTTCGGCGATGGCCGACCCGACGGCCCGCTATGAGCAGCAGATGGAGCTCCTGCGCCGCATCCGCGAGAACCGTGAGGCCATATACCACGAGACCGGCCGCCTCTCTAGCGGTGCGGAGGCCGTGAGAGAGGTGCGCGAGGAGAGGCTCAGGAGACTTGACCGAGATCTGCCTCGACGCAAGCCTGGTCATCGACCTCCTTCTGCCTAGCGATCTCACGCCCAGCGTCGAGACCCTCTGGCAGAAGTGGCTAGGGGAAGACATCCGGTTTATCGCTCCGGCCTTCTTCTATGTCGAGACCACGTCGGTCATTCGGAACAAGATCTTCCTGCGCCGGGTTCCCCATGAGC
>CAZFGZ010000035.1:0-14480 GCA_964518585.1 uncultured Dehalococcoidia bacterium | reverse complement strand
ATACGAAGGGGTTGAACCTCAGCGTCTCGATGCTGTAGTAGGAGCTTTCTGGCGTGTCGGTCCACTTGACGAGGCACGTGTACCGTCGCTGCGTTATCGGTTCGCCGTTCAGGTAGATGAGCTTTGGCTCCCCTGCTAGCGGTGAATTGACGTACCCGACGTTCCAGAGATTCATTGTCAGATCGCCGCACCCCTGCTCCCCTATGATCTCGTACCCGGCGTGCTCCTGCCTGAACACTTCCTCATGCACGCTGTAGTCAGCCAGCCTCGGGATGGTACCCGGGATACCATTGAGGATTCGGTCCCACTTCTCGACCTGCCCTTGGCACTCTTCCACCTCCTCTTGGAGCCTCTCAACCCTGGTTGCCACCCCTCGGCTCTTTGCCCTCTGCAGCTTCGCCTGCGCCCTCTGCAGCTTCGTCCGGGCGTTGCTGAGGTTGATGTTCACCTGCTTCAGCCTCTTCTGTTTCGACTCCATGTCGATGAACCACGTCCCCAGTCTCTGTTCATCCGCATCCGTGGTCCCTTCCCATGGCCTGTCCACACGTTCCATCCACGGCGGTCCCTTGCCGTCCCTGTTTATCCCGGGGCCCCGCTCACATCCCGGGGAACAACACAGGAACATCTCCTCCCCCTGCACGGGGTCGAACAAGAGAACGCTTTCCCGAAACCACTCTCGCTTACCTACCCGTTCCTTCAGAGCCCTGATCGGTTCCGACATCCCCCGCCGCTCGCCCTTGCCCAGGTGTTCCCTCAGAGTCCTGACCTGCTCCGGCATGCTCTACCTCCCTGCAACCGTGCTCCGTTCTCCCTGGCCATCGGCCAGGTCCTACGGCAAATGCAACAGCATATCCGTGTGGGAACAGTCGCCACCAACCCCTCAGTTTAGGAGTAAGGCAGTGAGATTGCAACGGGCCAGACGAGGCAGCCGTCGCGCGACATCGACGCCCCCACGCTGTCCCCACTATCCTTCCTTGGCTGCCGCCCCAGCAATCTTCCCTATTCGCATGTAGAACCTCATGATCACGCGCGGCGCACCACCCTCATGCGCCGCCGCCCGGAGTCGGCCCACCCCATAAGACCCCGCCGATTCTCAGCTGCTGGCCCTCATGCTCCGTCCGGTGACTGGGCCCTCGGCCACATCCCCTCTTAGCTCTCCATCTTCTCTGACACTAGCCCCTTGACAAGCGGATCCAACGCGTCGATAATGACGGTATGCGGCCACCGGTTGCCGCTGCCCAACTACAAGGGGACGCCATGAGACGCATCGAGTTCCGGGAAGAGGTGTGCATCGGCTGCGGCCTGTGTGAGGTCTTCTGCCTGGTTGAGCATTCCCTCTCCAAGGACATCCTGAAGGCCTTCCAGCGGGAGGAGCCGCGCGCCGTGCCCCGCATCCACGTGGAGCGGCGCGACGACCTCTCGCTGCCGGTCCAGTGCCAGCACTGCGCCGAGCCTCTGTGCGTCTATTCGTGTCTGAGCGGGGCCCTGTGGCGGGACCCGGAAAGCGGGCTCGTCCACCTGGACGCTCGAAAGTGCATGGGCTGCTGGACGTGCGTGATGGCCTGCCCCTACGGCGCGATCACGCCGGACGTCGAGCGCGGGGTCGCCGCGAAGTGCGACCTCTGTCCCGAGCGCGCGGTCCCGGCCTGCGTCGCCGGCTGTCCCAACGAAGCCCTCTTCTGCGTCGACGGCGAGACGGCGGCCGACGAGGAACTGGGCCAGCTCGCAGGAGCGCTCCGGCCATGAACCCCAGCAACAGCGGCGGACAGCAGCAGAGTGGAGCGAGGGCGCGGACGGAGATCCGCAGCCGCTACCTCATCATCGGCAACTCAGCCGGCGGCATCGGCGCCGCCGAGGCGATCCGCGAGGTGGACGGCGAGGGCCGCCTCACCATCGTGTCGGAGGAGCCCTACCCGGCCTACTCGCGCCCCCGCATCTCCGATTACCTGGCCGGCCTCTGCACCCTGGAGGAGACGGCCATCCGCCCGCCCGGCTTCTACGCCGAGCGGGGCATCGAGACCCTCCTCGGCCGGAGGGTGGTGCGCCTGGACCTGCGCCGCCGCCTGGTCGAACTGGGCGACGGCGGCGAAATCGCCTGGGAGCGCCTCCTCCTGGCGACGGGCGGCAGCCCCGCCCTGCCACCCATCGCCGGCCTCGACCGGGAGGGGGTCTTCACCTTCACGACCATCGAGGACGCACGCAGGCTCAAGGAGGCGCTGCGGCACGGCTCGCGGGCGGTGGTCATTGGGGCGGGGCTCATCGGCCTGAGCGTCAGCCATGCCCTGGCCCACCTCCAAGTGCCGGTGACGATGGTGGAGGTACTGGACCGGGTCCTGGCCACCGCGCTGGACCGGGAGGGCTCGGCCGTCGTGGAGCGGGCCCTCAGAGAGGCCGGCATCGGGCTGGAGCTGGGCCAGAAGGTGCGCGAGGTGCTGGCGAGCCCCGAGAACGAACGAGGGGTCGGCGCTGTCCTCCTGGAGGGCGGCACGCGGATCCCGTGCGACCTGGTCGTGGTTGCGGCGGGGGTCAGGCCCCGCGCCGAGCTGGCGGCCGCCGCGGGCCTCACGGTGAAGCGGGGCGTGCTGGTGGACCGCCGCCTGGCCACGAGCGATCCGGACGTCTTCGCCTGCGGCGACGTGGCCGAGGGCTACGACTTTGCGCACGGCGACGAGCGGGTCGTCCCGATCTGGCCCAACGCCTACATGGGCGGCAGGGCCGCCGGCTTCAACATGGCCGGTGTCGAGACGCTCTACCACGGCACCACCGGCATGAACGCCCTGAGCTACTTCGGGCTGAGCATCGTCGCGGCGGGCCTGGTGGAGCCGCCGGAGGAGCCGGGCTATGAGGTGCTGACGGCGGGCGACGGCGACCGCTATCGCAAGGTCGTCCTGCGGGACGACCGGGTGGTGGGCCTGGTCTTCGTGGGCGACATCGCGCGCTCGGGCATCGTCTTCGGGCTGATGCGCGACGGGACGGACGTGGGCGGCTTCAAGGAAGCCCTCGTCTCAGCGGAGTTCGGCCTCGTCTCGCTGCCGGATGAGATGCGGCGGGCGCGGCTGGCCGAGGCGGAGGCGGTCGGGGCCGGGGGCGGCGTTCGATGATGGTGCACGGTAAGGGCAAGACAGAGGGCGAAAGGAGGCAGGCCATGAGCTGGATCCAGTCGGTAAACAACCCCTACGGCGATGATAAGGTCATGGCCGCCTGCGGCCTGTTCGGGGTGCTGGACACCTCCGGCAAGCTGCTGCCGGCCAGCGACGTTGTGGCCGCCATCGCCAACATGCACGACCGCAACAACGGTCTGGGCGGCGGCTTCGCCGTCTACGGTCTCTACCCGGAGCACGGCGACTGCTTTGCCTTCCACGTCATGTACATGCGGGAGGGGGCACGGGAGGAGACTGAGGCCATCCTCAAGGAGCAACTCAGCCTGGTACACCACGAGGTGATCCCCACACGCCCAAGCGGGCGCGTCGGCGAGGCCCCCGGTCTCTGGCGCTACTTCCTGCGCGTCGACCCGGCGCGCGACGGCAGGGTGGCCGCCGAGGAGTACGTGCTCGCCACTGTCATGAGGATCAACACAGAGGTGGCCGGCGCCTACGTCTTCTCCAGCGGGCGGGACATGGGCGTGTTCAAGGGAGTGGGCTACCCGGAGGACATCGCCGAGTTCTTCCGCCTGGACGAGTACCAGGGCTATCTATGGACGGCCCACGGCCGTTTCCCGACTAATACGCCCGGCTGGTGGGGCGGCGCTCATCCCTTCGCCATCCTGGACTGGACGGTCGTGCACAACGGCGAGATCTCCTCCTACGGGACCAATGTCCGCTACCTGGAGATGTTCGACTATCGCTGCACGATGCAGACCGACACCGAGGTCGTGGCCTACGCCGTGGACCTGCTGATGCGGCGCCACGGCCTGCCGATCGAGGCGGCCGCCAGCGTGCTCTCCCCCCCCTTCTGGAGCCAGATCGAGCGGCAGCCGGAGGGGCAGCGGGCCCTGCACGCGGCGCTACGACAGACCTACGGCGACCTCCTTCTGAACGGGCCGTTCACCGTGATCATCGCCCGGCGGGGCGAGATGATCGGGCTCACGGACCGGATCCGCCTGCGGCCCCTGACGGCGGCGACGAAGGGCGACCTGCTCTACCTGTCGTCTGAGGAGGCGGCCATCCGGCTGGTCTGCCCCGACCTGGAGCGCGTCTGGACGCCGATGGGCGGCGAGCCGGTTGTGGGCAGGTTGGGTGTCCGGCCCGGCGCCGGTGCGCCGCGGGAGGCCGAGAGGCCAGCACAGGCGGTAGCCAGCTAATGAACGTTCGCGGGAACGGGGACAGCGCCGCGATGAAGACGTACCTGCCGGCCAGGTTCGCGATCCGGCGGGAGCAGGATCGCTGCATCGCCTGCGGGGTCTGCGTGCGCCAGTGCAGCTTCGACGCGCAGGTCTGGGACGCGGAGGACGAGGCGGTCGTCAGCATCGATGAGCGCTGCGTCGGCTGCCACCGCTGCGTCGTCTTCTGTCCCACCGGCGCCCTGACGATTACGCGCAGTCCCCTCGACTACCGGGAGAACTTCTGCTGGCGGCCGGAGGCCATCGAGGACATCATCCGTCAGGCTGAGATGGGGGGAGTGCTTCTGACGGGAATGGGCAACGACAAGCCCTACCCCATCTACTGGGACCACCTGCTCCTCAACGCCAGCCAGGTGACCAACCCGTCGATCGACCCGCTGCGGGAGCCGATGGAGCTGCGAACCCACCTGGGCGCCAAGCCGAGCCGGGTGGAGGTGGACGCGAAGTCGCTGGAGCTGAAGACTCAGCTCGGCCCGCAGGTGGCTATCGAGCTGCCTGTGCTCTTCTCGGCGCTCTCCTACGGGGCCGTTAGTCTCAACGTGCACGAGTCGCTGGCGCGCGCCGCTCACGAGGCGGGGACGCTTTTCAACACCGGCGAGGGCGGCCTTCATCCCAAGCTTCACGGCTACGGCGGCAACGCCATCGTGCAGGTAGCTTCGGGGCGCTTCGGCGTCGATCCGGAGTACCTGAGCAACGCGCGTATTATCGAGATCAAGATCGGCCAGGGGGCGAAGCCGGGCATAGGCGGTCACCTGCCGGGGGAGAAGGTGAGCGCGGAGGTGGCGGCGACACGCATGATCCCGGAGGGGACGGACGCCCTCTCGCCGGCGCCTCAGCACGACATCTACTCCATCGAGGACCTGAGCCAGCTCATCTATGCCCTCAAGGAGGCCACCCACTATGAGAAGCCGGTGTCCGTGAAGATCGCCGCCGTCCACAACTCGGCGGCCATCGCCAGCGGCATCGCGCGGGCGGGGGCGGACATCATCGCGCTGGACGGGCTGCGGGGGGCGACCGGCGCCGCGCCGAAGGTGATCCGCGACAACGTGGGCATCCCGATCGAGATGGCCGTCGCCTCGGTGGACGACCGCCTGCGGGCGGAGGGCATACGGAACCGCGTGTCGTTGATAGCGGCCGGCAGCATCCGGGGAAGCGCGGACGTGGTGAAGGCGATCGCGCTGGGCGCCGACGCGGTGTACATCGGGACGGCGGCGCTCATCGCCCTCGGCTGCACCGTCTGCCAGCAGTGCCCGAGCGGACGCTGCGCGTGGGGTATCTGCACCACCGACCCTGCCCTGACGAGGAGGGTGAACCCGGAGATCGGCACCCGCCGGCTGGTCAACCTGCTGCGGGCCTGGAGCCTGGAGATCAAGGACATGCTGGGTGGCATGGGCATCAACTCTCTGGAGAGCCTGCGGGGCAACCGCCTGCACCTGCGCGGTGTGGGCCTCACGGAGACGGAGCTGGCGGCCCTGGGCGTCAGGATGGCCGGGGCCTGAGAAGGCGGCGCAGCATGACGCCGGAGCACACGGAACAGAGGACGCTCATCGACGCCTCCGGGCTCCCCTACCGGGAGCTGAACCGCCGCCTGCGCGAGCTTGTGGCTCGGGGGGAGCGGCGCATCGAGCTGCGCAACGTGCTGGGCCAGCGCTACATCGGCACCAATCTCCCGGGCCCGGTGGAGCTGGACATCTTCGGCACGCCGGGCAACGACCTGGGCGCTTTCATGAACGGGCCGCGCATCACGGTGCACGGCAACGCCCAGGACGGCTGCGGCAACACGATGAGCGACGGGCAGATAGTGGTGCACGGGCGGGCCGGCGACATCCTGGCGCTCTCGGCACGGGGCGGCAAGGTCTTCGTGCGCGACAGCGTCGGCTACCGGGCGGGGATCCACATGAAGGAGTACGAGGGCCAGCGGCCGCTGGTGGTCATCGGCGGCAGCGCGCAGGACTTTCTGGGCGAGTACATGGCGGGCGGCGTGATGGTGCTCCTGGGCCTGAACCTGGGAGAGGGCGAGGGTCACCGGGCGCACTTCGTGGGCACGGGCATGCACGGCGGCGCAATCTACCTGCGGGGAGCCATCGAGGAGCACCGGCTCGGCCGGGAGGTGGGCGTCGGCGAGCCGGACGAGGAGGACCGCGCGCTGCTGCGAGAGCTGGTCGGCGAGTTCGCGGGACATTTCGGCTACGACGCCGGGGAGATCCTGGAGGGCCCCTTCGTCAAGCTGTGGCCTCTGTGGCTGCGTCCGTACGGGAGGCTGTATGCGCAGTAGCCAAGGCAGGGTGCGGACTTGTAGCCCAATCGTAACCTGCACGCAACAAGCCCGTAACACGGCGCTGTGAGACTGAAGCGGACGGTTCGGTGAGCACCGAGGCGGTGAGAACTGGATGGAGCCGAAGAGACCCATGACGCGTGCGGAGCTTGAGCTTACCGTCCGCGCCGAGCTGGTGGACATGGCGGCAACCACCTGGCGGGCCAAGGTGGCCGCGGACTACATCCTGGCCGCGGTCGACGAGTACGTTCAGGCCGAGAGAGAGCGCACGGAGAAGCGCGTGCGGGAGCTCATGGGTTCTTCTACCTGAGCATCCCGGCCGGCGCCGAGCGACGGGCCGATCCCGCTTGCGGTACTCGGCCCGTGCATGCGAGAATACGCGGCGACTTCTGGCGCGCGAAGCACGGGAGGTGCGCATATGCTCGATGAGGACGCTCTGGGCCGGATCGCTCTTTTCTCCCAGTTGCGCCGTGAGGACCTGAAGCGCCTAGGCACGGCGATGGCGCCTCGCAGCTTTCCGAGGGGCGAGGTGGTGCTGAAGGAGGGTGACCGCGCGGCGGGCTTCTTCGTTATCGCCAAGGGGCGCGTGGAGGTGGTCGGGGGCCTCGGCGGTGGGAGCGAGCGCCAGGTGGCGACCCTCGGCGCGGGGGAGTTCTTCGGCGAGATGGGCCTTCTGGACGGCTACCCGTGCTCGGCCAGCGTACGGGCCTTGGAGGACACGGAGTGCCTTGTGCTGTCGCGGTCGGACTTCCTGGGCGAGTTGCGGCAGAACCCTCAGATGGCTGTGTCGATGCTGCCGATCCTGAGCGCCCGCCTGCGACAGGCGGAGAGTGCCGCCCTATAGCAATCGATCACCGTCACTGCAAGAGGGCCCTCCCGGGGGAGGGCCCTGCTGCGCTTGTGCTTCGCGGTGACTACGACAGGAGGCTCCTGATCCGCCGGCCCTAGGGGTACACGCCGCGCAGCTTGGTGGCCTCCACCACGCGGTTGATGGCCACCAGGTAGGCCCCCATCCTGAGCGTCACTTTCTCGGTCTCGGCGGCCTTCACCATGTCGGCGTAAGCCCTGGTGATAACCCGGTGAAGGCGCCCGTTGACCTCTTCCTCATCCCAGCTGACGCACTGGTTGTTCTGCACCCATTCGAAGTAGGAGACGATGACGCCGCCGGCGTTGGCGACGATATCGGGCACAACGATGACTCCGGCATCCGCGAGGATGGCATCGGCGGCGGGGGTGGTGGGGCCGTTGGCGGCTTCCAGGATCAGCTTGGCCTTGATCCGGGAGGCGTTTCTTGCGGTGATCTGTCCCTCGAGGGCAGCGGGGACGAGGATGTCTACGGGCAGCTCGAGGAGCTCCTCGGGGGCGATGAGGTCGCCGGCGGGGCTTTCGGCCAGACGGCCGCCCTGCTGCTTGTAGCGCGTAAGGGCCTGAGCATCCAACCCTTTCCCGTTGTAGATGGCGCCGGAGGTGTCGCTGGCCGCCAAGAGCCTGGCACCCACTTGCTCCAAGAGGTAGGCCGAGACGTAGCCAGCGTTGCCGAAACCCTGCACCGCCACGGTTGCCCCTTCCAGGGGGAGGTTGCCGTAGCGGCTGGCCTCCTGCGCGCAGTAGAGGACGCCTCTGCCCGTCGCTTCGAAGCGGCCCTCGCTGCCGCCGAGGATGATGGGCTTGCCGGTGACGACGCCGGGAATCATGTGTCCCTCATGCATGCTGAAGGTATCCATGATCCAGGCCATGACCTGTGGATCCGTGTTCACGTCAGGGGCGGGGATGTCCTTGTGGGGGCCGATGATGTAGCTGATCTCGGTGGCATAACGCCGGGTGAGGTTCTCCAGCTCGCCCCGAGAGAGGACCTTGGGGTTCACGGTGACGCCGCCCTTGGCGCCGCCGAAGGGGAGGCCGGTGACGGAGCACTTCCAGGTCATCCACATGGCCAGGGCTCTCACCTCGTCCAGGGTGACGTCCTGGTGGTAGCGGATGCCCCCCTTGGTGGGGCCGAGGGACTCGTTGTGATGCACGCGGTAGCCGGTGAAGCTCTGGCGGCGGCCATCGTCCATTTCGACTGGGAAGTTGACCGTGAACTCCCGGTGGCAGCGGCGCAGTATGTAGCGCATCTCCCCATCCAGGTTCATGTGCTCGGCAGCGGCATCGAACTGGGCCACGGCCATTTCGTAGGGGTTCTCCGCAAGGGCTACCGGAGGAGCGGCTTTCTTAGCAGTGGGTGACTTCCGGGTCCGAGGCATAGCGCTCCTTTCGTCTCTTGTGATGCGGGGTACAATTGGGAAAGGCTTTGCGCACCATAGCATACCCGTGCAGCGTTGTCTAGAGGGCGGTTGCCGGTGGCCGCTGGCCTCTGGATGCGCTGGCGGGCAGCGATCTTCTGCACTTGCCTGCTGGCCGCGTTGCGGTATATTAGATATCGATTGTATCTTCTGTAAAGGGGACGCCATGCTAGAGAGCGATGCCCGGGAGACCGAGCGCAAGGTTATCGGGATCCTCAAGGTGCTGAGCGAGTCCTCTGAGCCGCTAGGTTCCATCACCATTGCCCGCGAACTCGAGAAGCACGGCATTCACCTGAGCGAGCGGGCGGTGCGCTATCACCTCAAGATCACGGATGAGCGGGGCTTCACCCGGCCCCTGGGCCGCGACGGCCGCACTCTGGCGCCGGCGGGGCTGGAGGAGCTGCACCTGGCCCTGGCCCCCGATCAGATAGGCGTCGTCATCGAGCGCATCGTGTTGCTGGCGTACCTGACGACATTCGACCCGCACCTGCGCAAGGGCCAGTTGATCATCAACACCACCCTTTTCCCCGAGGACAGGTTCCGGGACGCGGTGGCGGCCATGAAGCAGGCGTTCGAGGCTAACATCTGCGTGAGTGACCTGGTGGCGGTGGCCTCCGAGGGGGGCAAGCAGGGCGATGTGGTGGTTCCGGAAGGCTGTGTGGGTTTCGCCACCGTGTGCAGCGCGACGATCAACGGCGTCCTGCTGAAGGCGGGCATCCCCATGGAATCGCGCTTCGGGGGCATCCTGGAGATGCGCAACTACCGTCCCCGCCGCTTCACCGCGATCATCGACTATGCGGGCTCGTCTCTGGATCCTTCGGAGGCGTACATCAGGGCGCGGATGACTCGGGTGCGGGAGGCGGTCAGCAGCGGCTCAGGGAGGATCCTGGCCAACTTCCGAGAGGTTCCGGCGCCCTCCAAGCCAATGGTGGAGGAGGTGGCCGCCAAGCTCGGGGACGCCGGCATCGGCGGCATCGCGATGATGGGCGAACCGAGCGAGCCCCTCTGCCAGATCCCCGTGGGGCTGAACAAGATGGGGATGATCCTGCTGGGAGGCATGAACCCCATCGCGGTGGCCGAGGAGATGGGGATCGAGGGCGAGAACATCTCCAACAGCGGCACCATGGACTTCGAAGAGCTGGTGCCCTTCAGCGAAATCTAAGGCTCTAACCGCGTGCGACCCGGCCGCCCCAGGGGTGCGCCTGTTTCGCATCGTGCTCGTGCGCGTCAGGCGCGGGCGGGAGCGCCAGCGGTCCATCCGCGCACCGCGATCGTCCGGGTAAGCTCGGCCGTGCTCCCCAGGGTTCCCCTCTCGGGGCAGGAAGAGGCGAGGCGCGCGCTACTTCTTTGCCTTCAGGCGTTCGATAGTCTGGTCGCGCAGTTTCCGCATGAGGCCGCGGTACGACTTCTTTTCGTCCGCCGTGAGCGAGCCGAAGAAGTCGCGGGCGAGGCGGCGTCTGACGGGCGCGAGCGAGTCGAACCGGCGCCGACCCTCCGCCGTCATGTCCACGAGGACACTCCGCCGATCGTCAGGGTTTGAGAAGCGCCGGACCAGGTGACGAGCCTCCAGACGATCTATGAGGCCGACCGCAGACTGGGTCTCCAGGAGCAAGGCATTGGCCAGATCGCTCACCCGCTGGGGAGCTCCCGCCAGCCAGATGGCCTCGAGCAGCCCCATCTGGGGGAAGGTGACGCCGGTGGGAACCAGGGCTCTCTCGCCCAGCTTGGTCATGCCGACGTAGGTGTCATAGAGGAGCCGCCATTCGTCCAGGCCGCGGGCACTTCTCTTGGGGGTCTTCTGTGCTTTCCTTGCAGCCACTCTACCCCTCCTTGTGGATAACTCTCAACATCACCAGCCGGTATGCACGCGACTATAACTCCGCGCAGAGCCGCTGTCAAGACTGGCTCAGGTCAGCGAATCTCCTTTCCGCAATAGCTACACCAGGTCCGCTCTCGCCACCTCTGCCAGGTGTGGCGGCCGCGCTGACCAACGTGGAGGTGCATCAGGTCTCTGACAATGCGAAGGAGGGCATTCATCTCCATCCTCCCGGGGGAACGGGCTTCACGGCTCAGTCGAAGACTGCCATTGCGGCGCGAAAGAGCTTGGTCAGCCGCACAGCCTCGGCACGTCCAGACTCACGGGTTGGGCCTCGGGCACATCCCGCCATGCCGGCCGGGCAAACGCTCCTCGCGGCCGATAAACCATCCGGTTCGCCTGGCTCGTGCGCGGCGGCTAATCCGCGCCGGTTCGTTTGGCGCCGTCGAGCTTGGCCACGTCCACGCGGATGGCGCGGTCGATGGGGACCGGCTGCCACTGGATGGGCCAGTAGCGGAACTGACCGTAGCCGCCCGCCAGGTGCAGCCACTTGACCATCCCCGGCTCCAGGTCGGACGGGCTCTTCCAGGTCCGGAACATGTAGGGCTCGAAGCCGTTGTAGATGATCACCTGGCCCGGCCGGACGGCGGGAGAGATCTTGACGGGCACGAAGATCTCGCCCATGTCGTTGAAGAGGCGCACCTCCTCTTCGTTCTCGATGCCCCTGGCCCCGGCATCCTCGCTGTTCATGAACATGAAAGGACGCCCGCGGTGGGTGTTCAGCATCGCTCGGTTGGTCATGTTCATGGAGTGGATGCTCCAGCGGTTGTGGCCAGAGGTGAGGACGAAGGGGTAGTCGCCGCCCATCATGGGGTTGTCCTTGTGGACGGGCAGCTCCTCGCCTGCCTCCAGGAACCAGTCGTGGTCGATGTAGAACTGGGCGCGGCGGGCAAGCGTGGGGTAGGGCAGCTTGTCTTCGACGTGCCAGCGCATGGCGACGAAGGGCTCCCCCGGCCTGATGTCGGAGGCCTGGGTGAGGGTGAAGACGGTCTTCCCCAACTTGGTGAATGGAGCAAACCCCTTCTCTTTGAGGGTTTCAAGCGTGGTGCCCTCTTCGAGGCAGCCGGCGGCCACGGTGTCGTCGATCCACTCCGCCACCAGGTCGTCGAGGTCCTCGATACCGAGGGACATGCGATAGTAGAGGTTGTCCAGGCTGCGGACCCTGCCGAAGGAGTCGGTGTACTCGACGACGCCTCGCTCCCTGGCCCGCTCCTCGATCTTCCTGGCGAGCAGGCGGAAGATCTCCCACTCCGACTTGCTCTCGCCGGCGGGCGGAGCGGCCTCGTCGGATAGCGTGAGCTGCATAGAGGAGGGGTTGGGGATGCCGAAGGTGAGCTTCTCGTAGTGCTGGGCGGCGGGCAAGACGTAGTCGGAGTGGAGGCCGGTGGTGTTCATCCGCCAGTCCACGCTGACGATCATCTTGAGCTTGGGCCAGAGGTGCTTGAGGAGCATGTTCTGGCCGCCGCGCTGGCGTCGGAGGAAGTTGCCGCCGACCTCGAAGAGGACGCGGGGCGGGATATCGGGGCCGGGGCGATCCGCTCCCACCCACCAGCCCTTGCCGCGAGCCTCCTCCATGTACTCGTCGAAGGGGCGCTTCATGCTGGGATCGCTCCACTCCCGCTTGTTCCAGTTCTCGCGGTAGCCGCAGTGGTCGTACCAGAAGAAGGCCGGGGCGATGATGTTGCCGAGGCCCTGGCGGATGGCCTGGTACACTCCCTCGATGGCGTTCATCTCCTCGGTAGTGCTGGGATCCTCGATCTTGAAGAGCTGCGCCAGCTGCTCGCGCTGCTGGAGGACGCGGGCCGTCTCCTCGGGTCCGCGTCGCTGCTTGGCCCCGAAGATGCCCGGGCCTTCGAAGGAGCCGACCGACCAGCTAAAGATGCCGCTGCCAGCCCGCCCCCAGTTGCCGGTCAGCGCGAGCAGGAGCAGCATGGAGCGCTGGATGAGGTCGCCGTGGTAGTACTTGCAGAGGTTCATCCCCATGCCGATGAGGGTGCGCCTGGGGGCGGCCTTCCGGGCCAGCATGCGCATGATATCCGGGTGAACGCCGCAGATGGCGGAGGCCTTCTCCGGCGTGTACTCATCCTGGAGCCTGCGGCGCAGCACCTCGAAGACGGGCATCACCTCCACGAAGGTGCCGTCGGAGATGGCGGCCTGGAAGGAGCCCTCCAGGGCTGGTTCGAGGTCGCCGAGGGCGAGGGTCTCCCTGGGCGCCTCGACGATGCCGCCGCTCTTGGTGTCGAAGAAGTAGAGCTGGTCCTCCAGCCCACCTTCCTCCACGTCTGAGGCCCGCAGGAAGCGGCGGTTGTCCGTTCGCACGAGGAGGGGCAGGTCGGTCTGGTCCTTGACGAAGCCCTCGTTGTACAGCTTCTCCTCGATGATCACCTGGCACATGGCCAGGGCGAGGGCAGCATCGGTCCCCGGCCGGATGGGGATGTAGCGGTCGGCGTGGATGGCGGAGGGGCTGTAGTCGGGGGCGATGGTGATGACGTCGCAGCCGTTGTAGCGACCCTCGGCGGTGTAGTGATAGCTGGGGATCTGGGTGTAGACAGGGTTCCAGTGCCAGATGAGGGAGAGCTCGGTACGGAAGGCTCCCCCGCTGCCCACGGGGTTGAACTTGCCCCAGGTGATGTAGTGGCCGGGCTGGAAGTCGTTGATCACGGCGTTGACGTCGGTGCGGAGGCCGCCCAGGAGCTCCACGAGCAGGCGGTCGGTGGGCCACATGGCCATCTCGCCGCCTTCGGCGGGGGTCATCTCGTGGATGATGGATTCGGGTCCGCCCTCCTGGATGGCGTCGATGATGGCGTCGGCGATCTCGGTGAGGGCCTGGTCCCAGGAGACCCGCTGCCACTTTCCCTCTCCGCGCTCGCCCGCCCTCTTCAGAGGGTGCAGGACACGCTCCTTGCCGTACAGCATCTGGTGCCAGGCGCAGCCCTTCTGGCAGCCCATGGGGTTCTTGTCGGGGACGCCGGGCCAGGGGGAGGTGAACCTGCCCGCCACCTCCTCGTGGCATACCTTCCCGTCCCTCACGTACACGCGATAGGGGCAGTTGCCGGGGTAGCAGTCCACGCTGTGGCTGCCCCAGGCGACCTTGTCCCACTTCCACCTGTCGCGGTAGCGGTCCTGCCAGGTCTCGCGCTTGGCCTGCTTGTCGGAAGGAGGCCGAAAGAGGCTGGCCGCCGAGGCGTCAAACATGCTGCACCTCCCAGGATCGCCGCTGCCCTCGCAGCGCAGGCCGGCCCGTCATCTCAGGTCGGGTACCTCTCGATGAGGGAGCGAGCGGCCGTCAACGAGAGCACCTCGTTCGCGCCGTCTTCAATCATTCCCGCCCTGGCATCGCGGAAGAGCTTCTCGATGATCATCTCCTTGCTGAGCCCGTAGCCACCAAGGAGCTGGATCGCGTCGCTGGCCACCTCGAAGGCTGTCTGAGTGCAGTATACCTTCGCGGCGACGGAATACTGCGCCTGGGGCGGAAAGACGGCACGATTGTACTCACGAACGGCTCTCGTGTAGGCGCGGGCCAGCTCCACCCTGGTGAACATGTCGAAGAGCCTCTTCTGCACAAGCTGGTGCTCGCAGATGGGCTTTCCACCCTGCACCCTGTCCTTGCAGTAGGCCAGGGCTTCTTCGAAGGCCGCCCGCGCCAAGCCGACGAAGATCACGCCCATGCCTGAGTTCGCAGTGGCGAGTATCATCTCACCCACGGCA
>CAZFGZ010000034.1:0-14579 GCA_964518585.1 uncultured Dehalococcoidia bacterium | reverse complement strand
TGCCGGGTCATCGGCGGGCCCCAGCAGCACGAAGTAGTTGTGCATGACGAGGCGGCGGTCTATCGCCGCCCCGCTCTCGATGAGCTCCTTCTCCGAGCTAGGAGCGTGCACCAGCATGACGTCGGCGTCGCCGCGCTCGCCCATCGCCAGCGCCTGACCGGTGCCGACGGCGATCGGCTTCACGTTGTAGCCCGTGTCGTCCTTGAACTCGGGAAGCAGGACATCGAGCAGCCCCGTGTCGTAGGTGCTCGTGGTCGTCGCCAGGATGACGTCCGTTGCGCCCCGTTCCACAGGGGTGGCTGCGGCGGTCTCCTGCGCCTGCGGCGTCTCAACAGCCGACTCTTCCTCTCCGCCGCAGGCTACCGCCACCAGCATCGCCACCACCGCTACGGCCCCAATCCATCCCCAACGTCTCATACCCTCTAGCCTCCTTTCGTGCCTGGGGATATGCTGCCGACAGCATAACCCCCCGCAAAAAAACTAGCCCTCCCTGCCAAATGCCCTAACGAAATCCCGTGTCACATCCGACTGCACTGCCGCCCGGAAGGTCCGATAGCGCGCCAGCACCTGCTCGCCCTCCGGAGTGAGCCTGGTCCGCCCGCCGCCGGGCCCGCCCGCCTCGCTCTGCACCAGCCGCACCCCCAGGTTCCGCTCGATCTCCTTGATCTTGCCCCAGGCCCGCCGGTAGGAGAGCCCCATGCGCTGAGCTCCCTCCGCTAGGGAGCCCGTCTCCGCGATGTGCCGGAGGAGCTCGGCCCGATAGTCGCTGAAGACCAGCAGGCCGTCCTTCTCCATCCACAGCTTGACCTTCGGCTCCAACCGCGCCTCCCTCGCAGACCGTCCCACCTGCCCACAGGCCTGTCCAACCGCATTGTCCGACACGCCGAATGTTGGGTCAATCGGCTGACTGGCACGCGAGCGGGACCCGCGCTACCATGGATCGGCCATGGTCCGTCCCGACCGCGACGAGTTCGAGACCAGCACGGAGAACCCCCTCCTGCGAGACGCCATCCGTCGCCGCATCCAGGAGGCGGGCCGCATTACCTTCCGCGAGTTCATGGAGATGGCCCTCTACCATCCCCGGCACGGCTACTACACCTCGGAACGGGAGCCCATGGGACGTCACGGCGACTACCTCACCAGCCCCTTGGTGCACCCTATCTTCGGCCATCTGGTGGCCAAGCAGCTCTGGCAGATGTGGGAGGTCATGGGACGGCCCCACCCCTTCGAAGTGGTGGAGATGGGCCCCGGCACCGGCCTGCTGGCCCGCGACATCCTACGCTGGGCCCAGAACCGCGAGCCAGACTTCTTCAACAATCTGCGATACCGCCTGCTGGAATCCAGCGAAGCCCTGGCGACACGCCAGCGCACCACGCTGGCCGAGTTGTCTCTGCCAGCCGGGCAGGCCTCGTGGGACGAGCCCGAAGCGGATTCGCTGGTCGGCTGCTTCCTCAGCAATGAGCTGGTGGACAGCTTCCCCGTGCACCGCGTGGCCATGGAGGGGGAAGAACTGCGCGAGGTATACGTGACCTGGGCTGCCGACTCCTTCCGCGAGGAGACCGGTCCGCCCTCCACACCGGCCCTGGCCGCCTACTTTGACCGCCTGGGCCTGCGGCCGGGCGAGGGCTGTCGGGCCGAGGTGAACCTCCAGGCCGTGGAGTGGATGGAAAGTGTGAGCCGCACCCTTCGGCGGGGCTTTGTCCTCACCTTCGACTATGGCTACCCCGCACCCGAGCTGTATGCCCCCTGGCGGCGCGACGGAACGCTCCTTTGCTTCTACCGTCACAATCCCAGCACAGACTTCTACGCCCGCCTGGGCCGCCAGGACATCACCGCTCACGTCGACTTCACCACACTGATCCGAGTGGGAGAAGAGCACGGGCTGGAGCCTCTGGGCCTGACGACCCAGGCTCGATTCCTGGCCGCCCTGGGCATCGGCGCCGGGCTGGAGACCGTCGCCCGGGAGTCGCCCGAGGCGCTCGAAGAGTACTATGCCCGCCGTCGCGCGGTCACCGAGCTCATCGATCCCGCCGGGCTGGGGCGCATCCGCGTCCTGATACAGGCCAGGGGAGTGGGCCCCTGCGAGCTGTGGGGCCTGGCGGGGTGAGCGGTCGCCGGGCTGCCCGTTGTCGCGTTCCTTGTTCGCGGCCGCGACCCTGGGCTATGATTGCGACGATATCAGCAGGCCTGCGGCCTCTTCGGCGTCTGTAACCCGCCAGGGAAGAGCTCGAAAGGCCGAGGCCCTCCGCCTATGCCTCCTCTCAGGTCACGTCCCCCGATCTTCTACGGGTGGTGGGTGGTAAGCTCGCTCGCCACCATCATGTTTCTGAGTGCAGGACTGGGCTTCTATGCCCTGGGCGTCTTCGTCACCCCCTTCGAAGAGGAGTTCGGTTGGAGCCGCGGCCAGGTCTCGGTTGGCATCGCTCTGGCCACCACGGTCAGCGGTCTCCTGGGCCCGCTCGTGGGCCTGGCGGTGAACCGCTTTGGAGCGAAGAGGATCCTGGCCACAGGCGCAGCCGGTATGGGAGTGACCTTCGCCCTGCTCGGCTTCACTTGGTCCCTCGCTTACCTCTACGTCATGTTCGTGATCATGGCCGCCTGGCGGGCCGGCATGATGCTGGTGCCGGTCTCGTACGTCGTGGCCAACTGGTTCGAGCGGAAGCGCGGCCTCGCCATGGGAATCACCACCACCGGCATCGGCTTCGGCGGCCTGGTGATGGCGCCCCTCTGCAAGGTGCTCATCTCCTCGGTGGGCTGGCGTCCCACCTTCTTCATCATGGGCCTGCTCATCGTAGCCGTGGGGCTGCCCCTGGTCCTTCTGGTGACCCGGGAGCATCCCGCCGAGCGGGGTCTGCTTCCGGACGGCGCAGCAGCGGACGACCCACCGATGCGGCGTCCCGTCGCTCCGGCTCCCCAACCGGCTGTCGCCGAGGCCTGGCCCGCGGCCGAAGCGATCCGCACCAGCACCTTCTTCCTGGCCACAGCGGCGATAAGCCTCGGCTTCGCCAGCATCGGAGCGGTGCTCCTGCATACCTCGCCCTTCATGGAGGACCGGGGGATAGCCCCGGAGATGGCGGGGCTGATTCTGGGCTTCGTCTCGGGTATGGGCGTTCTGGGAAAGGTGGGCTCGGGCTATCTCTCGGATCGCATGTCGCCGCGATTGGTGCTCATGTCAGTGTTCCTGATGGAGGCCGTGGGACTGACCGCGCTGATCTCCACGGAAAGCACCCTCGGCCTGGCCGCCTTCGTGCTCATTTTCGGCTATTCCATGGGAGCGGTGGTGGCCCTCCAGCCGCTGGTGGTCGTCCACTACTTCGGCCTGGCCTCGCTGGCCACAACAGTCGGAGCGATGACCGCGTGCAGCGCCCTATTCAGCGCCCTCGGCCCCATCTTTGCTGGCTACATGCACGACTGGCTGGGAGACTACACCGTGGCCTACATCATCTTCATTGCGGTGGACTGTCTTGCCGCTCTCCTGGTCCTCCTCATCCGTCCGCCTCGGATGGCGGCAAGGGCCCCCGCCAGCCCTGTGAAGTCGCCCGCCCGCGTCTGGTAGCGATACCGCCAGCCACACCCGTTGCCGCTCGGCCGCCCGCGGCAGTACAATCGCCTCCGTAGGCGCATGAGGCGATTCGACTACTACGCTCCTGGGTCGCTTTCCGAGGCCCTCTCCATCCTCCAGGAACGTGGCAACGGCTGCAGGCTACTCGCCGGCGGCACCGACCTGCTAGTCCAGATGAGGGAGGCGGGCCTGCACGCCTCCTGCCTGGTCAGCCTGAGAAGGCTCGCCGAGCTGCGCAGCATTGACTTCGACGAGGGGACGGGCCTGCGCATCGGCGCCGGCACCGACATGGCGACCATCGAAGCCCACCCCGTGGTGCACGAGCGTTATCGCGCCCTCTTCGAGGCTGCCAGCCTGATCGGCTCGGTGCAGACGCGCAACATGGCGACCATCGGGGGCAACATCTGCAACGCCGCCCCCTCGGCGGACTCCGCGCCGCCGCTGATAGCGCTGGACGCGGTGGCTGAAATAGAGAGCCCTGGCGGCCGCAGGGAGTTGGCCGTGGGGGACCTTTTCACCGGCCCGGGCGCGACGGCCCTTGGCCCCAACGAGATCCTGGTGGCGCTGCGACTGCCGGTGCTGGCACCTCACGCCGGCTCCGTTTATCAGCGGCATACCCCCCGCCAGGAGATGGACATCGCCGTGGTCGGTGTGGGAGTCGCATTGACCCTTCGGCCGGACGGCCAGATCATTCAGGAGGTTCGCGTTGGCCTGGGAGCGGTGGCACCCACGCCCATCCGCGCACGCGAGGCGGAGGACGCCCTGAGGGGCCAAAGCCCCTCTGAAGAACTGTTCGCCCGGGCCGCCGAGCTGGCCGTGGCGGCCTCCCGCCCCATCTCCGACGTCCGCGGCTCCGCTGCCTTCCGTCAAGAACTCGTGCGGGTGATGACCCGTCGCTGCCTGGGCATCGCCCTGGAAAGGGCCCGGGCCAGCTAGTCCAGCGAGGAAAGGCATGTCGAGCGTCAGCATCACCCTCCGCGTCAACGGCCGCTCCTACGAGGTACAGACCGAGCCCCACCGAACCCTGCTCGACGTGGTGCGCGAGGATCTGCGCCTCACCGGGGCGAAGGAGGGCTGTAGCACCGGCGAGTGCGGTGCCTGCTCCATGATCGTGAACGGCCGGCTCATCACCTCGTGCCTGATGCTGGCGCCGGAGGCCAATGGTGCCGACATCGTCACCATCGAGGGGCTCGCCCAGGATGGCCAGCTCCATCCCCTCCAGCAGGCCTTCATCGACCACGGGGCCGTCCAGTGCGGCTTCTGCATCCCCGCCATGATCCTGGCGGGCAAGGCCCTGCTCGATGTGAACCCTCACCCTACCGAGGCAGAGATCCGGCGGGCCATCGCCGGGAACCTGTGCCGTTGCACCGGATACGCCAAGATCGTGGAGGCCATCGCCGCGGTGGCGGAGGCTCCCTGAGGCCGCCGCTGCGGTGCTTCGGCAGATGATCGCCGCAGGCACCTAGAGAGAGACGACCGTGGCCGAATACTCGCAGGTGGGCAACCCGGCACCCCGGGTGGAGGGCGCCAGTAAGGTGACCGGCGAGACCGTCTACGCCGACGACATCCAGTTCCCCCACATGCTGCACGCGAAGCTCCTGCGCAGTCCCGTTGCCCACGCGCGCATCAAGCGCATCGACACATCCAGAGCACAAGCCCTGGAGGGCGTCGAGGCGGTGGTGACGGCCGCCGACCTGCCGCCCGTGGCCCGTGAGGACGAGTCCCTCGGGGCGATGCCCTCCAGCCGCGCCGAGGTTCTGCTGGCCGCGGACGAGGTTCTCTTCGCGGGCCAGCCGGTGGCCGCCGCGCTCGCTTCAGACCCATCCGTGGCGGAAGAGGCCCTCGCTCTCATCGAGGTCGAGTACGACGAGCTGCCGGCCGTCCTCGATCCCCTCGAGGCCATGAAGGAGGACGCCCCTCCGGCCCGCAGGCCCGTGTCTTATGTCGACCACTCCGAGATCCGGGCCCACGCCGCCGTAGACGTGGAGGAGGAGCAAGCTCAGGCGACCTCCAACGTCGCCTCCCAGATCCGGCTGGCCCGCGGCGACGTGGAGCAGGGCTTCGCCGAGGCCGATGTGGTGGTGGAGCGCACCTGGCGCACCCCCATGGTCCACCAGGCCTACCTCGAGACTCACGTCTCCCTGGCCGACTATCATGCCGCTAGCGGCACCCTCACCGTCTGGACGGGCACGCAGGGCCAGTTCTTCGTCCGGGACGAGCTTTCCAAGCTCTTTCGCATCCCCGAAACCAAGGTCCGGGTCATCAGCGCCGAACTCGGGGGCGGCTTTGGTGGCAAGATCGCTCCCCTCACCCAGCCGCTGGCCGCCGCCTTGGCCATGGTGGCCAACCGGCCGGTGAAGCTGGTCATGTCTCGCTCCGAGGACCTGACCGCCGGTAACCCCGCGCCCTCCTGCGTGGTCCAACTGAAGACGGGCATGAAGCGCGACGGCACCCTCACCGCCCTCCGAGGCCGCATCATCTACGAGAGCGGCGCCTTCCCCGGCGCACCCATCGCCATCGGGGCGCTCCTGCTGGGCGGCTACTATCGCTTCCCCCACCTTGATATCCAGGCCTTCGACGTGATGACCAACAAGGTGCCCCAGGGCGCCTATCGGGCTCCCGGTGTCCCTCAGGTCACCTTCGCCATCGAGAACCACATGGACATGATGGCCCGTGAGCTGGGCCTTGACCCTTTAGAGGTGCGCCTCCAGAACGCCGTACAAGAGGGCGACCCGATGGCCAATGAGAGGCCGTACCCGCGCATCGGCCTGAAACAGTGCCTGGAGGCCATCGGCAAAACCGACATCTGGCGCTCCCGCGGCAAGACCCGGGAGGCTCAGGGCAAGCGCCGGGGCGTGGGCCTCGCCGCGGGCGGCTGGCTCAGCGCCCGCCAACCCGCCAGCGCCATGGTCAAGCTGAACGAAGACGGAACCTTCGGAGTTGTGACCGGCTCAAACGATATCAGCGGCACCAACACCACCTTCGCCCAGATCGCCGCCGAGGAGCTGCGCCAGCCGCTCGAGGCAGTAAGCATCCTCACGGCCGACACCGCGACCGCCCCCTTCGCTGGCATCACAGGCGGCAGCAAGGCCGTTTACACGGTGGGTCGCGCCGTCAAAGCCGCCGCCGAGGACGCCCGAGAGCAGCTGCTGGCCATCGCCGCCGGACTCCTGCAGGCCAGCGCCGATGACCTGGACCTGGTCCGCGGCCAGGTCCAGGTGAAGGGTGCGCCGGATTGGCGAGTCCCGCTCAGAAGCATCGCCCGTTCCAGTACTGACTTCGGCGGTCACTACCCGCCGGTGGTGGGACGAGGCACCATCAGCGCTCACAAGCATCACCCAGGCTTCTGCGTCCAGGTGGCCGAGGTGGAGGTGGACCCGGAGACCGGCAAGGTGACCGTGCTGCGCTGGGCCACTGCCCAGGACGTCGGCTGCGCCATCAATCCGCTGTCCATAGCCGGCCAGATGGAAGGGGCAACCGCCCAGGGGCTGGGCATGGGGCTGTTCGAGGAGATGCTCTTCGACGACCAGGGCCGACTGCTCAACCCCGGCCTGCTGGACTGCCACATCCCCACGGCTGCCGACGTGCCCCCCATCGAGACCATCATCCTGGAGGTGCCCTCGGAGGAGGGGCCGTACGGCGCCCGCGGCGTGGGCGAGCCGCCCGTGGTGGCGGGGAGCGCCGTCATCGCCAACGCCATCTACGACGGCCTGGGCGTGCGGGTCGGCGAGGCGCCCATCACTCCCGAACGCATTCTGCGCGCCTTGGGCAGGGTCAGGGAGTAGCCGCGGCAGCGTCCGCAACACGGGAGGAGGCCCACCGTGGCCGACGCGAAGGACATTCTGAGAGCCCACTACGGCCGGGCCCTGGAGCGATGTCTGGAGGTCTTTGGCCAACTGGACGCTGACGACTGGCAGCAGGCGGCCAAGCCGGGCGGCTGGACGGCCGGGGACTACCTGGGCCACCTCGTCACCTCTCAGGAGATCGAGGGGACGCCGGTGACCGCCAAGAGCCTGGCAGGAGAGCCCGTGGACATCCCAGGCCTCACCCAGCCTGGCGACATCGACGCCTTCAACTCCCGCAACCTGGAGATCGTGCATGACCTTTCGCCGGAGGAGCTGCTCGCCCGGCTGAGCTCGGCGGTGGAGGAGCACCTACGTCTCCTCGAAGGCCTCAGCGAAGAGGATCTCCAGAGGCCTGCCACCAACCCTGGCCTTCGCTGGCCTATCACCGTTGAGACCAGCTTCGACATGTACTACCTGCACCTCCCCCTGCACTACCAGGACATCCGCCAATGCATCCGCCGGCGCCGGAGAATCCCTCACTGGGCGGAACTCGCCTCGCCGGATGAGATACACGACAGCATGGACCGCACCTTCAGGCTCATGCCGCTGATGTACTGGCCGGAGCGCGGCGGGGACCTGCGCGCCGTCTATCTGTTCGACCTTCAGGGGCCCGGCGGCGGCCAGTGGACCCTGGAGATCGCCGATCGCCGGGCAACCTCCTACCCCGGCCGGCCTGAGCGAGCGGACATCGAAATCCGAACCACTCCGGCCATCTGGATCGACCTTCAGACCAAGGCCGCGAACCCGCTGGTGGCCGTGCTCACTCGCCGCCTGCGACTGAAGCCCCTTTGGAGGGCCAACCTTGTCGCCCGCCTGGAGCGTCTCTTCGAGATCACCTAGGAGATCCCGATGAGCATCGTCGCCATCCTGCTGGCCGCCGGCGAATCCGCCCGCATGGGCGACCCCAAACCCCTCCTCCCCTGGGGAGCAACGACTCTCATCGAGTACCAGCTTAGGGAGCTGACGGCCAGCGGCCTGGACGACATCGTCGCGGTCCTGGGCCACGAGGCCGAGCGCATTCGTCCCCTCGCCAACAACGCGGGCGCCCATGTCGTCGTCAATGAGGCCTATCGGCAAGGGCGGGCCAGCTCGCTTCGGGTCGGTGCCGCGGCTGTGCCCGACGACGCTGAGTCCGTGCTGGTGCTCAACGTCGACCAGCCCCGCCCGCGGATGCTCCTCCGCCGGCTGCTGGAGGCACACCGAGTGAGTGGTGCTCTCATCACAGTGCCCGCCTACCAAGGCCGGCGTGGCCATCCCACGGTGGTGGCAGGCGCGCTGCTGGGTGATCTGCGAGCCGTGGACGAGCGGAGCCAGGGGCTGCGTGGTCTTCTCCGGCGCCACGCGCGGGCAGCGCGGGAGGTGCCCTTGCCAACGCCCCTGGTGCTGCTCGATCTGAACACACCGGAGGAGTACGAGCGGGCCAGGCAAGACTATCCGAAGCTGCTCGCCTTGACTGACCGCCTCCCAGGTCTATAATGCCTGTTGCCATGAACGGTGGCATCGCGATCAGTGGGTTCCCGGAACAAGCGCTCGCGTAAGATCGGACCAAGGTCGAAAGGAGCACCAGCTTGACTCAGGAAGCAGAAGCCCCCGCCGAGAAGAAAGAACGCCCCATCGTCCCCTATCTGGTGCTGCCGGAGAAGCAGGGAGAGAAGCCTTACCTTCGCGGCAGCAAGTGCAAGTCCTGTGGCGCTGCCTATGTGGGCGACCGGTTAGCCTGTGGGCGGTGCTTCGCTGTGGGCGACTTCGAGGAGCTGCGCCTCAGCGACTACGGAGAACTCCACACTTTCACCATCGTCCACCAGACGATGCCGGGGCTGCCTGTGCCCTTCGTCGCCGCCGTCGTTGACCTGCCGGAAGGAACGAGCGTCCGCTGCAACATCGAAGGCATAGAGCCCGAGCCGGACAAGCTCGTACCTCTACTGGGGAAACGGGTGGAGATGTTCACGGAGAAGGTGCGGACAGACCGCGAGGGCAACGACGTCATCGCCTTCAAGTTCCGCCCGGCAGGGGTATAGGACCCTTGAGGCAACGCTAGCAATCGTCACAGGCTAAGAAGCCCGGCCGGGAACATCAGGTCCGGGCCGGGGCAGAAGGAGGAAGGACCCGTGAAACCCGCCAGAGACGTGTACATCGTGGGCGTGGGCATGATCAAGTACGGGCGTTACCCGGAGAAGTCGGTGGTGGACCTGGGCGCCGAGGGAGTCATCGCTGCCCTCAAGGACGCCAACATGACAATGAAGGACATCCAGATGGCAGCCAGCGGCAACCTGTCGGCGCCCGTAGGCCAGGCCATCCTCAGGGTCGTGGGCCAGACTGGGATCCCGATGGTCAACGTATCCAACGCCTGCGCCACCGGCTCCACCGCCTGCCGCGAGGCCTACTTCTCGGTGGCCTCCGGCGCCTACGACGTGGCCATGGGCATCGGCTCAGAGCAAATGGGCAAGGCCGGCCTGCTTGGCGGAGGAGGGGGCGGTCGCGGATTCGGTGGCGGCGGCTTCGATCCCGCCTACATAAGCGAGGGCATCCTGGGCTCCGGCACCATGCCCTCCGTGTTCTCCCAGTGGGGCGTGGAGCACATGCGCAAGTACGGTACCACCTTCGAGGACTTCGCCAGGGTGGCCTACAAGAACCACAAGAACTCCGTGCACAACCCCTACGCCCAGTACCAGCAAGAGTTCAGCATGGAGGAGATCATGAACGCCCGCATGATCTCCTGGCCCAACACGCTCTACATGTGCTGCCCCACCGGCGACGGAGCGGGTGCGGTCATCTACGCCTCAGCCGAGAAGGCCCGCCAATACGGGGCAAAGGCCGTCAAGGTTGCGGCTTGCATCCTCACCAGCGACCCCTGGACGCAATCAGGCAACGCCATCCTCGACATCAATGAGGTCACCCGCCTCGCCGCGAAGGAGGCCTATGAGGTGGCTGGCCTAGGCCCGGAGGACCTGGACGCAGCAGAGCTACACGACTGCTTTGCCACTGCCGAGCTGCTCCACTACGAGAACCTGGGCTTTGCTCCCGAGGGCGAAGGGCCCCGCTACCTCAGGGAGGGCAGGTTCGACATCGGCAGCAAGGTGGCGATGAACGCCAGCGGTGGCCTCATCTCCAGGGGGCACCCGCTCGGGTGCACCGGCGCCTGCGGCATCGCCGAGATCGTCTGGCAGCTCCGAGGGGAGTCCGGCGGTCGCCAGCAGCCGGGGGCGAAGGCAGGCCTGGCTCATGTCATCGGTCTCACCTCGGCCTGCACGATCAATATCATGACCAAGTAGACGAACCAGCCGCCACGTGGCGTTGGCGAGGTCGGCTCTGGGCATACCGGAGCCGACCTCCGCTCTGTGAAGCTGGCTCCGCCGGGCACATCCTGCGAAGGCAGTCCACCACTCCCTCCGAGGGCAATCACAAACCTGGGACTCAGGGTTGGCCGTGCTGCTTGTGGCGAAATGGGGCCTCTTGGAGGGAGCGGACAGTGGATTGACAGATGGTCATCTCCACGCTACCATACGTGCCGTCGTATCACATCTTAATATGGCGTTGCCGAACTCCCGCAGCAGAGTCTGCAGGAGACGGGGGAACCGTCAGCGTAGGGGTTCATCCCGGCTTGCCGGGAGGGGTAACCTTTCGCCCTCACCCGTCAGCTAACCCCGTAGGCTTACGAAAGGTCGGTTTCCAGGAAGGAGCGACCTTTCTTGTTGTCCATCCGCTCGAGGCGCGTGACGGCACGTCTGTTGCCGCACGGGGGGGCACAGCCTCGATGACAGTGGCGGGAAGCAGAGGCAGCTACCTCGCTGCATGGGACCCGGAGCCGTCGGGGCGGCCGCCCAGGCCACCCTCCAACGGGTCATCCCTAGCTCCAGGCACGCTGGCCCTCGACCAGTCGGAGCCCGGGGCCGCGGTAGCCCCGTCTGTGGCAGAGTTCATGCTCCCCCACGACTCTCCGCTGGCGGCCACCCCGTTTGAAGACCTCACCGTGCCGCCGACGATAACGGGAGAAGAACCCTCACCACCAGCCGCACCTCCGCCCGACGCCATCGCCACCCACGCTCCAACCTCACGTGCGGACAAGCTGTTGGAGCGCGCTCTGGAGATCCTTCCCCTCGCTGCAGCTATGCTCCTCATCAGCTCACTGCTTTGGGGCGCTCTGTGGCTCCCCTTCCCACTCACCATCATGCTGCTGGCCTTCGATTGTTACTGGGTCTGGCGCTCCTACAACACCGGCTTCCATTGTGTCAAAGGCTACTTCCTGCTGAGGAAGGAAGCACAGGTGGACTGGCGCGCCCGCCATGAGGAGGCGCGCGCCCAGGGCAAGGCTTTCCTGCGCTGGGAGGAGATCCGCCACATCGTCATCATTCCCACCTACAAGGAGAGCATCGCCAAGCTGAGCGCTACCCTCTCCAAGCTGGCCGAGTCCGAGATCGCGGAGGAGCAGATCTTCGTGGTCCTGGCCATGGAGGACGCTGAGCCGGAGTGTCGCAAGAAGGCGCTGCACCTGTATCAGGAGTTCGGGGAGAGCTTCGCTGGTATGTTCGCAACCTTTCACCCTCCGAACATCCCGGGCGAGGTGCGTGGCAAGTCCTCCAATGAGGCATGGGCCGGCCGCCAGATCAAGCGGAGGCTGGTCGACGAGATGGGCTACGACATCGATTGCCTCACGGTTACCAGTTGCGATGCGGACACGCTCTTCCACCCCCGCTACTTCAGCTGCCTCACCTACAAGTTCGCCACCCATCCCCAGCGCCACCGCCGCTTCTGGCAGGGGCCCGTCCTCCTCTACAACAACATCTGGGAGGTGCCGGCGCCCCTGCGACTACCCAATGCTCTGGGCGCCCTCAACCACCTGGTGCGGCTTACCCGCAAGTACCGCGTGCTGTTCCCTCAGTCCACCTACAGCCTGAGCCTGCGTATGGCGGATGAGGTCGGCTACTGGGACGTAGATGTGGTCCCGGAGGACTGGCACATGTTCCTCAAGTGCTTCTTCCGTCTGGGCGGGGAGGTGGACGTGGAGCCCGTCTTCCTGCCCGTCGGCAACGACGGGGTCCGCAGCCACAGCTACTTCAAGACCTTCGTGTCCCACTACGAGCAGGCACGCCGCCACGCCTGGGGTGCCTCCGATGTCCCCTACGCTCTCCGGCAGTTCGCCGCCCACCCGGAGATCCCCCTGCTGCGGCGACTCCGCCGCACCTGGAGCCTCTTCGAGAACCACCTCCTCTGGTCCAGCCAGTGGTTCCTCATCACCGTGGGCCGCATGGTGCCCGCTGTCGCGATCTACTTGTTCGGCGCGGACAGCATGCCGGAGTGGTTCAACGTGGCCTCCACGAAGGTCTTGTTCACCTGCATGGTGCCCCTGGCCGTCATGGTGGGGCTGGACACGTTCATGCGCCCCAGGCGGCCAGAGAGCTTCCCGATCTGGCTCTACCCCGTGCAGTACGCCCAGTGGTTCTTCATGGCCGCCATCACCTTCCTCTTCAGCGCCCTTCCCGCACTCGACGCCCAACTCCGCCTCGCCATCGGCAGGCGCCTGGAGTACAAGGTCACCGAGAAAGCCTAGCAGGATTCTTCGGCCCGGAGCCGAAAGACCTGGGCATCGCGGGAGCGCCGTGCCCTTTGTTTGCGCCACGCCTTGCTCTATCATGATCACACCAAGCCTCCTGGTCAGGCCATGCGTGCTGTCAATCGTCCGCAGAGCTGGTGGGGCTGGCACGGCTGGGACCAGCCCATCCCGCTGTCCATCGTGGAGATCATGCAAGCGGGGACCCTGCCACCCCGCCTTGCCGCTGCCTTCTGGCTAGGCATGGAGCGTGGCGCCTCTTTCATCTTCGCCGCTGAGCCCCCGGGTGCCGGGAAGACCGTACTGCTAACTGCCCTCCTCCCCTTCGCCCCGCGCGACGCCGCGGCTTACTTCACCCGCGGCTGGGGCGAGACCTTCGACCTGCCGCCCCGTGACAACAGCGTTCCCACCTACATCCTGGTGAACGAGATGAGCGACGACATCCCCGTATACTCCTGGGGGCCCTACGTCATCCGCATCTTCGAACTGATGGCCGAAGGCTACTCCATGGCCACCACTATGCACGCCGACACCGCCGAAGAGGTAGCGGATATCCTCGGGGAAGAGATAGGGGTGCCCCCAGAACACCTGGCCCTGTTGACCTTCGTGGTGCCTTTGACCTTTCGCTATCGAGGCGGACGACCCCTGCGACGCGTTCTCGACGCCACCGTCTTCGAACTCAAGGAGGGCGAACTGGCGTTGCGCCGCCTGGCAACCTGGGACGAGGCCAACGATTCCTTCTCCGTGCTGGATTCGCCCGAGAGCCTGGTCACCCTCGCCGGCCGCCTGGGCATGGACGAGCGCGGACTGATCGAGGGACTGGAGCGGCGAGAGAGCTTCCTCGCGAAGCTTCTTAGCGACGGCGTCTCCGAGATCGATGCCGTGCAGGATGCGATCGAGGGATTCGTGCGAAGCTAGTCCAGGAGCACCCGGAGCACCGTCTGCGTATCCGACAGGTCGGGAAACACCAGATCAGCTCCGGCCTCTCGCAGCTCAGGGACCGAGCGGGGACCCGTGGCTACCGCCACTGCCCAGGCTCCGTTCGCCTTCGCTGCGGCGATGTCCAGAGGCGTATCGCCCACCACGTAGACGGAGCGATTCCCACGCGGGAGGCGATCGCCCCTGGCCACCCGCCGGATGGCCAGCTCCACCACCACCGCCCGATCCTCAGCATCTTCCCCGAAGCCGCCGTCCCCGAAGAAGCGCGTAAGGTCGTAGTGGGCCAGCTTCATCATGGCTCCCTTGCGGAAGTTGCCCGTGGCCAGGCCCAGCCGGATCTGTTCCTCCTCCTCCATGGCTGAGAGCAGACCACGGATGCCGGGCATGACCCGGCCGCTGGCTTCACGTAGGGTGTCAGCCAGGTGTCGCAAGTAGGACTCTTTGAACTCCTCTAGAGCCCGGGGGAAGGAGCCGTCGAGCAGGGACCACCGCGCCAGCGCATCGCGCAAGATCGCCATATCGGTCCGGCCAGTGAACTCGATATTGCGAAAGCCGTCCTCGATCCCGAACACCTCATGGAACGCCCTCTTCATGGCGAGCCCGCCCGCGCCACCGCTGTACAGCAGCGTGTTGTCCACGTCAAAGAGAACTAGCCGATCCATACACGCTCCCGGCTCATTGTAAG
>CAZFGZ010000033.1:0-14639 GCA_964518585.1 uncultured Dehalococcoidia bacterium | reverse complement strand
AGACCCGTCCGTAGTACAGGAGCCAGCGTGAGGGCCTGGCTGGAGCGCCATCGCGACCTCCTCACCGCTGCGCTCGCGGCGGCGCTGGCGATCGCGCTCATCCTCCTCGTCCTCGAGTGGCGCAGCGGCCCCGAACCCCTCGAGATCCACTTCCCAGACTCCCCTCCGGCCGGCTCCGAGGTCCAGGTGTACGTCTCCGGCGCCGTCGAGCGCCCCGGCGTCTACGCCCTCCACGACGGCGACCTCGTGGCCGACGCCATCCAGGCCGCAGGCGGCGCCACCGCCGACGCCGACCTCGACGCCGTGAACCTCGCCCAGCGCCTCCACGACGAAGACCACCTGACAGTCCCCAGAGTGGGCGAGTCCTCCTCCTCGGTGGCCGGCGTCAGCAACCCATCGCAGCTCATCGACATCAACACAGCCTCGGCAGCCCTCCTCGACACCCTCCCCGGCATCGGCGAGGTCTACTCCCAGCGGATCGTGGACAGCCGCACCAACGAGGGCGCCTTCGAGACAACCGAAGACCTGCTGGAGCGCGATCTCATTCCCCGCTCCACCTACGAGGAGATAGAGAACCTGATCACAGCGAGATAGCGGGAGGTACGGGCCATGAACCTCGCTCAGCGTCTGGGCTACTCCGCCGACCAGCGCCTGCTCATCGTTCACGCCGACGACATCGGCGTCACCCACGCCGCCAACCGCGCCGCCTTCGAGTGTCTGGAGAGCGGTAGCGTCACCTGCGGCTCCATCCTGGTACCCTGCCCCTGGTTCCCGGAGGTCGCCGAGCACTGCGCGGCCCACAAGGAACTCGACGTCGGCGTCCACCTGACGCTGAACTCGGAGTACGCCCGCTACCGCTGGCCCCCGCTCACCGGCCGCGAGTCCGGCGCCGGCCTCTACGACGGCCACGGATATCTCTGGCCCACGTACGAGGAGGCCGTCGAGCATGTCACCCCGGAGGAGGCCGAGCGCGAGTTCCGCGCCCAGATCGAGAAGCCGCTGGCCGCAGGCATCGATGTCACACACATCGACAGCCACATGGGCACCGCCTTCCACCCGAAGTTCATCCTCCTCTACGCCTCCCTGGGCCGCGAGTACGAGCTGCCCATCTTCCTCCCGCGACCGGACCCCGACCTCCTCCGCAGCCGCGGTCTGAGCGAGTTCCTGACCCTCTTCGAGAACCTGCTCCGCCCCCTCGACGAGGCCGGATACCCGGTGATCGACCACGCCCTGGTGGAAACAGCAGCCCCCTCGCCCGAGGCCAAAGAGGCCTATTTCAAACAGCTCTTCGACGGCCTGAAGGCCGGCGTCACCCACTTCCTCATCCATCCCGCCATGCCCTCAGAGGAGGTCGAGGCCACCACCGACGACGCCGCCTATCGTGTCAGAGACTACGAGCTCTTCCGAGATGACCGGATGCGCCGGCACCTGGAGGGCATGGGGGTGCGCCTCATCGGCTACCGAGAGATCCGAGACGCCCTCCGCAGCGGTTCGCTTGCCACGCCATGACCCTGGCGCTCCTGGGCACTGCCTGGCTCCTCGGCGTGGTGGCCGCCGCGGCCACCGGCGCCCTGCCCTGGCCGGCGGCGGTCGGGATGGCTGCCCTGGGGCCAGCGGCCGCCCTGCTGGCGCGTCGCTGGCAGATGGCCGCCCTCGCCGTCCTCGCCGCCGCTCTCTTCCTGGGCGGCGCCGCCCGCTACCTCGATAGCCGGCCGCCCGACGAGCCGACCGGGCTCGCCCTCCTCAACGACGGCCCCTCCCTCCGTTTGCGCGCCCTAGTCAGCGACGAGCCCGAAGAGCGCCCAACCTCCCAGCGCATCCGCCTCTCCGCCCGGGACGTCTACATCGACGGGCAGTGGCAGCCCATCGAAGGAGGCGTCCTCGTTTGGAGCGGCCTCTTCCCCCGCTACCGCTACGGCGATCTCCTCGAGCTGGAAGGCAAGCCGGAGACGCCGCCGGAGCTCCCCGGCTTCAACTACCGCGACTACCTCGCCGGCCAGGGCATCGGCTCTGTCATGACGTACCCTCACGCGGAGCTCATCGACAGCGGCCAGGGCAATGGCGCTCTCGCTGCCGTGCACGGCATCCGCCGCCGGCTGGGCGAGGCGCTGGAGGACGCCCTGCCCGAGCCCCAGGCCGCCCTGGCCAGGGGCATCCTGCTCGGCCAGCGCTCCGCCCTCCCCCAGGACCTGGCCGACGACCTCAACGACACCGGCACCTCCCACCTCATCGCCATCTCCGGCCACAACGTGAGCATCGTCGCTGGTATCGTCATCGCCAGCCTGGCCTGGCTCGGCGGGCGACGCAACGCCGCCCTACTCGCCCTCGCCGCCATCGCCGCCTACACGGTCCTCACCGGCGCCTCGCCCACGGTGGTGCGGGCGGCCATCATGGGCGGGCTGTTCATCGTGGCCACTCTCCTAGGACGGCCCGCCAGCGCCCTCACCTCCATTGTGCTGGCCGCAGCCCTCATGACAGCCTGGGACCCCCTCGTCGTGGAGGACGTGTCCTTCCAGCTCAGCTTCGCCGCCATCCTTGGCATCGCCTATCTAGCACCCAGCCTGCGAGCCCGTGGCGAGCAGGCAATCCTGCGCGACAGCGCCTCCCCGGACGCTCGCCTCGAGGGCATCCCCGCGTTCCTCCTGGAATGCTCGGCGGTCACGCTGGGCGCGGTCGCGGCCACACTCCCCCTCATCGCCCTCAACTTTCACCGGATATCCCTGGTCACCCTGTTCGCCAACCTATTCCTGCTGCCGGCCTTTCCCTTCATCCTGGTTGTCTCGGCGCTCACCGCCCTCGCGGGCGTCCTCTGGAGCGGGCTCGGGCAGGCCGTCGGCTGGGTAGCCTGGGTGAGCCTCACCTACATGATCGAGGTCGCGCGCTTCTTCGCCGATATACCCCTGGCCTCCCTCGACATCGACCTCTTCGAAGGAGCCCACGCGGCCCTCTTCTACGTTCTCCTCGCCGTGGCGGCCTGGGCCCTCGCCGAGCGCCGACCCGGCAGCGCAGCCCTGGATCGCGTCACGGCCGCCGCCCGTCGAGTCCTGGCGGCCGCCAACCGCCCCCTGCGCCTGCTGCCAGCCCCCTGGCTGCTGGGCGCGCTCGCTCTGGCCGCAGCCCTCGCCTGGTGGGCGGTCCTCTCGCAGCCCCACGGGAGGCTCACCGTGAGCATCATGGACGTAGGCCAGGGCGACGCCATCTTCGTGCACAGCCCCGAAGGCCATCAGATCCTCATCGATGGCGGGCCCAGCGCCCAGGCGGCCATGGAGGCCCTAGGGCGAGAGCTTCCCTTCTGGGACCGCTCGCTCGACCTGGTCGTTCTCACCCATCCTGAGGAGGACCACCTGGTGGGCCTTGTCCGCGTCTTGGAGCGCTACGACGTCGAACAGGTGATGGCCGGTCCCATCGATACCGACTCAGCCGCCTACGGCGAGTGGCAACGCCTCATCGCAGAGAAGGACATAGCGTACGTCGAGGCAAGCGCCGGCGCCTGGGCGGACCTGGGCGACGGCGCGATTCTCCGCGTCCTGGGCCCTCCCGAGGGCGGCCTTCAGGATGCGGAGGCTGACCTAAACAACAACTCACTGGTGCTCAAGCTTTCCTGGGGCCGCCTCAGCTTCCTCCTCACGGGCGACCTGGAGACCGAGGGCGAGGACGCACTGCTGGACTCTCGCCAGGACCTGCGTGCCGCCGTGCTCAAGGTGCCGCACCACGGCGCCGCCAACTCCTCCAGCGAGCCCTTCCTCGATGCCGTCCAGCCCACCGTGGCCGTCATCTCCGTTGGCGAGGACAACACCTTCCGCCACCCCGCTTTCGAGACGCTCGAACGCCTCCGCGACACCCTCCTCTACCGCACCGACCAGCACGGCCGCGTGCGCCTCTCCACCGACGGCCAGAGCCTCTGGATCAGCCCCGACCGCACGCCCTAGCGGGCCGCCACCCGCCGATGCTATACTCACGCCGTGCCCGCCTCGCGCGGACTTCCCATTACCCAAGCTCGACAAGTCGCCGGGAGACCCCCTTGACCCGTCAGGACGGCAGACGCCCAGACCAACTTCGCCCAGTCAGGATCACCCCCGACTACCTCCCCCACGCCGAGGGCTCCGCCCTCATCGAGCTGGGAGGAACGATGGTGCTCTGCGCCGTCAGCCTGGAGGACCGCCTGCCTCCGTTCCTGAGGGGCAGCGGCTCCGGCTGGGTCACCGCCGAATACGGCATGCTGCCCCGCTCCACCCTCACCCGCACACCGCGCGAGGCCGCCACCGGCCGCCTGGGAGGCCGCACCCACGAGATCCAGCGCCTGATCGGCCGCTCCCTGCGCGGCGTCACGAACCTCGACATCCTGGGAGAGCGCCAGTTCACCGCCGACTGTGACGTCATCAAGGCCGACGGCGGCACGCGCACCGCCGCCATCACGGCCTCCTACGTCGCCCTGCACCAGGCCTTCCACAAGCTGCTCAAGGCGGGCGACCTCTCCACCATGCCCCTTCGAGCCGCCGTCGCTGCCACCAGCGCCGGCCTGGTCGAAGGCGTGCCCATCCTGGACCTCGCCTACGAGGAGGACGCCCGCGCCGAGGTCGACTTCAACGTGGTCAGGACCTCCGAAGGCGATTTCGTAGAGGTGCAGGGCACCGCCGAAAGCCGCCCCTTCGAGCGGGCGGTCATGGACGAACTTCTGGCCCTCGCCGAGCGGGGCATCGAGGAGCTCCTGGAGGCCCAGCGCGCCGCACTGAAGGAGCTACAGATCCTGGAATGACGGAATGGACTGGCCTCGACAGCCTACGCGTACTCGCCCAGGAAGTCCCCGCCCAGCACGTGGACGTGCCCGTGGTCCTGGCTCTGCATGGCGTCAAAGCCGAAGTTGGAGACTATGCGAAAGCCGTTGGGGCAGTGCTTCTGACCCATGCTCACAGCCACCTCGCCCAAACGACCCATGTTCCGCCACAGCTCCGCCTGGCTGATATGGCGTTTCGGTACCACCAGCAGCATCACCGGCACCCACCGCAAACGGTTGCGAAACGCCACCACCTCGTCATCCTCGTAGAGGATCTCAGCCGGCTCCCTGTGGGCCACGATCTCGCAAAACGTGCAGTAACTCACGGACCTACGATGCCTTTCCTGTCTATCTGCACTCAGGCCATTCTAGAGAGCGCCCCTGGGAGGGTCAACGCGGGAGAGTATCCTCACGGCCCGGGCCATGCCCGCCAGACCGCACAAGCCCAACAGGAGCTGACCATTGGCTGACGTGCGGCCCTTCCACGGACTCCGCTACGACGCGCGCAAGGCGGGAGACCTCGCCGATCTCATCGCTCCCCCCTTTGACGTCATCACCCTCGAACGACAGGCTGCCCTCTACCGGCGCAGCCCTCACAACATCGTCCGCCTGGAACTGGGCGAGCAGCGCGATACTGATACGCCTCAGGACAATCGATACACCCGCGCCGCTGCCTGCCTCCAGGAGTGGCTGGAGAGCGGTGTCCTCCTCCGAGACGAAACCGTCTGCTTCTACGTCTACGACCAGGAGTATGCCCACGAGGGCCGGCGGTACCGTCGGCGAGCCCTGCTCGGCCGCGTCCGCCTGGAGGAATGGGAGGCCGGGATAGTCCGGCCTCACGAGCACACCCTGGCCCAGCCCAAGAAGGATCGGCTGGAGCTCCTGCGCCACACTCGCGCGAACGTCAGCGCCGTGTTCTCCCTCTACCGCGATCCCCGGGGCCAGCTCGCTTCGATTATCGACCGGGCTCGGCAGGACCCACCTCTGCTTCATGCGGAGGACGACGGCCAGCGACACACCCTCTACGCCCTGAGCGACGCCGCCGCCATCGAAAGCGTCACAGGGCAGCTCAGCGCTGCCACCATCTACATCGCCGATGGCCACCATCGCTACGAAACCGCGCTCGCCTACCGCGATGAGCAGCGCGCGAAAGCCTCCGCCTGGTCCGGCCACGAGCCCGAGAGCTTCGTGCTCATGGCACTGACCGCCGCCGAGGACCCCGGGCTTCTGCTCCTGCCCGCCCACCGTCTGGTGCGCCCGCCTACCATCCCCGAAGACCTCCTCAGCCGGCTGGCCCGCTCCTTCCGCATCGAGGACATCGCCCCAGACCGAGACCGCGCCGCCGCTCTCGCCGAGCTGCTCGCGCGCATGGAGCGGACGCTCCCGGCTGCGGCCTTCGGCGCCCTGGGCCTGGTAGAGAACCGTCTTCAACTGCTCACTCTGAGCGATACCCGGGCCGTCCACGCCCTCATGCCGGCCCGTTGCTCCGCCGCCTCGCGCTCCCTCGATGTCAGCGTGCTCCACCACGCGGTCCTGGGCGCGGCCCTTGGCATCGACCCTCAGGGACCCGAGCACGAAGCCGCCGTCGCCTACACCGAAGATGCCGCTGACGCGCTACGACAGGTGGAAACGGGCGGCTACCCGATGGCTTTCCTGCTCAACCCCACGCCCGTCGAGCAAGTCCTGGCGGTGGCTGACGCCAGCGAGCGCATGCCCCAGAAGAGCACCTTCTTCTACCCCAAGCTGCCCGCCGGCTTGGTGATGTGCCCCCTGGACTAGGACGCAGATACCTAGCGACCCGCCGAAGAAATCCCCGTCCGCAAGGGAACCGGCTGAAAATGATGAAGGACCCGGCCAGCCGGGGGTGCAGGGGGCTCCGCCCCCAAGGATTCTGCCCTCAGGCTTGCCCGCCCGGGCATTCCGCCCTCGCGCAGCGGGCGCGGGCCTGGGAGGTGTCCGCCCAAGATTGGAGCATCAAGGCCGCGACGGGGCCGGGTCGGCGGTAGCGCCTCTCAGCGGCCCCTAGACCTTGACCACGCGCGCCGAGTAGACGTCGGGGATGGCCTCCAGCTCCCGCAGCAGCTCCGGCGAGATGGCCTCGTCCAGCCCGAGGACCATCAGAGCCTGCCCCCGCACCTGCTTCCGACCCAACCGCATGAAGCTGATGTTGATGTCGTGCTGCCCCAGGAATGTGCCCACCGCCCCCACCATGCCTGGCCGGTCCAGGTTCTCGCACAGCAGAAGGTAGCCGTCCCCCGGGGGGACATCTACCCAGAAGTCGTTGATCAGCACGATGTGGGGCCCATCGTGAGCCGATGTCCCCGCCACCTTGATCGTCCCCTCGCTCGTAGTCAGGCCGAGGCTCACCAGGTTGGCATACGGCTCTTCCACCGGGCCCATGCGCTCAGTGATCTTCAGGCCCCGACGCTCCGCCACCAGCCCCGCGTTGACGATGGTCACGTTCTCCTCGCTGATCGGCAGGAGCAGCCCCCTGATGACAGCGGCCCTCAAGGGTGTCACGTCCTGGCTGGCGATCTCCCCCAGGTACTCGATCTCCACATTCCCCAGTTGCCCCGCGCTGAGCTGAGTGGCCAGGCTGGCCGTCTTCTCCGCTACCCCCAGGTAGGGGGCGACGACCGACATGCTCTCCGCCGAGATCAGCGGCGCGTTCACCGCGTAGGTGGCCGGCTGCCCCGAGAGCACCGCCAGCACCTCATGAGCGACATCCACCGCCACCCGCTCTTGCGCCTCCATCGTCGAGGCTCCCAGGTGCGGCGTCACAATGATGCGCTCGCTGTGCAGGAGGGGGTTATCCCGCGGCGGCGGCTCCTTAGGGAACACGTCAATGGCCGCGCCGGCCACCCGCCCCTCCTCTACCGCCTGGTGCAGAGCCTTCTCGTCAATGAGGCCGCCCCGCGCGGTGTTAACGATGCGCACGCTGGGCTTCACTATGCGGAACTGCTCCTCCCCCAGCATCTTCTGCGTAGCCGGGGTAAGCGCAGCGTGCACACTGATGAAATCGGACTCACGCAGCAGCTCGTCCAGGGAAACCAGCTCCGTCCCCAGGACGTGAGCCCGCTCCTCCGACACGAAAGGATCGTGCGCGATGACCCGCATCTCCAGCCCGCGCGCCCGCCGGGACACCTCCGAGCCCACCTGCCCCAGCCCGATGACCCCCAGCGTCTTGCCTCGCACCTCCACGCCCAGGAAGCGGCTGCGGTTCCACTCCCCGCCCTTGAGCGAGGCGTAGGCAGAGGGGATGTGCCGCGCCAGCGCCAGCATCAGGCCGATGGTGTGCTCCGCCGCCGAGATCGTGTTGCCCAGAGGCGCGTTCACCACCACGATGCCCCGTTCCGTGGCGGCGCCCAGGTCGATGTTGTCCACCCCCACCCCGGCTCGACCGATCACGCGGAGCCGCCTGCCCGCCTCGATGACCTCCCGAGTCACCTTCGTCTCGCTGCGCACCACCAGCCCGTCGTACTCCCCGATCGCCTCGATCAGCTCCTCCGGCGAAAGCCCCAGCCGTACGTCAACCTCCGCCTGCTCAGACAGCACATCGACGCCGTCCTGCGCGACTCGATCCGTAACCAAGATCTTCGCGTTCATCGCCCGCATGGAAGGCGGATCGCCCTCCTCTGCTCCTCCCTTCTCTCCAACGCGAAAGGGGCAGCCCTCAACCCGGACCGCCCCTTTCCCTCAATAGCCTCTCTTCGTCCGATCAGCTCGCCGCAGCGCTGCTCGGCACCTGGTAGCCCAGCTTGGGAAGGGCCGCGCGCAGCTCGTCGATCACCGCCTGCACCTCGGACTCATTCACCCAGCCCAGGTGGCCGATGCGGAAGATCTTGCCCGCCAGCGTGGTCTGACCGCCCGCCAGCACCACCCCGTGCTCCTCACGCATCGTCTTGACCAGCTTGACGCCGTCGACGCCCTCGGGCACCTTCACGGCACTGATAGTGTCGGAGGCGACAGACTCGTCCGAGAACATCTTCAGGCCCAGCGACTTCACCCCCTTGCGCGCCACCTCCGCCACCCGGTGGTGCCGGGCAAAGACGTTCTCCATCCCCTCCGCCTCCAGCTTCTCCAGCGCCGGCTCCAGCCCGAAGAACACCGACACAGCCGGCGTCCAGGGCGTCTGGCCCCGCGCGAGGTAGTCCCTCGCCTTCCCCACGTCGAAGTAGAAACGCGGCATGGTCGCCTTCTCGTACGCCTGCCACGCCCGCGGCCCGAACACCACGAACCCCAGAGCCGGAGGAACCATCCAGCCCTTCTGCGAGCCCGTCACCACCACGTCCAGGTCCCACTCGTCGATGGGCAGCGGGACTGCCCCCAGGCTGCTGATGGCATCCACCAGAATGAGGATATCGGGTCGCACCTGTCGGATGGCCTTGGCGATATCCCCCAGCTTGTTGGTGACCCCCGTCGAGGTCTCGTTGTGAGTGATCAGCACCGCCTTGAAGTCCGGGTCTGCTTTCAGGGCCGCGGCCACCTCCTGCGGGTCCGCTCCCTTCCCCCACTCCACCTTCAGGCTCGTGATCTTGGCCCCGTAGGCCTCGGCGATCTGGCCGAAGCGATCTCCGAACACACCGACGGAAACGTTGAGCACCTTGTCGCCCGGCGACAGCGTGTTGACGATTGCCGCCTCCATCACCCCGGTGCCGGACGCGGTCATGATGTAGAAGTCATGCTCTGTACTACACAGCTTCTGAAGCTTTGCCGTCGACTTAGCGATCATGTCAGCGAACTCAGGGCCCCGGTGATTGATCATCTGGCGCCCGCACGCCTTCAGGACATCCTCGGGACAGGGAGTTGGTCCAGGGATACGCAGGTTTACGTTCACGGGAAGCCTCCTTTGGGCATTGCTGGCGCCATCATACGAGAGCGCCTACCGAGGGTCAAGACAAGCGATGCGTGTTACAATACCGGCAATGCCAGCCGGTCGAACCCCTCGCCGCGATTCCCCGTTCCGCCGCCTCCCCAGCGTCGACCGGGTGCTCTCCTCTCCCGAGGTGCGCGCCCTCTCCGCTCGCTACGCAGCCGACACCATAGTCGACCTCGTGCGCGAGGAGCTGGACGCGGCCCGCCGCGCCATCGCCGGCGGCGGCCGCAGCCCCACCCTCCAGCGAATCGTCTCCGACGTCCTCCGCCGCGCCGACTCCACGCTCGCCCCTACGCTCCACCCTCTCGTCAACGCCACGGGCGTCATCATCCACACCAACCTCGGCCGCGCCCCCCTCTCAGACGACACCCTGTCCGCCATGGCCGCCGTAGGTCGCGGCTACAGCAACCTCGAGTTCGACCTCGACGCCGGCCACCGCGGCTCTCGTTATGTCCACCTCGAAGAGATGCTCTGCCGCCTCACCGCCGCCGAGGCTGCCCTGGCCGTCAACAACAACGCCTCCGCCGTCCTCCTCACTCTCTCCGCCCTCGCCCGCGAGCGCGAGGTCATCATCTCCCGCGGGCAGCTTGTCGAGATCGGCGGCGGCTTCCGCATCCCCGACGTCATGCGCCAGAGCGGCGCCCGCCTCGTCGAGGTCGGCACCACCAACCGCACCTACCTACAGGACTACGAAACCGCCATCACCGAGGACACAACCGCCCTTATGCGCGTGCACTACAGCAACTTCAGGATGGCCGGCTTCACCGAGGCCGTCCCGCTGCCCGAGCTAGCCGGCCTCGCCCGCAAGCGCGGCCTCCTCCTCATCGACGACCTGGGCAGCGGCTGCCTGCTCGACACCACCCCCTTCGGCCTCGCGCCGGAGCCCACCCCTCAACAGAGCATCGCCGCAGGCGCCGACATCGTCCTCTTCTCCGGCGACAAGCTTCTCGGCGGGCCCCAGGCCGGCGTCATCCTGGGCCGACGCGCCCTCATCGACGCCCTCCGCCAGCACCCACTGCTCCGAGCCCTCCGCATGGACAAGGCCACGATCGCCGGGCTTGCCGCCACTCTCAGCCATTACCTGCGTGGCGAGGCGCTGGAGAAAGTGCCCGTCTGGCGCATGATCGCCGCCCCGGTGGACGCCCTCAACCGCAGGGCCCGCCGCTGGGCCCGCGCCCTGGGCCCTCCGGCCATCGTGGTTGACGGCCACTCGATGGTGGGCGGGGGCAGCCTGCCCGAGGAGGGTCTCCCCACCAGGCTCCTGGCGATCCCCTCCCGGCCGAAGCTGTCAGCCGAGGCCCTGGCCCGCCGCTTGCGGTCGCACCGCCCGCCCGTCGTCGCCCGCATCGAGCGCGACACCGTGCTGCTGGACCCCCGCACCGTGGACCCGCGCGAGGACCGCATTCTCATCGAGGCGCTGAAGACGGCACTGCGCGGCACCTAGGACAGCGCCCCTTCACGTAGCGTAGGGCTAGCTAGCGGATACTGGCGATGAAGGCCTCGAAGGCGTCAAGACCGACATCCTTCCCTCCAATGACCTCGCACCAGACTGTAGCGTGATCGACAGACCCGCATTCGAAAGCGAATCCCCATCCTCCTTCAGTCTCCCACAGCATCCAGCCAGACCTGCCCCCTATGGTCATTGGCTCTCCCTGCACCGTCGGCGTATCCTCGTTCGGGTAGGGGTAATAGTACCTGGGTCCCACGTTCATACCAAAGCCACCTCGCGGGACACCGGGCACCTCGTAGCTTATCTCACATAGCGGGAGATCTTTCCCATAGTACCAGGTGAGAAGAGTGTGCCGTGCGGGATACTCGGCCCCGGCGCGAGGTATGCGAAACCCGGCGACCTGCTCCGCCTCTTCAATTGACGCATAGTACTCAGACTCGGGCTCCTCCCGAGTGATCTCGATGAGGTCGACAGCGAAAAGCACCCAGATGCCCACCAGAGCCACGACCGGAATGGTGATCACGACAGCGACCCACCCGCGCAAGCCGTGGACCAGCAGCACGAGAGCTAGCAGCACCAGAGCTACCACCCCGACTGCTCGCACAATCCCACCCCCCAGAGCCACAACGCCCAGCAGAACCATGACCAGGATCCCGACAGCGACCCAGGCCACCAAGCGCAACCCGCGCTCCAGCAGTACGAGAGCTGCTGCCGCGGTTGTTCGCCACATCCTAGTGCGCCTCCCCTCGCTTGGCCCGCGAAGACCCGCCATGCTAGATCGCGACTGAGCGAGGTGTCAATGAGAAAGAGCTAGCTGAGGCTCGGCCACAGGCACCCCCCAGCTACTCCTTCTCGTCTTCCTCTCGCCGTGTTCGCGTGTTGGCCTGTTCGCCTCCGGGCACCTGTCGCCGGACAAGAGGCTCCGCCACCGCCAACGGGCGCCGCCCGGAATTGCTATAATCACACCGTGAGCCGAGAAGCCGTCCTCTACGAGGCCCTCCCCAACGGCAAGGTCCGCTGCAACGTCTGCCACTGGCGCTGCGCCATCCCCGAAGGCGCCTTCGGCGTCTGCCGCATGCGCCAGGCAGTGAACGGCCGCATCGTCCTCTACAACTACCCCGGCGTCGCCAGCGTCTACCCCGACCCCATCGAGAAGAAGCCCCTCTATCACTTCTTCCCCGGCACCCGCGCCTTCTCCCTCGGCTCCTGGGGCTGCAACTTCCACTGCAAGCACTGCCAGAACTGGGAGATCTCCTTCGCCTCGCCCGAGCAGGCCGCCCGGCTCTCCCAGGACATCTCCCCCGCCGAGGCCGTGGCCCTCACTAAACGCACCGGCTGCCAGGGCATCGCCTGGACCTACAACGAACCCTCCATCTGGCTCGAGTACGCCCTCGACTGCGCCGTCCTGGCCAAGAAGGAGGGGCTCTACACCGTCTTCGTCACCAACGGCTTCAGCACCCCCGAGGCCCTCGACCTCATCGGCCCCTACCTCGATGCCTTCCGGCTCGACGTGAAAGGCTTCAGCGACGAATTCCACCGCGACCTCGCGAGGGTCTTCCGCTGGCGCAACCTGCTGGACATGGGCAAGTACGCCAAATCCCACTGGGACATGCACGTCGAGGTGGTGACCAACCTCATCCCTACCCTCAACGACGACGAGCCTCAGCTCACCGCCATCGCCGAGTGGATCCGCGACGAGCTCGGCCCGGACACCCCCTGGCACGTCACTGCCTTCCACCCCAACCATCAGCTCATGCACCTCCCTCAAACGCCCCTGGCCGCCCTCGAGCGGGGCGTGGCCATCGGCAGGAAGGTGGGCCTCTCATACGTCTACCCGGGCAACGTGGCCGGCCACCCGGACGAGAACACCCTCTGCCCCTCCTGCCGAGAGGTCGTCATCTCCAGGACAGGCTACCACGTGCGCATCAACGCGCTTACCGAAGACGGCCGCTGCGCCAGGTGCGGCTCCGACCTGAACATCCGCACCGCCGCCTACCGGCGCCGCTTGCCCGCGACCGCCCCCACCACCTAGGAGCCGAGGCCATGGCCTTCGTATATGCCTGCATCGCTCCTCACCCGCCGGTCATCGTCCCCGAGATTGGCCTCGGCCGGGAGGCCGCCACCGCCGCCACCCTCGAGGCCCTGGCCCGCGTCGCGAGCGAGCTGGCCGAACGCCGTCCTGAGACGGTCCTCGTGGTGAGCCCTCACGGCCCCGTCCGCTATGAGGCCATGGGCATCCTCACGGCACCCCGGGTCGGCGGAACCTTCGCCGAGTGGGGCGCCGGCTCCGTCTCGTTCGATTTCGAGAACGACCTCGATCTGGTAGACCACATCCGAAACGAGGCGAGCGGCGCGGGCCTCCCCCTGACCCCCATCGCCCACTGGGGCCGCGGCCTCGACTGGGGGTGCACCGTCCCCCTCTACCACCTGCGTGGCGCCCTGGCGGGGGTGCGTTTGGTCCCCATGACCATCTCCTTCCTCGAGCCCCAGCGCCACTTCGACTTCGGCCGGGCAATCGCCAGGGCGGTGGCTGCCCTGGACCGACCGGCCGCCTTCATCTGCAGCGCCGACCTCTCCCACGCCCTCACCCCGGATGCCCCCAACGGCTACGACCCCGCCGGCCGCCTCTTCGACGAGAAGTACTGCCGCGCGGTGGCCGAGTGGGACGTGCACTGGGTCCTGAACACCGACCACTCCTTCCGCGCCCACGCGGCCGAGGATGCCACCCCCCAGACCGCCATGCTTATGGGCGCCCTCGACGGCTGCCAGGTGCTGCCTCAGGTCCTCTCCTACGAGGGACCCTTCGGCGTCGGCTACATGGTCGCGGGTATCGACATCCTCGGCCCCGCCGGCCGGCCGCAGCGCACCAAGGAAGAAGGTGCCAGCCTTGGCCCCGAAGCCCGCTGAGCCCTCCCACCAACCTCACCCGCTGGTCTCCCTGGCCCGGCAGGCCGTAGAGGAGTACGTCCGTTACCGGCGCATCGCCGACCCGCCTCAGATGACCCCGGAGATGCAGGGCCGCGCCGGCGTCTTCGTCAGCATCCACCACCGCGACGGCCAGCTGCGCGGCTGCATCGGCACCATCGAGCCCCGCCAGACCACCATCGCCCTCGAGGTCGTCCACAACGCCATCGCCGCCGCCACCGGCGATCCCCGCTTCCTCCCGGTCGGCGAGGAAGAGCTTGATGAGCTTGACTACAGCGTCGACGTCCTCTCCCAACCGGAGCGAATCGAAGGGCTCGAAGACCTCGAGCCCAAGACCTACGGCGTCATCGTCGAGATGGGGCAGCGCCGCGGCCTCCTCCTGCCCGACCTCGAAGGCGTGGACAGCGCCGAGCAGCAGCTCGCCTACGCCATGGCCAAGGCCGCCATCCTCCCCGGCGAGCCCGTCACCCTCTACCGGTTCACCGTGCAGCGCTACGGCTAGAAAGGCCACCCACTCCATTCCATGCCGCAGAGGCCGAAACGCGTCGGTGGGCGAAGACTGGTCCGCATGCTGGAAAGAGTCGGCTGGCGAGTTGACAGGATTCGAGGAAGCC
>CAZFGZ010000032.1:12980-14712 GCA_964518585.1 uncultured Dehalococcoidia bacterium | reverse complement strand
GTTGTCGAAGTCGTAGCTCCACACATGTTCAGCAATCATCGTTCGCGTGAGCACCTGGTTGGGGTGGCGCATCAGGTACTCCAAGAGCGCGAACTCCTTCGTGGTGAGGTCTATGCGCGCCCCCTGTCGGTAGACCTCCCGCGTTATCGTATCGAGCGTCAGGTCGCCTACCTGCAGGGCCGTCCCTAGGGCGGCCGGCTCCCGTCGCGTGAGGGCGCGGAGGCGCGCCAAGAGTTCAGCGAAGGCAAAGGGCTTGACCAGATAGTCGTCCGCGCCGCTGTCCAGTCCGCGCACGCGATCCTCGACTGCGTCCCGGGCCGTGAGCATGAGGATCGGCGTCCGCAGACGCCGGTCTCGCAGCGTGCGGCAGACTTCGATGCCGTCTCTGGCGGGCAGCATCACGTCGAGGATGATGACGTCGTAGTCCGCCACGTCGGTCCACTGCAACGCCTCATCGCCGTCATAGGCTACGTCGACGGCGTAGCCCTGTTCGGACAGCCCTCTGGACACGAAGTCGGCGATCCGACGTTCGTCTTCGACTACGAGTACACGCATGACCTCTATTGAGCTGCGACCTGCTCCTCGAAGTCAGTATACACTGAGAAGATTAACCGGAGATTAACCCCCAGCCGGCGGCCAACTAGCCTTGCTTCGTCTGAGTTGGCAGCTTGCTCTTATCCAGGCACTAGCAGCAGGTCACGTCCGTCCGGTAGAATGAGCGCCGGTACGCCGAACGGCTCGCCGACGCGGGGATTGCGTAGTAGCGAGTCCTCGAGTCCACTCCGGGTAGCCAACAGGACCCAACCTGAGTTTGGCATTAGAAGCCTCGAATCCGTTCGAACCCTCGATGATCGGGTGAACCCCCTGCGTGGGAGTCAGATGGTTAACCGTATGTGCAGGGTTACTGCGGCGAGCTAGCCGAAGCCAGCGACGTGCCTCGGCAGTGCGCGGCCTCATCGCTCACTCGGTCTTGAGACTGCCACCGGACCGCCTGACTTGGCCGCCCGATACGCGGTCAGCGCGAAGCACCCGGGGCGGCTACCGCCTTCGCAGGCCTGCTAGAACGTGTCGCAGGTACTCCATGTTTCGTCGCGCGCATTCGTCCGAGTTGGGAAGAGGCAGCACCTCAGCAGATAGGTATCCCTCGTAGCCTGCTTCGTCCAAGGCGGAGAGAATCGATGGAAAATCCAGATGACCGGCACCTACGTGCCATCGATTGGAGTCAGCTACATGGCAGTGAAAGATGTTCTTCCCAGCCGCCCGGATGCTGCCCTCGATGGACGGCTCCTCGATGTTCATGTGGAAGGTGTCGAGCAAGAGCCCCAGATCATCGGCGCCGATCTCGGAGATCAGGCTCAGCCCCTCCGAGACGTTGACGATGAGGTCGGACTCGTAGCGGTTGATGGGCTCCAGCGCCAGCCGGACGCCCTGCTGACCCGCGTACCCCGCACACTCTGTCAGCCCCTCCTGCAGCCAATCCATGGCCTGTTCGCGACTCACACCGGTCTGCACCCTGCCTCGGATCAAGCCGATGATGACCACTGCTCCCAAGAGGCCTGCTAGGTCCACCTGCCGATGAATCCGCTCGACTGCCCGCCTCCTGACCTCAACGTCCGGATCGGTGAGCGAGAGGCCTTCTTCGCTGAAGGCCTGGCCTGTGCCGATGGCGGGCACAGCGAGACCATGCCGGTCCAACGTCGGCTTGATGAAGCGCACATCCAGGAGGCCCGGG
>CAZFGZ010000032.1:0-12970 GCA_964518585.1 uncultured Dehalococcoidia bacterium | reverse complement strand
CCGTCGTATCCCAGGGCGGCGATCCGGCCTACGTTCGCCTCGAAGTCACCCTGATAGGTCACCGCCGAGAAAGAGGCGGCGTGAGTAGACATCACAATGCTGGTCTTCATCCTCTCCCTCGCTGGCAGCGGCAGCCAGCCGCCCGCCGCCCGCCTAGAACATGCCGAGCTTGGGGATAGCGTAGGCGGTGCGCCAGCCCTCGCTGCCAGGCTCCTTCAGGTAGGGCGCCAGCTCCTCCGCCGTGCGCAGGGTGGTCTTGTCCACGGGCGGGAGCTGGCCTGCCGGGTAGCGCTCCAGGATCTCGTCCTGAAGCAACGTCAGGTAGCGCAAGATGGCGGCGACGGGGCGCTTCGCCTTCCGCGCGTCCGCCAGCGTGGACTTCCCGACGGTTCCTATAGGAGTGGCGTGGAGTTCGAGGGCCATATGCCCCTGGCCGTCGCTCCAGTGGCTGGGGCGGCCGAGGTTGGCCACAGCCTTGTCGAAGTGATGGGGCGGCAGGTAGCCGACCGGCTCCGTGTCCACGGCCTGCGCCATGTCCACCATCTCCGGAAAGAGGAGCAGTCCCAGGGAGAGCTCGGCCTCGTCGGCGTGGACGAAGTCCGTCTCGAACGGGCCGCCTCGGTCCTTGGTCCGGAAGAACTCGCGCACGGCGGTGTGCCAGTCGATGGCGCGGTAGATGCCCGGAAGCTGGTACTCCATGCAGAACTCCTGCACCGCCGCCTCGATGAGCCAGAAGTGGCCGTGGTTGTTCACTAGGACCTGCTTGCGGAAGCCGTCGTTCCAGAGGCCGAACATGACGTCTTTTAGGTACCCCTTGAACACATCGGGCCTGATGATCACGTTTCCGGGCATGCCGACGTGGTGGTGGGGATGGGAGCCGTAGCTTAGGGGCTGGGTGATGTTCACCGGCCTGCCCTGCTTCAGGCTGTACCGGCGCATACCCTCTAGGATGGAGGTCACCAGGAGCGTGTCGAAGGCGCTGACGGTGGGCGGGCCGTGGTTCTCGCACGAACCGATAGGGATGAAGACGAGATCGTTGAGCTTGCGATTCCTCTCCAGCTCATGCCGGAGCGTAGTCTGAAGGTAGCTGCCGGGCTTCCCCAGCTCGGGTGGCGAGGGGATATTGTACTCCGCCAGGATCTCATCGATCCTGTCCTCAGGTGCCTCCCAGATCTCCTTTTTCAGTTGGCCGACGGGCGTGTTCTCAAAGGCCAAGCCCGGCGCCCCGGACACCTCGAGCCATGCATTTTGTTCGGTTGACATCTCATCCTCCTCTGGGGGACTCCGCACGGCCGGAGCTAGAACTTGACCAGGGTCACCTTACTCTGCCCCTTGTCCGCGCGGAGAGCGCGAAGATACTCAGGCGCCTCCTCGATGGAGATGCGGGCGGTGATGATCTGAAGCACCTGGGGCGAGGCGGCTAGGACCTTGAGGACGCTGGGGAAGATGCCGTGGCCGGAGTGGCCTTGCGAGCCGACCAGCGAGGCCCGGCGCACTTGAAAGACCTCACCGATGAGAGGCGCCTCGATGTCCGCCCGTCCAACCTGCACCAACACGCTGTTTAGGGCCTGCCCCTCCCAGATGCATCTCTGGATCACGGGGAAGGTCTCGGCCGGGGCACCGGCCGCTTCGTAGTAGATCTTGGACCCTTCGCCGCCAGTGAGTTCGAGGATCGCCTCTACAGCGTTTTCCTTTAGCGGGTCCACAACGTGATCAGCGCCGAGGTGACGGCCCAGCTCCGCCCTGGCCGGCGCGGGCTCCACCAGGATGACCTGGGCAGCGCCGGCCCTCCGCAGCAGGACGACCCCCGCCAGGCCGATGGGACCCCCTCCGAAGACGACGGCGTTTTCTCCGGGGCGCAGGCCCCCGCCCCGCACGAAGAGGGCGTTGTAGGAAACCGAGAAGGGCTCGGCGAGGCTGCCAACGAGGAAGAGTTCCTCTTCGCTGTAGTGCTCGAGCAGGCCCTCCAAACTCCACACCTGGCGGGCGGGAACGCGGACATACTCGGCCATGGCCCCGTCGATGGTGAAGCCGAGCTCCTCCAGGCGTTCGCAGTGGTTGGGGAAGCCATCGGCGCAGGCGCGGCAGACCCCGCACCAGATCATCTCCTCGGCGGTGACTGCTTCGCCCGCCTGGAAGGGCTCGCCGGTGCGCTTGTTGAGGGCGCGCTTGCCGGCGGCGACCACTTCGCCCGAGAACTCGTGGCCTAGGGTGACGGGAAAGGCGGTGAGCCCTGGATAGAGGGTGTAGCCCAGACCGTCCGGCTGAGCCATGTGCACGTCGCTGCCGCAGATGCCGCAGGCGCGCACCTTGATGATCACCTCGTCATCGCCCGGGTCCGGCACAGGCTTGTCGTAGACATTGACCTCGAGATTAGTCCAGACCTTGCTGCCGGCGTAGGTGCGAACGCCCTCTATGTCTCTCTTGCCGAGCGAGAAGCCTTTCCTCGGCGACCAGTTGGCGGACAGCGTGACGCTCTTCATGTCATCACCTCTGAGGGAACGGCTGAGAAGCAGGTTCTTTGCGGTGCGAGACCCGGCAGCGTCCTCTCAAAGGGGGAGCCTCACGGGCTGCCCCGTCCGGGCAGAGCGATAGCAGGCCTCCACCAGCTCGACAGCGCGATATCCATCCTCTGCGGAGACGGCGGGTGGGATCTCGCCGGCCATGGCCTTCAGGAAGAGAACGTCCTCCTCGACATAGCCCCACTTCTCGGGCATTGGGAGATGCGCCTGATCGTGGGTCACGGCGGCCCGGTCCAGGCCGGGGCAGTACGTCACCCGCTCCATCTCCTCGGCGACAGCGGCGGCGTGGTCCCCGAACACCTCCAGGCGCTCGAAGGGGAAGAGCCAGGTGGCGTGGGCGCAGGAGCACAGGGTAGCCGTGACGCCGGAGGCGAAACTGATGATGGCGGCGAACTCGTCGAGCTGGTCATCACAGCAGCCCCGGGCGGCGCGGCATACCACCTCCTGCGCCTCCCCGAAGAGCCAGCGGGCCATGTCGAGGAGGTGGATGGTGCTCTCGTAGAGGAAGCCGCCGGAGACGGAGGGGTCGGCCACCCAGGACGGCTTCTGGAGCTCGCCACGGTTCATCTTGATCTGGGCCCAGCGGGGCGTGAGCTCGCCGCTCTCTACCAGCCCCTTCAGGAAGCGGTAGGTGGGGGCGAAGCGCCGGTTGAAGCCGATCTGATAGGCCACTCGGGCGGCCGCGGCCGCCTCGCGCACGCGGTGGGCATCCTCCAGGCTCGTGGCCATAGGCTTCTCGCAGAAGACGTGGACGCCCGCGGCTAGGGCGGCCAGGGCCGCCTCAGCATGAAGGGCGTTCGGTGGGGCGATGAAGACAGCATCCACGCTCTCTAGCATGGCCTGGAGAGAGGGGCACACCTTGGCGCCCGTCCGGTCGGCCAGGGCGGCCGCTCGCTCCCTCTCGGCATCGACGACGGCGCCGATGGCGACGCCCTCCTGCTTCAGGAGGATGTCCGCATGGACGTTACTGATGAAACCAGCCCCCAGGAAGCCCAGCTTGACCACGGCCTACCTCCCACGCACATGCTCAACCCTGCCCCTTCTTTGGCTCAAGCACCGCCCGTACCTGCTACCGGCGCGACGGTAGCAGGTAGCCGCTCCCTGAGCAAGTGCCGAACGTGCTGCCAATGGGCCGCGGTTGGTCGGGAGAAGCGGGTGGCCGGGCCAGTCTGAAATTCGGTCGGCCCGTGACCGGTGAGCGGGGTTTCTCAGCAGCTGGCTATGGCCTCAAGCGACGCGGCACAGGGTGCTTCGCCAGCCGAACGTAGGGGGGAAGCGGCCCGCCGAGGAGGGGCCGCGCATAGTCGAGGAAGGCGGGGGTCACGTTGTGGCCGGAGGGGTCAAGGAACTCGGCCGGCAGGGGGCGGGCCGCGTTCGCTACCTGGGAGAGCTCAACGAGCCCGGTGGTTGACCGGTACGGATCATCGGACAGCCGCTCCAGGGTGACCATGCGGTCGGTTGCCCCGCCCCCGGCGTGGCGGACCGCCATTTCGCCCACCAGCGCTGCCTCTTCCACGTCGATGCGGGAGGCCGACGCCATGAACACGCGCTGAATCGTGCCCGCCTTGTCAAAGCGAGCCTTCAGCCCGAGCCGGTTGCTGATCAGCTCGCACAGGTAGGCGGCGGCGCCGCCTCGCTGGGCGTGGCCGAAAGCGTCCACATCCACCGCCGCCCGCGATTCGACCAGCGCCCTACCATCCTCCCCCCTCACGCCCTCGCAGACGACCGCCACCACATGGCCGAGCCGGTCGTACACCCGCTGGACATCTTCCAGAAAGTGGTTGCTGTCCAAGGGCCGCTCGGGTACGTAGATGAGGTGGGGGGCGTCATCTGGCTCCTCACGGGCGAGCGCCGCGGCCGCGGTGATCCAGCCGGCATCCCGGCCCATGGTCTCGATGACCTTGACCGTATCGACGATGCCGATTGCCTCCGTATCGCGGGCGGCGTCGCGCACAGAAAGGGCCGTGAAACGCGCCACGCTGGGGTAACCGGGGCAGTGGTCGGTACAGAGCAGGTCGTTGTCCACGGTCTTGGGGATGCCGATGACCGCGAAGTCGTAGCCCCTCCCGGCGGCGAGTTCCCCCAGCCGGTGGGCGGTGTCCATGGAGTCGTTGCCGCCGATGTAGAAGAAGTAGCGGACGTTGTGGGCGCGGAAGACGGCCAGGATGCGCTCGTAGTCCTCCGCCACGAGCTTGTGGCGGCAGGAGCCGAGCGCCGCTGAAGGCGTGCCCTTCAGGTCCTCTATCACCTCCGGCCGCTCCCGCCCAAGGTCGATGAGGTTCTCGTTGATGACCCCCAGGATGCCATCGAGCGCCCCGTAGATCCCCTCGATCTGCGGGTGGCGGAGGGCTTCCTGCACGGCGCCGGCCAGGCTGGCGTTGACGACGGCGGTGGGTCCGCCCGACTGGCCGATGAGCATCGCCCCTCGCGGTCCTGGCATGGGCCGCCTCTTCTAGTCCGGGACCCAGCGCCTCAGGCGATCCATGTCCCGTCCTCGGTTCTTCATCAGGCAGTCGATCGCCTGGGCGGCGTCGAATCCGTCGTGGACGATGCTCTGGACGGCCATAGCCGTGGCCAGGGGGTCGTCGGTGCCGGGGAAGATGACGTTGCGGCCGACGAGGGCGCCACGGACGTTGGGGCCAGCGCGCATGCCGAGGGCGAATTCCTGGAGGATGCCGGTCGGGTCGCCGGCCGCCTCGCCGCCGAGCATGAGGATGGGCAGGGTGGTGGCCCGCGCCACCCGCTCGTAGTCCTGGCAGTAGGGGATCTTCAGCCAGAGGTTCAGGCTGGAATCGCCCAGGGCCGAGGCGATGTTGACGACCCTGATGATGGCTGCTGCCTCTTTGACTGTCTTCCACCTGCCATCGGCCTGCCTGACGGCCAGCGGCTCCAGAAACGTGGGAATACCCAGCGCGTTAAGCTCCCTAATGGCCTGAACGCAGCCCATGATCGTCTCCAGAGAGCCTGGGTCGTCGTCGGCCAAACGGACCATGATCTTGGCGGCGTCCAGCCGGAGGGCGTCGATGCGGCCAGGGGTGAAGCTGGTGAAGCGGTCGTCCAGCTCAGATACGGTGCCAGCCAGGCCGCCGCGATTCATGCATCCGAGAATCACCTTGCCATCGAGGAAGCCGGGGCCGCCGCCCTCCTTGACCAGGCGGTTGACGATGAACAACTCCTCCACTATGTCCGTCGTCGCCATGACGCCGTCAAACTGGTCGCTGCTGATGACGCGCAGCACCCGGCCCAGGTACTGGTAGCGGTCGCCTATAGCTAGCGGGTCGGCGCCCACGTTCGTGACGCCGCGCGCCGGGTGGTCGGCGGCCAGGATCGTGAGCTTGCCGTCGGGGGCTAGCGGCTCGCGCCGGCGGCGGGCGGCCGCCTCCTCGCTCACGATCTCCGGACGGCGCAACCGCGCCTGGGTGATGGCCTCGAAGAGTCTTACCGGGAAGAAACTCTCCAGGTCAAAGCGGTAGGCCCCGAGGGAATAGACAGCCATCTTTGTCATCGCTGCATCTCTTCGCTCCGCCCGGCCGGGAGATAACGGCCCCCGGCCAACCCGAGAGCATAGGGGACCGGGTCGCGTCCACTGCCTGCGGAAAGCTCTGGCGTGGTGTCGCTTCCTTCAGGAATCACGGTCTGCCGTATTTCAACGTTACGGCAGAGGAGCCAGCGAGTCAAACGCCCTCGGTCGGGCCTACTATCGCCTGTCCGCGTCCTTGGACCCGGGCCGGAGACAGGTCTACAGCCGCCGCAGCGCCGGCAGCACCTCTCTGCCGTAGAAGTCGATGAAGCGACGCTGGTCGCGCTGCGCCGAGTGGACGAAGACGTGGGTTGTCCCCGCGTCCACGAGCTCCTCGATGGCATCCACGTGGGCACGGGGGTCCTCACTGACGTTCCATCCCTCTGTCTCCTTTTCCGGGCTGGAGTTCTCTTCGGCGTAGAGCTGGATCTGTCGCGGGTCAGACATATCCAGCACCTCCGCGCCGGTGGCGTGGAACCGCCAGAGCCGTGCCGCTTCCAAGGCTTCCTCTCGGCTGCCAACGAAGACGTAGAGCTCCACCAGCCGCGGCATTGCTTGGGGGTCCTTCCTGGCGGCACGGGCCCCTTCTTCGAACGCCTGCAGGATGTCCTTCCGACCAATGGCGGTGGCGGCGTCTGTGATCCAGCCGTCGCCGAGCTCGCCAGCCAGCCTGGCGCTGCGCGGCCCCGAGCCGGCCACGTAGATGGGAAGTGGGCGAGGCGGCCTGTCGTACAGCTTGGCCCCCTGCAAGCGGTAATAGCGCCCTTCGAAGTCCACCCAATCCTCGGTCCAGAGGCGCCGGATGAGAGTGACGGCCTCCGCTAGGCGCTCGGCGCGCTCGCGGTAAGAACCCCAGCCGCCGCCGACAGGAACTTCGTTCAGGGCCTCGCCCGTGCCGACCCCCAGGAAAACGCGGCCGGGGTAGAGCACCCCCAGGGAGGCAAAGGCGTGGGCGACCTCTGCCGGGTTGTAGCGGTAGATGGGGCATGTAACCCCCGTCCCGAGCCCTAGCTTCTCAGTGCGCTGACCCATGGCCGCCAGCGTGATCCAAGCGTGGCTGCCATGGCCCTGATTGTCTTGCCAAGGGTGAAAGTGGTCGCTCGCCCAGAGGGCGTCGAAGCCCGCCTTTTCGGCGGCAAGGGCATACTCGATGAGTTCTGAGGGCGCAAACTGCTCGTGCGAGGCGACATAGCCGACTACCGGTGGCATGGTGCTCTCCTATCTCAAATGGCATTCCCTGCGCGCGGTACAGTCGTCTGTAATTAGCGCGCCCGCCTCGAGAGGTCAAGTCCGGGCTGGGCGTCAAGCCCTAGACCAAACCGACAGACGCCGCACAGCTGGCCATGCAGCCAACATTCGTTGGGCGGCTTTCGCGCACTCCTCCCAGAGCCACCCCCACCCAATGGCGGAGTTCGGACCCGGTGCCTCGGACTCATGTGCTCATCCGTGCCTGCAAACTCGGCACTCTGAGGCATCTGGCCCAGCAGTGTACCGCGTCAGAACGCGGCACCCTGGCACCGTACGCAGCCTCATCGCACGCTCTGCCTTGGGGCTCCCACGTGATCGCCCGTTCGGGCCTCTCCGCCGGTGACGGATCAGGCGCTCGCTCGACCGGTGTTGGGAGGACTTCAACACGAGTATAAGTGGCTGGTGGCGTAGGGCGAGGAAGCGGATTGAATATTGGCACCTCACAGGCTAAATCTCGCGTACGACACGCCGAGACCATGCTGCGCGGCGCGCTCACTCTACCCCAGGGATCGCACCCGCGGCGTCCCCCCGTGACCCCCGCTAGCGCCGCAGTGATCCCGCCGAGAACCGCAGGAACCGCACAGCCGCGCCCAGCCCTACGACCGGCGATCGCCCCGGTGACCGCATCGTTAGGGCAAGTGTGAGGGCAGCTCGAACAGGCACGCGCAGGATGCCGCGGGCCATAGGTTCGCCCACCGGATCGCCCTGCTCGGCCCACCGGTACAGCTTCGCGTACAGCGTCGTCATCTCCTTCCAGCGGCGCTTGCCCTCCAGCCGCTTCTCCCCGACAAGCACGAAGTGGCCTCCCGGCGCCTCGAACGGCAGGCGGTAAAGGATGCGCCTTCCCGCCGGTCGCTCGACGAACAGGTTCATCAAGCCGCCACCCAGCGGCAAGCCGAGGCCAAGCGGAGGGTAGTCCACCGTCCCTTCCAGGGCCACCGGGTGCTCCGGATCCCCTTCGAAGGCCGCCAGATCGCTGATGGTCGCCAGCGCCCGGTAGCGGAAGAGCTGGCCCCGCCGTCGACCGTCGGCGCAGGCGGACTCGTGATCCGGGCCGTCGCCCAGGTAGCCCTGAAGCATCTCGCGGAACGAGAGAGAAGGCCCCGCTGTCATCGCTCGCCCCCGAGCTGCCGGGCAAGCTCGCCCGCGATGCGGGTCGCCATCGCCATGATCGTGATCTGCGGGTTGACGCCGACGCAGGACGGCAGGATCGAGGCGTCCGCCACGAAGAGGCTGGGCAGCGCGTAGGTCTCGCCTGAGGGACGAACCGCGCAGGCCTGCGGGTCCCGCCCCATCCTGGTCGTGCCCATCGGATGGAAGCCCACGACCGTGAAGGAGCCGGCTCCCCACCGTCGGCGGGGGATCTCGTCCAGGTCGGCCGGGTCGCTCACCTCCCGAAAGCCCGGCAGGCCCGTGTAGACTGTGCGCGCCCCGGCGGCGAAGAACACTTTCCCTGCCACGGCGGCACCGAACGCCAGCTTCGCCGCGTCATCCCGATTCAGCCGGTAGGTGATGAGCGGCCGACCTCCCGGCAGGCGCATCACCCGCCCCTCAGATGAGTCAGCCGCGAACAGTCCCGTCGAGGCGATCCGGTGATAGTTGGCGATCATCTCCTTGGCCCGAATGCCCACCCCGGGCAGGAGCGACGTCGTCAGGCCGGGCAGCAGCGATGTCACCTCGAACAACAGGCCGTGGCTCTCCTGGAAATGATCTACCACAAACGACTGGAGCGTTCCCTTCCAGGCGTACACGTCCTCATCGAACAGCGCCGAAACGGAGATGGCCGGGTGCACCCGCAAGTGCCGCCCGACGGGCCCCCGAGGCCCCGCCAGCCCGTTGGCCATCAGGAGCAACGGCGTGTGAATCGCCCCCGCGGCCAGCACGACAACCTTCGCCCGAACTCGGAGGCGTCCGGCCTCGACGTCGTTCCCGCCGCTAAGGATCTCGGCTTCCACCCCCGAGGCCCTCCCGTCGCGCTGAAGGATGCGCCTGACCCGGCAGCGCGCGTAGATGACGGCCCCCGCCGCCTCCGCTCTGGGGAGGTATGAAAGGTGCACCGCCTGCTTCCCGTCGCTCGGACATCCGAAGGCGCAGACGCCGCAGCCCCGGCAGTCCGTGATCGCTCGGCGGATCGGCTCGCCATGGTACCCCAGCGCCTCCGTGCCCCGGCGAAAGACGCGGGCGTTATTGCCCAGCAGATGCTCCGGCACCGGCCTCACGCCGAGCGCTCGCTCGATCCGGTCGAAGATCGGCGCCATGGACTGCGGATCGATGCCGTCGATCCCCCACCGAGGCTCCCAGTCACGAAGCACTCGGTCCGGCGTGCGGAGGCAGGTGCCGGAGTTGACTACGGTCGTCCCGCCGACCGCCATCCCCAGGGGGATAGGCACAGGAGCCGGCCCAAAGGCGGCGGTCAACCCCCCATCGCGATACAGCAGACGCGCCCGGTCGTAGAGGGGCCCCTCGAAGTCGTCCCGGGTGAAGTACTCTCCCTCCTCGACGACAACCACCGACAGCCCTCGCTCCGCCAGCTCGGCTGCCACCACGGCGCCACCCGCACCGGAGCCAACGACGCAGACGTCGGCCTTCACATCGACGTTGCCGCGGATATCGGGATAGGCCAGCGGGCTCAGGCGAGGTCCTTCGTTGGGCGGTGCCTTGTCCAGGCAGCCACTCGGGAAGCTGAGCGCCTCCGCAACCGATGGGTGAGAGGCGAACGACATCAGGCAGAGCGCCTTCAGCATCGCTACGACGCCGCTCCGCCACGGCAGGGGCGAGGTCGCAGCCCGTTCCGTGTAGGCAAGTCGCTCTTCAGGCGAGAGCTGGCTGAATCGACGGCGGTGGGGCGACAGCAGCGGGCCAGCCTCCCACACCAGCAGGGCGGCCCGCAGCCCGAGTCGCGCCGCGCCTCCCGTCCTCGCGACGGTCGCGGCGACCCGGACCGCTACCTGCACGTCCTCCGCGCCGAGCGGGAACGCCCCGCCAGGGGGGATGATGGCCGCCGCCAGGAGGCGCAGCGTCTCGAAACAGCGATCCCCCAGCAGTCGGCGAGCCTCGGCCTCTGTCGGCACCCTTTCCATCTCGCCCTGATTGTACCGCGGCGGGGGCGTCAGAACTCTTCGCGCCTGCTCGTCGGGGTCGTTCGCGTGGAAGCGCCTGGCTCCTCGGAGGCCGTGGAAAGGCTGTGGGGCGGCAAGAACCCCATCCCTACCTGGGGCATTAACCTATTGACCTGTCCGGGCCAGCCCCGAGGCAACAGGGCCCCCACGGAAGTCCGGTTCGAACCCTCGATATCGCCGTCAACCCTCTGCGTGATAGGCAGATGCTCTACAGCTTCCCGTGTGGGGCGGGAAGACTCCATGCGTATGGAGCGTTGGCACGGTGAGCTGCCTGGGCCAGTCCTAAGGTCACAGAACCCCTGCGGAAGTCCTGTCCGAACCCTGGATATCGCCGTCAACCCTCTGCGTGATAGGCAGATGCTCTACGAGATCGCCCGGGACCCGTCTACCTTGCCAGGATTGCGTAGATGATGATCAAGGGAGAAAGCCGGTGACTAGCGCTGCGGGCGCGCGCCCCGTAGCGCCGAAGCGACAATCCCAACGCCTATAACTGCCGCCGCCGCATACATCGCTATGTGGAGGCCGTCGAGGAAGACGGGCATGACCTGGCCCTTAAGGGCAGGACTGTGCACAGTCGCCTCGAGGTCGCCGCTGAAGCCGTGCACTGTTAGCTCTGATGTGATGATAGCACCCCATATGGCGATCCCCAGCGAGCTACCAGCATTGCGGAGTGTGGAGATGAACCCCGATGCCGCTCCGTAGTGCTCCCGTGGTACAGATCCAAAGATGAAGCTGTTGTTCGGCGACTGGAATATGCCTATGCCTAACCCAAGCAGGGTGAGCCCCCCGACAAGAGGCCAGTAACCCTGATCTGCCGTCGCTACCCTAGAAAGCAGCAACAGCGCCGCCGCGGCTATCGTAAGCCCGACCGTACACAGCCCCCGTGAGCCGTAGCGGTCGGAGAGACGTCCGCTCAGGGGCGCGACAAGCGCCATGCTAAGGGGCACCGCCGTCATCAAGACACCAGCGGTGCGGACACTCAGCCCCAGTGCAAGCTGAAGATAGAACGGCACCAGGAAGACGCTCGCCTGCTGACCCATGAAGCTGGAGAAACTAGCTACGCAGCCCGCCGAGAAGCCCCACACCCGGAAGAGGCTAAGCCGGATCGTTGGATATGCACTCCTCAGCTCGACCAGCACAAAGGCGACCAAGAGGACGAGTGAGAGCGCAAAGAGCGACACGATAGCAGGTGAACCCCAACCGAGGGTTGGAGCGCGGTTAAGGCCGAATAGTAACGTGGAGAGGAAGGCCGCCCACAGCGCCGCCCCCAGCCAGTCGAAGCGCTCCCCCTTTGCGCCTGTGCTGGTAGAGATGAGATGTTCGCGCAACACAAGAGCGGCGAACGGTATCGCTAGAAGGCCCACGGGTATCGCGGCGTAGAAGATAGAGCGCCAGCCCAGAGCGTCAGTGAGAAGGCCACCAGCGGTGGGGCCAGTCACCAGGCCAGCGGCGACGATGGTGCCGTTCAGCCCCAGCGCCTTCCCCCGTTCCTCGGGCGGGAATACCGCAGCCGTTATCGCGACGCCGTTCGCCTGGATCATCGCCCCCCCGACCCCAGCAAACGCACGCGCCAGCGTTAGCTCCAGGGCGGTGCGTGAGAGAGCGGCGAACAAGTTTCCCAGCGTGAAGACGGCGAAGCCCGCCACATAGACACGTTTCCGACCCGCCAGGTCCGCCAGGCGTCCAAAGGCCAGCAGCAGTGATGTAATAGTCAGGAGATACGCAAGCACTACCCATTGCACGGAGCCGAAGCTGACATTGAGGCCGGTCATGATGCGAGGCAGCGAGATGTTGACGATGCTCACGTCGAGGGTGGACATGAACACCCCGATAGAAACGGCAGCGAAGGCCCACCACTTGTGGGCTGAACCTCCGGCCGAGAGGCGCAGAGCCCGGATAGATGCAGCCGTCTTCCTCAATCAGGCATACCCCAGATGAGCCAGCCTCGGCGACTGTACCAGCGTCTCCACAATGGTAGACCACGGGGGGAGCGAGCCTCAATACAGGCTGCTCGCACCCCTGGCCAGCGGACAACGCCGAGTGAGAGCGGTCCGTGTGCCGGTTAGGAGACGCCCGAGAGGCTCTCACTTGCGCTGAATACATGCACGACAGACGCTACCCAACCGCGCCCGCTGTTCCCGTCTTGCTTGACAGTGGTAGCGCGCTGGACTATAGCTAGGCTTGCGCTTCCCTTCCCGGAAAGGCGCGTTCACGCTTCCAGGATCCCTCGACCTCAGCGACATGGGGAGGTGCGACCTTGTCCTCAGACGACATCAGCTTCATGTCTGCTGCCACCATGGCCGCGGCTATTCGCTCGCGAAAGCTGTCCCCCGTCGAAAGCACCAGAGCCGTCCTGGAGCGCATCGAGAGACTGAACCCTAGCCTCAACGCCTACCTGACCGTCGACGGGGAGGGCGCAATGGAAGCGGCGCGGCGGGCGGAGAAAGCCATCGTCGACGGCGCCGATTTGGGCCCTCTTCACGGTGTGCCGGTGTCCATCAAGGACCTCACCTGCACTCGCGGGCTGCGCACCACCTTCGGCTCGCTCCTCTACCGGGACC
>CAZFGZ010000031.1:0-14787 GCA_964518585.1 uncultured Dehalococcoidia bacterium | reverse complement strand
ATCGGCTCAGGCTGGTTTCTTAGTGAAAAGTGGAGGCTGCCTAGTTTCTGGACGATTCTGCTTGTCCTCGTTCTGCTTGGGGCAGCATCTTACCCCTTCTCCATTGCGACCACAACGATAAATGACTGCAACCTGGATGTGAAGTTTCCAGCGTGGTGGGTCTACGGCTGTGACTGAGGAGGCCCTGATAAAGGCAGCGATCTTCATCTCCCCGCGCACGAGGGTGTTGACGTACTCCAGGGCTGTGTCGCTGAGGTCTTCCGCCTTTATCACCTCAGGGTGCTCCCCTCGGACAGAATGCCGCCGCTTCGCCCTCCGACTACTCCCCCATGATCGCCAGGTCCACCGTCCGCGTGCGCGGCTCGAACAGCTCCACCAGGAAGAGACGTTGCCACGTCCCCAGGTCCGGTTGGCCGTTTCGGATAGCCACCCACGTGGACTCGCCGAAGAGCATCATCGTCGCCAGGTGGGCCGTCGCGTTCTCAGCCCCCTCGTACGAGTGTCGGTAGCCTTTCGACAGCGGCATCAGCTCCCCGAGCACCTCCAGGCAGTCCTCGTGGATCGTCGGGTCGCCCTCCATGCAGGTGATGGCGGCCGTGGTGTGCCGGCTCCGCAGCAGCACCACGCCCTCGCGGACGCCGCAGGCAGCCACCTCCTGAGCGACTTGTGACGTTATGTCGACAAACTCTCTGCCCTTCTTCGTGGGCACCCGTATGCTTCGCAGCGTGACCATACCGGCCCTCCCTTCCCGAGACCGCTCGCCGTCAGCGCTTCCCGCCCCGATCCTAAGTCCCGCCGAACGGCCCGGCAAGCCTCGCCGGCCGCGGCCTCGCGCCGACCCCCCTTTCCCCTGGCGGTGCGTCCTTCCGTCCCCTAGACTGGAGACGGCGCGAATGGAGGAAACACGTGCTGACTTCGCGAGAGCGCGTACGCATGGCCATCAGCCACCAGGTCCCCGACAGAGTCCCGCTCGATCTCGACTCCTGCGAAGTCACCGGCATCTCCGCCAGCGCCTATGCCGGCCTGCGCCACGCCCTCGGCCTCGAGCCCGCGCCCGTCAGGGTCTGGGATCCCTTCCAGATGCTCGGCGAGGTGGACCCCGACGTCAGGGAGGCGCTGGGCGTGGACGTCATCGGCCTCCGCGGGACGACGACAGCCTTCGGCTTCGAGAATGAGAACTGGAAGCCCTGGCGCCTCTTCGACGGCACCGATGTCCTGGTCTCGGAGCACTTCGCCACCACTGAGGCGGAGAACGGGGACATCCTCATCTACCCGCAGGGCGACACGAGCGCCCCTCCCAGCGGCCGTATGCCGAAGGGCGGCTTCTACTTCGACGCCATCGTCCGCCAGGAGCCCATCGACTGGGACCGCCTCGACCCCGAGGAGTGGGTGCGCGACATGTACTCGGTCTACACGGACGAAGAGCTGGAGCACATCCAGCGCCGGGCCGATCACCTCTACCGCAACACCTCCCTCTCCGTCCTCGGCGTCTGCTGGTGCGGCGGCTTCGGCGACATAGCCCTGGTGCCGGGTCACGCTGTCAGGCACCCCAAGGGCATCCGCGATCCCGAGGACTGGTACCTGGCCCACGTCACACACCCCGACTACATCACAGGCATCTTCGAGCTCCAGTGCGAGATCGCGCTCCAGAACCTGAAGCTCTACAGGGAGGCCGTCGGCGACAAGATCGACGCCATCACCGTCAGCGGCACCGACTTCGGCACCCAGCGCGGCCCCGTCATGTCGCTCAAGATGTACCGCGATCTCTACAAGCCCTTCCACAGAAGGGTCAACGACTGGATCCACGCCAACACCAACTGGAAGACCTTCTACCACTCGTGCGGCAGCATCACCGCCTTCCTCGACGACTTCATCGACGTAGGCGTGGACATCATCAACCCCGTCCAGTGCTCCGCCGAGGGCATGGACCCCGTCATGCTGAAGGAGAAGTACGGCGACCGCATCGTCTTCTGGGGAGGCGGCGTCGACACCCAGAGGACGGTGCCCTTCGGCACGCCGGAGGAGGTGCGCGAGGAGGTGAAGGAGCGCCTGAGCATCTTCGCCAGGGGCGGCGGCTACGTCTTCAACCCCGTCCACAACATCCAGCAGGGCACCCCGCCCGAGAACGTGCTCGCCATGTTCGAGACGGTGAAGGAGTTTCGGGAGAGCGTCTCACGCTGACGGACCTGCCGGGCCCGCACTCGCCCTAGCCTTCCGCGAAATGCTCTCGGTTCCAGCGACGCCCCTCGTCCAGCATCGCCAGGTAGTTCTGCTTGGGGATGTAGTTGGCGGCCGTGTTGCCGCTGCCGAGGCAGTAGCCCGTGCCCTTGACGCCGCAGACCTCTAGGATCTGACGCGTACGGGCGCGCACCTGCTCTTCCGTCCCCCGACCCAGCACGTCCATGTCCACGCCGCCCAGGATGGCGACCCGGTCGCCCCAGCGCCGGTAGGCCTCGTCCACCGGCACGATCTTGTCCTCGAAAGAATGCTTCGCGTCGATCCCGATCTCGTCGATGAGCTCGTCCATCAGGGCATACATGTTCCCGCAGGAGTGGAAGACCAGCAGCTTCCCGGCCTGGTGCGTCACGTCGGTGATCCTCTTGTAGTGCGGAAGAATGTAGCGACGCAGGACGTCCGGCGAGACGAGGGTGCCGCTGTAGAAGCCCAGGTCGTCGCTCAGGAACACCATGGCGACGTTGTCGATGGTGACGGCCTGCGCGCAGGTGGCCGTCGCGAGATCGCCCACCCTCTGGCAGATGGCCTCTACCAGATCGGGCTGGTCGCGCAGCGCATAGGAGAAAGGCTGCAGCCCCATCAGCCAGGTAGAGTGCTCGAAGATGCCGCCGTACAGAAACGCGGCGATCTTCATCCCCTCCGGCACCACGGCGTTGACGTACTCCAGGGCCGCCTGGCTGATATCCTCGGCCTTCGGCCAGGGATACGCCTCGAAGTCGGCCCAACTCTGGATGGGACCGCCGGCCTCGTCCTGCCAGTAGCGCTGACCGCCGGGCCAGTTCTCCACCCCGGCGGTGTCATCGACGGCCTGGAGGTGCCGCGGAAGGCTCAACCCCGTCAGCATGAAGACGTAGTCGTAGCCGACCTCGTAGCAGAAGCGGACGTACATGTCGAGCGACTTCACCAGCCCCTGAAGCTCGTCCTCGGAGACCTCCACGAGCGGCTCTTCGATGTAGCGGTGGAGGTTGACCGGGAACCTCTCCTCCAGGACAGCCTCGACCATGCCGGGGTCGGCGAACAGATCGAAGAGCGGCACCGGGCCGGGCGGCCCTTCGCGCAGGATGGTCCGGCGGAGATTCTCGAAGTCGGGCTCCGGCCCCCCACGCGAAGGCCGAGTGCTCATCCTGGTCCCTCCCCTGCTGAGCAGCGGCACACATCCCTCATTGTGAGCCCATTGTAGCGACGCGCCCATCCCGCGCAAGCCCGCGGGCAGACGATAGGCCCACAGCAGCACGCCCGCCGACCCGTGCGGCATCGCATGGGCGGCGTGCCAGTCCAGGGTGGTATCATCCCATCGAGGGACGAAACGTGACCACGACGCGAGAACCTGTGCCAGTCCTCCTCGACACCGACATCGGCTATGACATCGATGACGAGTGGGCGCTGGCGCTCTGTCTCGCCCACCCCCGCATCAACCTCCTGGGCGTGACGACCGTACACGGTGACACCGTTGCCCGCGCCGTGCTGTCACGCTGGCTGGTGGAGGCAGCGGGCAAAGCCGTGGAGGTGGCCGCGGGCGAAGGCGACACCTTGACCCACCCCGTGAAGCGCTACCGTCCGAACCAGATGGCGGCCATCCCGACGGAGGACCAGGCGCGCCTGAAGCCGGGGCGAGTTGACGGCGTCGCCTTCCTCGCCGACAAAGCCGAAGCCTTCGAGGGCGACGAACTGGTCTTGCTCACCATCGGCCCCCTGACCAACGCCGCCAGGCTGCTCACCGAGCACCCTGCCGCGGCAGAGAAGGTCACGCGCGTCGTCGCGATGGTCGGCGCCCTGCTGCCTCTCCGTACCAGCCCCGAGTACAACGCGCGCGTGGACCCGAAAGCGACGCGCCTCGTCTTCGAGAGCGGCAAGCCCCTGACGATGATCGGGCTCGATGTCACGCTTCGCTGTCGCTTCGCGCAGGCCGACCTCGACCTCCTCGCGCACAGCACCGAGCCACTGACTCGCCGCCTGCTGACGCTGACGGCGGCATGGCAGACCGCCCATCGCGGCCCGGACGGCCCGCCGCCCACGCCCATCCTCCACGACCCCCTGGCTGCTCTCTACGTCGCGGAGCCGGACACCGTCACCCTGACGCCCATGCGCATCGCCGTCGAAGACGACGGGCGAACGCTGAGAGCGGACGGCGAACCCAATTGCCTGGTCGCCACCAATGTACGCCCCGAGCGCGTCGCGCAGCGACTGAAGGACCTCCTGGCCTGAGTCCTGGCGGGCCGCCCCCTCGAGCGCGCCGCGTTGACATCAACCCAAGCCCTGGTAGACAATCGCCCCGACCGCCAGACCTCCCAAGGCGACGCGGAAGAAGGGCCGGGCGCAAGGTCCTGAGGAAAGTGCGTTGGCCCTCTCAGTGCCACAGGGAAAGGACGCGAAGATGCCAAGCGTGCGCGCGAACGGGATCAGCATCGAATACGATGAGTTCGGTATCCCGGACTCGCCGCCCCTGCTCCTCATCATGGGGCTCGGTGGGCAAATGGTGATGTGGGACGAGAGGTTCTGCAGCCAGCTCGCCGGCCGCGGCTTCCGCGTCATTCGCTTCGACAACCGCGACACGGGCCTTTCCACCAAGTTCCAGGAGATATGCCCGAATCCGGGACAGCTCCTTGTCGCTCGGTTCCAGGGGAAGAGCGTTAAGCCTCCGTACACCCTGGATGACATGGCCCAGGACACAATCGGACTCCTCCAGGTGCTGGGGATCCAGTCGGCGCACATGGTCGGCGTCTCCATGGGCGGCATGATCGCCCAGACCATCGCTATTCAGCATCCACAGTATGTGCGCACCCTCACCTCGATCATGTCGACGACCGGGAACCCAAGTCTGCCTCAGGCAAAGCCGGAGTTGTTCGCCCTCCTGATGCAGCCGGTGCCCACCGAGTACAACGCTAGGATTGAGCACGGCGTGGTCATGTGGCGCGCCCTTGCCGGCCCAGGCTTCGAGTTCGACGAAGCCCGCACCCGCGAGCGCGCAGAGTTGGCCTACGACCGAGACCCGGACCCCACGGGTACCACTCGCCAGCTTCTGGCCATCATGACCGCCGGCAGCCGCAAGGACGCGCTGCGCTCGCTCACGATACCCACCCTGGTGATCCACGGCGACGCCGACCCATTGGTGCCGATCGCCGGCGGCTTCGACACGGCGGAAGCGATCCCGGGCGCCGAGATGATCGTCATCGAGGGCATGGGCCACGAACTTCCCGAAGCCACCTGGCCCCGAGTCACGGACGCCATCGTTCAACTGACGAAGCGAGCCGCCTGAGGGGCAAACGCCCTGGCGCTGCACCTCGCGGCGGTGGTACAGTATTCCGGCTAGGTCAGGAGAGGTTCGCTCTCCTCGCATCCCCGGGCTCAGGCCCGGCTGCTGTTGCCTGTGGCGCCCCCAACGCGGAGCGGGCATCGCACCCGGGTGTGACCGACCGGGACGAGTCAGATCGTGGTCTCCATAGCCCGCAAGAACCTCTTCGCGGAGAAAATGCGCTTCGCCATGTCGGTGAGTGGCGTCGGCTTCTCCGTCTTCCTCATCACCCTTCTCCTCAGTCTCTTCCGCGGCTGGAATGAGCGCGTCGGCAGCTTCGTCGAGCACGTTCCCGTAGACATCTGGGTCGCCCGCGAGGGCACCAACGACTTCCTGCGTCCCATCTCCGTGCTGCCTCAAGAGACAGCCGACGAGCTACGCGCCTTGGAGGGCGTTGACTCCGTGGATCCGCTGGTAGTCATCCCCACCGGCTTCGAGTGGAATGGCAAGACAGTCGAGACCCAGCTCGTCGGCTACGATACGACGAGCGGCGCCGGCGGACCGCTCGAGATAGTCGAGGGGAAGCCCGTTCCGGGCGAAGGTGAGATGGTCATCGACAAGGCCCTCTCCAAGACGTACGGGCCGGACATCGGCGACGTGCTCGAACATAGCGGCCAGAGCTTCGAGATCGTGGGCCTGGCCAGCGGCGGAAACTTCGTCGCTACTCAGGTCTCCTTCATGCCCATCGAGTCGGCGCGCAGCCTCCTTGGGGTCGAGGCGCTAACGACGTTCTACCTGGTCACGCTGGAGGACCAGCAGGACGCCGTGGCAGTCGGCGAGCGCATCGAACAGAATCTCACCGGCGTCTCAGCCTTCACCGGCGAAGATTTCGCCAATGCCACGCGTGACCGCACCCTCCGCGACATCATCCCCATCCTCATCATCATCCTCATCCTCGCCTTCGTCGTCGGTGCCGCCGTCACCGGCCTGATGATCTACACCGCCACCGTCGAGAAAGCCCGAGAGTTCGGCATCCTCAGGGCGGTCGGCTTCAGCAACGGCTATCTCTACCGCGTAGTCATCGAGCAGAGCCTCATCACCGGGCTCGTCGGCTTCTTGGGAGGCGTAGCCATGAACGTGGTCGTCGGCCGCTTCGCGGAGAACCTCGTGCCCCAGTTCGTGATCCTGGTCCGCTGGACCGACGTGGCGGCGGTCCTCGGCGTCACCCTCGCCATGAGCGCCCTCGCCGCCCTCCTGCCGGTCCGGCGCCTCGCCGGCATCGATCCCGTGGCGGTGTTCAAGGCATGAGCGCGGAATCACCCGGCGTCCAGCCGGTCCTCGAGATGGTCGGCGTCACCAAGGACTTCGGCTCGGGCGAGGCCCTCGTCAAGGCCCTCGACAACGTCGATTTCTCCGCCCATTGCAGCGAGGTGGCGGTAGTCATGGGGCCCTCCGGCGCCGGCAAGACGACGTTCCTCACCATCGCCGGCGCCCTCATGCGGCCCACATCGGGCACGGTCCTCGTCAGCGGCACTGAGGTCACCCACCTGCCCGAGGCTCAGCTCAGCGAGGTCCGCCGCCGCAATGTGGGCTTCATCTTCCAGAGCTTCAACCTCCTCGAAGCCCTCACCGGCCTGGAGAACGTCCAGCTCGTGATGCAGGCCGAAGGCCTCTCCGCTCGCCACGCCGTCGAACGGGCCAAGGTCTTACTCGAGATCTTCGGCGTCGGGCATCGTCGCGACCACCCTCCCAAGCATCTCAGCGGCGGCGAGAAGCAGCGCGTCGCTATCGCCCGCGCCCTCGCCAACAACCCGGACCTGATCCTGGCCGACGAGCCGACAGCGAACCTTGACTCCACACGCGGCCGTGAGGTGCTGCAGTTGCTCCGCGTCATCGCCCGTGATCTGGGGAAGGCGGTTATCATCGTCAGCCACGACCTGCGGGTGCGTGAGGTAGCGGACCGGCTGCTCTGGCTCGAGGACGGCCAGTTCCGCCCCGTCCCGCCTCTCTAGCGACTTAGCGGGCACGCTCCAGCCCGCCCGCCCGAGAGCCGGGGCGGCGACCCCTGAGAACGTAGCTCCGAGGAGGAGGAAACCATGAAGATCACCGACCTGCGTGTCCGCACCTTCGAGCTACCACACCAGGACCACCCCTTCGCTGCCACCTGGCAGCCCTTTCCCAGCAGCGTCCATCGCCTCTCCCTCATCCAGATCGATACCGACGAAGGGATCACCGGCATCGCCTCCGGCGGCGTCATCATCAGCGCCTTCGAGACGGCCAAGGCGCTCTTCATCGGCCAGGACCCCCTGGCCATCGAGCAGCACCTCCAGCAGGTGCGCAGCATCGCCTACTTCGCCGGGCGCCCCTGGGCCATCGAGGCGGCCCTGTGGGACATCGTCGGCAAGGCGGCGGGCCTGCCCCTCTACAAGCTTCTGGGAGGCCACAAGGACCGTCTGCGCGCCTACGCCAGCACCGGCGAGCTCCGCCCCGCCGAGCAGCGCGTACAGGACGTGCTGCGCCTGCGCGACGAGGGGTTCACCGCCGTCAAGCTGCGGTTCCACAGCCCCCGCCCCCGCGAAGACCTGAAGGTGCTCGAGGCCGTCCGGAAGGCCGTGGACGATACCATGACCCTCATGGTAGACGCCAACCAGGCCTGGACCCTCCCCGGCGACCGCGCCCTGTTCCGCTGGGACCTGCGCACCGCCATCGACATCGCCCGGGCCCTGGAGGAGATGGACGTCTACTGGCTGGAGGAGCCCCTCTGGGCGTACGACTACGACGGCCTCGCCCACCTCCGGCGAGCGGTGAACCTCCGCATCGCCGGCGGCGAGCTCAACATGGACCTCCACGAGTTCGCGACCTACATGGAGAAGGGCTGCTACGACGTCTACCAGCCCGACGCTACCTTCGCTGGAGGCGTCACCACCGCGCGCAAGGTGGCGGCCATGGCCGAAGCCCGCGGCCTTCAGTTCGCCCCGCACACCTGGTCCAACGGCATCGGCCTCATGGTGAACCTCCATGTCGCCGCCTCCGTGCCCAACTGCCCCTTCATCGAGTACCCCCACGACCCTCCGAGCTGGATTCCCGAGGTCCGCGACTTCATCCTCACGGACCCCGTCCGCATCGACGACGAGGGATACGTGCGCCTGCCCGACAAGCCCGGCCTCGGCATCGACCTGGACGAAGAGAAGTGCAAGAGGTACGAGGTAGGGTTCCAGCCGCCCTCTGCGGCCTAGCAGCCTGCCGAAGGACCCAACCAGGCCGTTCGCGCTTCGACAGACTCATTACGACGGGGATCTGACAACCGCTCGTCCTGAGCCCGTCGAAGGGCGAGCGGCAGGCTTCTTCAGCACCCTGCTACGGGGCGCGGCCGCCTGCGCCGCCCGGCTGCGATCCCCTACTTGAGCGCCACCGCCTGATAGCGCCCCGCCCGCAGCTCCCTCAGCAGGTCCTCCTCCGTCCGCACCTCCCCCTCGAAGCGGGTCGCGCCGGTCCCTACCTCGCTTATGGCGTGCGCGTCGCTGCCGCCGATGCCCGGCAGGCGCAAAGAGGCAGCCAGACGCGCCGCCGAGCGGTTCTGGGGCTCGCTCTGCGTCCCGTTGATCGTCTCCAGGGAGTCGAAGACGTCCGCCAGCTCCATGCCCTGTGGCAGGCGCTTGTGGCGCCGGCCCGGGTGCGCGAGAAAGAGCAGCGCCCCCTCGGCTCGCGCCACCTCGCGCAGGTGCAGCAGCTCGGTCAGGCCTTTCTCGCACTGCGAGAGCCCGTAGGCCAGCACGTGCCCTGCGTCCGTGCTCACCTCGACCCCGCGCAGCAGGACGAAGTCCAGATCCCGGCTGAGGCGGTCTATCTCCTCCGCCGGCCACAGCGCGTCGTGCTCAGTGATGCAGACGCCGTCCAGGCCAGCGGCGCGGGCCGCCTCCACCAGCGTTTGGGGCGTCAGGACGCTGCAGCCGGAGTGCACCCGCGTGTGGCAGTGGAGGTCGATGAGCATGCGGTGGGTCGAATCGGTCCAGTCTAGGTAAAGCCCTTGCGCGCGCCCGCCGCCATCTCCAGCGGCCCCACCGGCCAGTTGAAGCCGAAGCGCATCGCCTTGTTTATATCCTCGGCCGTCGCGATGCCCCCCTCCATGACCTTGCGCGCCTCGGCTACGGCGGCGAAGTAGACCCGGTTCGCCACGAAGCCGTACTCGCCCGGCGCATCCTTCACCCGGATCGTCACCTTGCCCAGCCGTTCGCCCAGCGCCTCCAGCGTGGCGAGGACCTCCTCCGACGTCTCCGGCGCATGCACCAGCTCGATCAGTCGCATCACCGGCGCCGGGCTGAACCAGTGCATGCCCAGGAAGCGGTCCTTGCGCGCTACGGCCTGGTTCAGGTGCGAGATCGCGAAGCCCGAGGTATTGGTCACGAAGATGCTGTCGGGCTCCACCAGGGTATCCAGCTCGGCGAACACCTTCCTCTTCAGCTCCAGGTCCTCCGGGATGGCCTCGATGATGAGATCGGCGCTGCGCAGGTTCTCCACGTCCGTGGTGAACGCCAGCCTCCCGACGGCATCGTCCATCTGCTCCTGCGTGATCTTGCCGCGCTCAACCCCCGTCGTCAGCCCGTAGCGCCCCGACATGATGGCGTCGCGCGTCTTCACCAGCAGCTCCTCCGTCACGTCGCGGATCATGACGGGATAGCCCGCGACAGCGCACACCTGAGCGATGCCCCCGCCCATCACCCCTCCACCCATGACACCGATGAGATTGATCTCTTCCACGTTCATAGCCTGGCCTCCATCCACAGAGTCCCGATGGGCGCGTGGCCGTGCGCCCCCTACGATATGCTCCCCAAGAAATCGACGATCAGCCGCGTGACCTCCTCCGGCTTCTCAATGGTTGTCATGTGGCCGGCACCCGGAACGATCTCCAGCCGCGAGCCGGGGATCGCCGCCTGGATCGCCCGCGACTTCTCGACCGGCGTGGCAACGTCCAGCTCCCCCACTATCACCAGCGTGGGCACGCCGATCTCCCGCAGCCGGCCGCTGATGTCCTTTCGACGAGTGACGGCGTAGGTAGCGTTGCTCACACCGACGCGGTCCAGCTCTAGCTGGCGTTCTCTTTCCCGCTTCACCTGCTCGGGCTCGCCCCGCATGAAGTCGGGGCTGAAGAGGATAGCCATGACGCCGTCGACCACCTTCTCTGGACCCTGCTCACGGACCATGCTGGCCATAGTCTCGTAGCCAGGCACCCGGTCCGCCATCTCCGGTTCGGCCGAGGTGTCCAGCAGCACCAGCGAGTGCACCGCCCCCGCGTGCGCCAGCGCCAGCCTCATGCTGATCATACCCCCCATCGAAAGCCCCACCAAGTGCGCCCGCCCGATGCCCAGCTCCCGCATCACCTGGTAGACGTCCTCCGTCATCATCTCCAGGTCGTACTCCATGTCCGGTGAGGCGGAGAGCCCGTGGCCCCGCAGATCGATGGCGACCGTCCGGTACGAACGGGACAGCTCCCCCACCTGATGCTCCCACATGCGTCGGTCGAAGGTAAGCCCGTGCAGCAGGACCACCGGGTAACCGGCGCCCTTCTCCTCGTAGTGGATCTCAGTCCCGTTCACCGCCAGCTTCGGCATGCCTTCCCTCCTCTAGGCGCAAATGCGGCTCACGACCTCGAACAGGATCTGCGTGCCCAGACGCACGTTCTGCACCGAGATGCGCTCGTTGTGGCCGTGGATAGTGGCAGCCTCCAGCGGCTCCACGAGGATCGGCATGAAGCCGTAGGCGGTGATCCCCCGCCGCCGGAAGGGCCGCGAGTCGGTGAAGGCCGCCGAAACGCTCGGCAGCACCAGCGCCTCCTCGACGTGCTCCCTTACCACCTCCTCCATGATCCCGAATAGCTCGGTCTGGACCGGCGAGGCCACCGTCCCCGAGCTGAACACCTCCTCGACCGTCACCCTGGGATCGTCGATCACCTTCCTCACCTGATCGGTGAACGCCCCTGCGTCGTGGCCGGGCAAGAGGCGGCAGTCCAGAGTAGCCTCCGCGGTGGCGGGGATCACGTTGTGCTTGCGGCCGGCTTGGCAGGTGGTGACGCTGATGGTGTCGCTGGTGATGGCCCGCACAAGGATGTTGTCCTGCGCCATCCCTTCGATGAAGGCCGGCGTGGGCTCCTCGCTCAGGATGCCGCCCTCGTAGAGGCTCCTGAAGTACTGCTCAACCTCCGGCAGGATCGTGGTCGGACGCTCCCACGCCTGGATCCTCGCGAGCGCTTCCACCAGACGCTCCAGGGCGTTGTCGCCGTGAGGGACCGAGCCGTGCCCCGACCGCCCCTCTGTCTTGAGATTGAGCCAGACGGGTCCCTTCTCGCCCACCGAGCAGTTGAAGGTCGGCCGCCGCACCCCGAACGCCTCCGTGCTCCCCCAGCCGCCCTCGTTCAGCACATACTCGGCGTCGAGCACCTCGGGGTGGTTGCGGTCCAGGAACTCGATGCCGTGCTCCCCGCCCATCTCCTCGTCGGCCGCCGCCAGGAACACGATGTCGCGCCGCTGCGCCACGCCATGGCGATGCACCAGCAGCACGGCCATCAGCTCCATCACGCCCATGCCCTTCATGTCCAGGGCGCCGCGACCCCAGATGACGCCCTCCTTGACCGCCCCCGAGAAGGGCGGCTCCTCCCAGGCCGAGGCCTCGGCCGGCACCACGTCCATGTGGTTCAGGAGGATCAGCGGCCGTTTGGAGCCGTCGCCGGCCAGACGGGCCGACATGCTCACGCGCCCCTCGCCGCCGGCATCGTAGAACTGGATCTCCCCGATGCCCTCGCCGCGGAGGATCTCCGCCAGGAAGCGGGCTGCGGCCTCCTCCCGGCCCGGCGGGTTGCTCGTGTCGATCCTCAGGTAGCGCGAGAGGATATCGGTCGCCTCTGCGGTCACCTCATCCCAGTCAATGGCAATGGACGACGATGCGGCCAATCGGCTTCCCTTTCCGTCTCCGCGGGTGCTACCGCCCCGTGAACTTCGGCTCCCGCTTCTCCAGGAAGGCCCGCACGCCCTCCTCCCGGTCCTCGATCTCCGTATGCCGCTGGTAGATCATGTCGCGCAGCGCGTCGTCGATGTCCATGTCGAACTCGGCGTACACCTGCTGCTTCAGTATGCCATACGCCTTCGTCGGGCCCGCCGCCAGCCGTTCGGCCAGCTCCATCGTCGCCCACTCCAGCTCCTCCGCCGGCACAACCCGGTGCACGAGGCCGATGCGCAACGCCTCCTCGGCGTCGATCGCCCGCCCCAGCATCAGCAGCTCCATCGCCCGAGGCAGACCCACCATGCGCGGCAGCAGGTAGGTCGCGCCCGTCGTGATGTGCATGCCCCGCAGGATACGCGGCTCGCCGAAGCGCGTGCCCTCCGCCGCGATCCGCAGGTCGCAGGCCATCGCCGTGTCCTCGCCCATCCCGTGGCAGTACCCGTGCATCGACGCGATGACCGGCTTGCGCAGCCCCCGCAGAGCCTTGACCAGCCGGTGCTGGTACTCGCTGACCGGCGGGACGTCCGGAGGCACCGGCCGGGGGAACTCGCCCATGCCCGACAGGTCATCACCCGAGCAGAATGCCCGCCCGGCTCCCCGGATCACCAGGCAGCGAATGCCTTCATCGAACGTGGCCTTCTCGACGACCTCCAGCACCTCATGCAGCATCCGGTTGGTGAAGGCGTTGAGCCTCTCGGGCCGGTTGAGGGTAACGATTCCCACGCCGCCGCGCTGCTCGAACAGGATATGCTCGTAGCCCATGGGCACCTCCTTCCGGCGCAAGGGAGAGGAACGACAAGCGCGCGCCGCCCCTGGCCTGCTCGCCCGCATGATAGCGCCTGGAGCGTGGCTGTCAATCGAACGGTGCCCGCCGCCCGCCGATGGGGTAGGATGGCGCCGTGCTTTCCGGTAAGCGCTTCGATTACCTGACCCTGGCCGTCGGAGTAGTGGCCGTCTCCTGGGCAGCGGTCCTGATCCGCGAGGCGGACGCCCCCGCCCTGGTCATCGCCGCCTACCGGCTGGGGCTGGCCGCCCTGCCCGCCGGCGCCCTCGCCCTGGCCACGGGCCGCCGTCGCCCCGCCGAGGGTGGCTCCTGGGCCTGGCCCGTCCTGGCCGGGGCCTTCCTGGCCCTGCACTTCGCCTTCTGGATCGCCTCCCTTCAGAAGACCTCAGTCGTCACCTCGGTGGTGCTCGTCACCACGAACCCGCTGTTCGTGGGGCTGGCCTCGCCCTTCCTGCTGCGGGAGCGGGTGCCCGCCGCGACCTGGGCCGGTATCGCCGTGGCCTCGCTGGGAGCCGCCACGATGGCCGCCGAGGACTTCGGCGAGGGCGCGGACACCGTCGTGGGCGACGTCTACGCGCTGCTGGGCGCCGTCTTCGGCGCCGCCTACCTCATGGTGGGACGGCGCGCCCGACCCCAGATGTCCTGGCTGCGCTACATCGGCGCCGTCTATCCGGTGGCGGCGGTCCTGCTGCTGGCATCGGTCCTCGTCGCGAGGGAGCCGCTGACGGGCTACAGTGCCAGGACCTTCCTCATGTTCGCGCTGCTGGCGCTCGTCCCCCAGCTCATCGGCCATTCCGCCATCAACTGGGCCCTCGGGTACATCCCGGCAGCCCTGGTAGCGGTCGCCATCCTCGGCGAGCCCGTCGGAGCGACCGCCCTCGCCGCCCTGGTCCTCGATGAGACGCCCAGCGGCGTGGAGATGGCCGGCGCGCTTCTCGTGCTCGCAGGGGTGTACGTCGCTCTCCGCCCCGGCCGGGTGCCCGCGGGTGAGTTCGGATGAGCGAGCCCGCCGTGGTTGACAATACCTAGGTGTCCAAGGTATAGTTGTCCTAGGGGTTTCCCTTCGGCAAGGAGGTGGTGCCTCGTTGAGCGGAGAGCTGAGCAGCGCGGACTACTGGGAGATGCTCATCAACCGCAGTGCCTCGCGCCTCTTCCTGCTGGCGGCGTTGAGCGAGCGGCCCATGCACGGCTACGAGCTGGGCCGCGCCATCGGCCAGGCCTGTGACGGCTGCTGCGAGCCCACCGACGCCATGATCTACCCGACCATCCACGACCTCACCGAGGGTGGCTACATGGTGTGCGAGGTGCAGACACAGGGAGCCCGGCAGCGCAAGGTCTGCCGCCTGACCGACAGGGGACAGCAGGCGTTTCGAGCCGCCGCCGAAGCCTGGGACCGCATCCTGCCCCACATCGAGGAAGCGGTGGCTGCCGGCCTCAGTGCCGGGTCGGCCGCCAAGACCAAGGAGGACTGACCATGGCAGAACCATCCGCCGAGGACGTCAAGAGCGCGGTGAACCAGCGCTACGGCGCGCGCGCTCGGGAG
>CAZFGZ010000030.1:0-15281 GCA_964518585.1 uncultured Dehalococcoidia bacterium | reverse complement strand
TCGGCCAGCTTGGCGGCGACGATGTTTTTGGCGATGTGGCGGGCCATGTAGCACGCCGAGCGGTCGACCTTCATCGGGTCTTTCCCGGAAAACGCGCCGCCGCCGTGGCGGCCCATGCCGCCGTAGGTGTCGACGATGATCTTGCGGCCGGTGAGCCCGGCGTCGCCCATCGGCCCGCCGATGACGAAGCGCCCCGTCGCGTTGATGAAGTACCTGGTGCGCTCGTCCAGGAGATGCTCTGGGATCACATAGCCGATGACTTCCTTCCGGATGTCCTCCACCAGCTGCTCGTGGGAGACGATCCTGTCGTGCTGCGCGGCGATGACCACCGCCTCCACCCGCCTGGGTTGCCCGAACTCATACTCGACCGTCACCTGGGACTTGCCGTCGGGCCGCAGGTAGCTCAGGACGCGCTCCTTGCGCACCTCGGCCAGCCGCTGGCAGAGCTTGTGCGCCAGGGAGATGGTCAGGGGCATGTACTCGGGCGTCTCCCGGCAGGCGAAGCCGATCATCATCCCCTGGTCCCCCGCACCCAGCTCCAGCAGGGCGTTTTCGGCCTCCTGGGCGTCCATGGCGTGGTCCACGCCGACGGCGATGTCCGGCGACTGCTCCTTGATCGAGACGGCGACCCCGCAGGTCTCGTAGTCGAAGCCGTACTTGGCGCGAGTGTAGCCGGCGTCGCGCACCACCCCCCGCACGATCTGGGGGATCTCAACGTAGCACTCGGTGCTGATCTCCCCCGTGACCCACACCAGGCCGGTGGTGGCCGCAGTCTCGCAGGCGACTCGGGCCCGCGGGTCCTTCTCCAGGATGGCGTCGAGGATGGCGTCGGAGATCTGGTCGCAGAGCTTGTCGGGGTGCCCTTCCGTCACCGACTCTGAGGTAAGGAGCAGGGAGGGCGATGTCATGAAGGTGGAAGTCATTGGCTAGTTCCCCTCGCTAGAGAATGGATGCGGGATGCGAGAAGCGGGATTCACTGCCCGCCCTCTGACGCTTCGAAGTCCTGCCATCTCTGGATGAGGCGATGCAGTTGCTTTGCCACCACGTTGTACTGGTCGATCAGGTCCTGGCAGTCGGCCTGACCGACATAGCCCAGCGCGACGGCGACCTTCAGATGAACGACTACCTCGTTGGCTGAGCCGAGAGCGTTGGCCAGGTAGGCCTTGAATGCCTTGACGGACTGCTTCTTGCTGTACCCTTCGGCTATGTTGGCAGGGATGGACTTGGCCGCTCGCCGCACCTGGCTGGCAAGCTCGTACCGCTCATAGTCTGGAAATCGAAGCGCGAGCTTGTGTACGGGCGCCAGCAGGGCCATCGCGCGCTGGTAGGCCTCGATGTCCTCGTAGCTTCTAATCGCGCTCCGGCGCGACAGCTCCTCGCTCACCGTCGGTCTCTCGCTTCCCGCCTCTAGCTTCTAGCCTCCAATCAGGTTCCCGCCTGCCAGCTCGTCAGGTAGCGCTGCTGCTCCTCGCTGAGGGTGTCGATGCTGACGCCCATGGAGGCGAGCTTGAGGCGGGCGATCTCCTCGTCGATATCCCTGGGGACCGGGTGCACATCGATGGGCAGCCGCCGTTCTTGGAGCACCAGGTGCTCGACGGAGAGGGCCTGGTTGGCGAAGCTCATGTCCATGACGCTGGCGGGATGGCCCTCGGCGGCGGCCAGGTTGATGAGGCGACCTTCGGCCAGCACGTAGATGCGGCGGCCGTCGGGCAGGCGGAACTCCTCGACGGAGGCACGGATCTCGCGCCGGCCCTCGGCGAGGGCCTCGAGGCCCTCGATGTTCAGCTCCACGTTGAAGTGCCCGGAGTTTGCCAGGATGGCGCCGTCCTTCATTCGATCCATGTGGGGGAGGTCGATGGCGTTGATGTCGCCGGTGAGGGTGATGAAGATGTCGCCCTGGGGGGCGGCCTCGGCCATGGTCATGACCCGGAAGCCGTCCATGATCGCCTCCAGGGCGCGCACGGGCTGCACCTCGGTGACGATGACATGGCTCCCCATGCCCCGCGCGCGCATCGCTACGCCCCGGCCGCACCAGCCGTAGCCGACCACGACCACCGTCTTGCCCGCCCAGAGGATGTTGGTGGCGCGGGTGATGCCGTCGATGGTGCTCTGACCGGTCCCGTAGCGGTTGTCGAAGAGGTGCTTGGTGTCGGCCTCGTTGACGGCGATGATGGGGTAGGCGAGGGCGCCGTCGCGGGCCATGGCGCGCAGGCGGATGACGCCCGTGGTGGTCTCCTCGGTGCCGCCGAGCACGCCTTCGATGAGGTCGCGGCGCTCCCGGTGGATGGTGGCGACCAGGTCGGCGCCGTCGTCGAGGGTGATCTGCGGTCGATGCTCCAGAGCCTGGTGGATGTGCCGGTAGTACGTCTCGTTGTCCTCTCCGCGGATGGAGAAGGTGGGGATGCCGTGGTGGGCGACCAGGGCCGCGGCCACGTCATCCTGGGTGCTGAGGGGGTTGCTGGCGCAGAGGGCCAGCTCGGCCCCACCGTCGCGGAGGGCCAGGGCGAGGTTGGCGGTCTCGGTGGTGATGTGGAGGCAACCGGAGGCACGTATGCCGCGCAGAGGCTTGTCCCTGGCGAAGCGCTCGCGGATGATGCCGATGACGGGCATCTCGCGGGCCGCCCACTCGATGCGGCGGATGCCCTCGTCGGCAAGCCCGAGGTCGTGGACGTCGCCACGGGGAGGGGATTGACTGGTCATGGTTCCTTCCTTTCGTTCAGGGTTGTCTCCAGGAGTTGGCCTCCGAAGCGGTGGCCCCGCAGGCCGGCGACCAGGCGGCGCAGGAGGCTGGCCAGGCCGGTGGGGTCGCGGCGCGTCGCGCTGGCCTCCACCAGGCGGCCCTCCTGGCGATAGCCCAGCTTCTCGTAGACGCGCTGGGCCGGCCGGTTGGCGGGCTCCACGCTGAGGACCACCTGACGGCAGGTGCACAACAGTGCTTCGGTGACCGCGCTGGTGGTGGCGGCAGCCAGCCCTCGGTTGCGATAGCTCGGGTGGGTGTACACGTTGCCCACCACGGCGATGCCGTGGGTCGGAGAGACGGCGTGGGTGCCGGCCACCGACACCAGCCGCTTCTCCAGGTGGATGCCGAAGTAGACCCCCTGCTCGATGTGGGCGGGGGTGTAGAAGGCTGGGGTTCCCTCGCTGCGATAGAGGCGGTTGACCTGCCGGACATCCGGTCCGGATACGCGGCGCGCCTCGCTCTTGAGGGGCCGGAAGGTCTCGGCGGTGACCTGAAGGCGCATCATGGACTGAGGCTGGGTGAGATGGAAGTGTCGCTCCGCTATCGGCAGGTGGTGGTGCTCGCAGGTAAGGAAGGTCTGGTGGGGCCCTGGGTGCAGGCTCAGGGCGGCGTCCAGGGCTCCAGGGTCTCCCATCGCCCAGAGGGCGCTGCCGAGCCCACCCCGCGCGTGTAGCAGGAGGGCCTCTCCGGTGGTGCCGCGGGCCAGCCACCACTCGGTCTGAGGGAAGAGGGCGGGTTCGAGCTGGCCCAGGGCGTAGGCGGCATAGATGCGATGAGGGTCCAGGAGGCCCTGGATCTCGTCCGGGTCGGTGAGACGCCGCATCAGGTAGTGGACCGTCCCGGCGGCCGCGGCGAGGCCGCGCTGGAGCTGCCGTTCCGCCATGCTCAGATTGCCTCGCTCGCGTTCATGTGGTGGAACCCTCACGCAGGTATCGGCCTATGATGGGCGCCAGGTCTCGCTTGACGTCGTCCGGCACCGCTTCGAGTGGGGTCACGAGCGCGGTGCGCAGGGCATCGGGGCAGGGGCAGGAGCGCTGCCGGGGCAGGCGGGGAACTGCGGCGGCGACGACTCGCGTGGCCGCTTCCACGTTGCGCCTCAGGTTGCTCAGGATCATCTCCGCGCTGACGGCGGCCTGGCTCTCGTGCCACGTATCGTAGTCGGTGACGGAGGCGAGGGCGGCGTAGCAGATCTCGGCCTCACGGGCGAGCTTGGCCTCGGGCAGGGCGGTCATGCCGATGATGTGGGCGCCCCAGGCGCGGTAGAGGTGGGATTCGGCCTTGGTGGAGAAGGCGGGCCCCTCCATGACCACGCATGTTCCACCCCGGTGTACGGTCACGCCGGCAGCCGCGGCGCTCTCGGCCAGGATGCCGCTGAGGACCGGGCAGAAGGGCTGGTCGAAGGCGATGTGCGCCACCAGGCCTCTGCCGAAGAAGCTGCCGGGGCGGCCCCGAGTGCGGTCGATGAGCTGGTCCGGCACGACCATGTGCAGGGGGGCGATCTCCTCGCGGAGGCTGCCCACGGCGTTGATCGAGATGATGTGCTGCACCCCGAGGCTCTTGAGGGCCCAGATGTTGGCCCGCGCCGGCACCTCGGAGGGAAGGATGCGATGGCCCACGCCGTGGCGCGGCAGGAAGGCCAGGCGCACGCCGGCCAGCGTGCCCAGGACCAGCCGGTCGCTGGGGGAACCGAAGGGCGTGTCCAGGCGCACCTCCTCGACGTCGGTGAGGTCCTCCATCTGGTAGAAACCGCTGCCGCCGATGACCGCCGCCTGAGCGCGAGCCATGGTTCCTAGCCCTCCGTGAGCGCGCGCAGCGCTTCAACATACGGCGGGCGAGCGATGCCCCGCTCGGTGATGATGGCCGAGATGAGGTCGTGGGGGGTGACGTCGAAGGCGGGGTTGATGACCGCCACCCCCTCGGGGGCCAGGCGCACCCCGGCGATGGAGGTCACCTCCTCCGGCGGGCGCTCCTCGATGGGTATCCCCTCGCCGTCGGGCAGGGAGAGGTCGATGCTGCTGATGGGCGCGGCTACGTAGAAGGGCACTTGGTGCTTCTCGGCCAGCACGGCCAGGGTGTAGGTCCCGATCTTGTTGGCCACATCCCCGTTGGCGGTGATGCGGTCGGCGCCGACCAGGACGCAGGTCACGCTGTACCGTCGGAAGGCCTGGCCGGCCGCCGCGTCCACCATGAGGGTGACGGGGACGCCGTCGCTGACCATCTCCCAGGCAGTCAGGCGGCTCCCCTGGAGCAAGGGACGCGTTTCCCCGGCCAGGAGGTGCACGCGCTTCCCCGCCTCGACGGCGGCGCGCACCACGCCCAGGGCGGTGCCGTAGCCGGTGGTGGCCAACCCTCCCGCGTTGCAGTGGGTAACGATGGTGGCGCCGTCGGGGATGAGCTCCGCCCCCAGACGGCCGATGCGCCGCTCGGCCTCGCCGGCCTCCCGGTGGATGCGGCAGGCCTCCATCAGCAGGGCGCGGCGGGCACCCTCGGCGCCGGCGGCGCTGCCGGCAGCAGCGGCGGCGCGCTCGAGGGCCCAGGGGAGGTTGACCGCAGTGGGGCGCGCGTCAGCCAGCTCTCGGGCGGCCTCTCTGAGGTCTGCCATCAGGGCGTCCAGGTCGGCGGCGGGACTGGCTCGACCGGCGAGGGCGAGGGCGTAGGCAGCGGCCACGCCGATGGCCGGGGCGCCTCGCACGCGCATTGTACGGATCGCCTCGGCGACCTGGCGGTGGTCGTCCAGCTCCAGGTACACCTCCTCGGCGGGCAGGCGGGTCTGGTCCAGCAGGCGTAGTCTGCCGTCATTGGTCCAGGCGATGGGTTCAAGAGACATGTGTTCTGGGCCCGCAGGCAACAAAAAACTTCTCGTGGTGTGAGAAGTTCCCAGACTACTCTCATCTTTCCCCTCACTTCAGAAGAGGGGTCGGACTTGGCACCTTCTCCCCCGAACGCGGGGGCCGGTTGCCGGGCTTCGTAGGGCCGGTCCCTCCACCACTCTCGATAAGAGCGTTGCCCATATTCAGTTGTGCAGACATTATAGAAGCGCCTCAGGATGAGCGTCAAGACGGGGATGCGCGCGCTCGTCGCGTGACCCTACCGCGCACAGCGGAGGGTGTGAGCCGTTGACGTGAACCTGAGCCCTGCATACACTGAGAGTCCGGGCGGGTCTGGGGTAACGCTGCGGCGGGCGTGACCCGTCGAAGGCGGACGGAGTGAGGTAGAGACCGGTGCTGGTACTGGGTGGCTTACGCGATTCCAGGCGCATCGCCGTGGTGGAGCTTTTCGGGGCGCTAGGGTCGACGGTGCGCACTGTGGAGTTCGTGCGGACCTTCCGGAGGCTGGAGGAGAACGGTCGGATACGGGCGGTGGTGGTGGACATCGACTCGCCGGGAGGTTCGGCGGCGGCCGCAGACTATCTGCATCGGGCGCTGGCCAGGGTCTCGGCCAAGAAGCCTGTCGTCGCGTTCATTCGGGGGACCGGCGCCTCGGGGGGCTACCTGCTGAGCTGCGCGGCCACCAGGATCGTGGCCCTTCCCAGCGCCCTGGTCGGCTCGATCGGGGTCATCTCCATCCGACCTCTTCTCTACGATCTCATGCGCAGGTGGGGGGTCCGGATGTCAGTCACCAAGAGCGGGCGCCTGAAGGACATGTGGTCCGTCTTCCGGGAGCCCACGCCGGAGGAGCGGGAGAAGGAGCAGGCCCTTCTCGATGAGTTCTACGAGCGCTTCATCTCGATCGTGGCGGAGTCGCGCAAGCTGCCCCTGGAGAAGGCGCGCGGCATAGCCACCGGCGAGATCTTCTCTGCTAGCATGGCCCATGAGATGGGGCTGGTGGACGAGCTGGGGGACCTGGATACCGCCATCGACATAGCCACGGAGCTGGGCAAGGTGCCACGGCGCATCAGCTACGTGCGGCCTCGTCGCGGGCTGCGCGAGCGGGTCCTCTCCCAAGTGACGGTGGCCGTCGTCGAGGAGCTGAGCGCGGTCATCGAGCGGGGCATGCGGGGGCGCATCGATTACCGCCTGCTCCGCTAGAAGCGCCGGCGAAAGCCTTACCCTCTTAGCCGGGGGCCGTACTCTCACCAGCCTCGCTGCTGACGCTCGGGGTAGATCGGTCGCAGCGAGGGTCTCCGACGCCTGAAGAGGTGGACCAGCAATAGCCCCAGCACGAAGCCCCCTATGTGGGCGAACCAGGCCACACCGCCGCCTCCCCCAACCACATCGGCGCCGATAGACGCCGCTCCGCTGAATACCTGTATGAGGAACCAGACGCCGATCAGCAGCACCGCCGGCACGGGGATTGCCCAGAAGATGAGGAACAGGGGAAAGAGCACGGCAACAGTCGCCCGGGGGTACAGCACCAGGTATGCACCCATGACCCCCGCGATGGCCCCGCTGGCGCCGATGGATGGCACGACATCGTTCACGTTGACCAGCACGTGCGCCATGGATGCTCCCAGGCCACACAGGAGGTAGAAGACGAGGTAGCGCAGGTGGCCCATGGCCTCCTCTACGTTGTCCCCGAAGATCCACAGGAAGAGCATGTTGCCCAGGAGGTGCAGCCAGCCGGCGTGCATGAACATCGCGGTCAGGGGCGAGGTGAGCGTGTTGTTGCCCCGTTCGCAGACGGTGCCAAGCGTCTGATGCGCCACGTCGGGGCCAAGGCCCATGAGGTCGGAGACACAGGCGGGAATGGCGCCCCATTCGGAGAAGAAGCGGTCCAGCTCAGAATAGGTCTCCACCAGGCCTCTGCTGGGGTCGAGCAGGAGGCCCCTGCTGGAGTCGAGCGTGAGCTCGTAGAGGAATACGAGGATGTTGATCGCGATGATGGCGATGTTCACGTAGGGGACAGTGCGGGTGCGGGGGCTGTCGCTGATGGGGATCATGCGGGCGCTGGCCCTCAGAACTCGATGCCCGGCTGAGCCTTGACCCCCTGCTGGTAGGGGTGCTTCACCTCCTGCATCTCCGTCACCAGGTCGGCGAAATCGATGAGCTCCCGGGGGGCCTTGCGGCCGGTGATGATGATGTGGACGTCTGGGGGCCGCTGACGCAGGAACTCCAGGACGTCGTCGATGGGGAGCCAGCCGTAGGCCAGGGGGAAGGTGAACTCATCCAGGATGACCAGGTCGTACTCGCCCGAGGCGATCTTCTCCTTGGCCAGGTCCCATGCCTCCTGGGCCATGGCCTTGTCCCGCTCCAGGTCGTGGGAAAGCCAGGTGAAGCCTGCCCCCAGCGGGATGATCTCGATACCCAGGTTGTCGGCGGCGCGATTCTCGCCGTAGCGGGCGGTCTTGCTCTTGATGAACTGGAGCATGACCACGCGCCAGCCTCGTCCCCAGGCGCGCAGCAGCACTCCCAGGGCGGCGGTGGTCTTACCCTTGCCGTCGCCGGTATTCAGGATGACCAGGGATTTGCGCTTGCGCCTGGCTTTGCTCATCGCACCGCGAGTACTGGCATGATACATCTTTCTGGGGTGCGAGGGCGACGCAGATGGCCCAGAGGGAGTTGACCGTTGGGCTAGAGGGGCTAGTATGCCCGCGACGTATGCCCTTCTTCTGACAGTGTAGCAGAGGAGCGAGGTGCGACCATGGACCTGGGAATCGCCGGGAAGGTGGCGGCGGTAGGCGGCGCGAGCAAGGGGATGGGCAGGGCCATCGCCACGGGCCTGGCCCGCGAGGGCTGCCGGGTGGCGATCTGCGCCCGGGGCCGCGAGGCCCTGGAGGCTACCGCAGCGGAGATCCGTGCGCAGGCGGGAGCCGAGGTGCTCCCGTTGGTGTGCGACATGTCCCGCTATGAGGACATCCGCCGCTTCATCGCCCAGACGGTGGAGGGCTTCGGGCGGCTGGACATCGTGGTGAACAACGCCGGTGGGCCTCCGCTGGGCACCTTCGAAGAGCATGCCGAGGAGGTCTGGCAGGCTGCCCTGGACCAGAACCTGCTCAGCGTCGTCCGCACGGTGCGGGAGGCGTTGCCGCACCTGCGACGGGCGGGCGGCGGGCGGATCATCAACATCACGTCCGTGGCGGTGAAGGAGCCTGTGGACCGTCTCATCCTCTCGAATACCGCCCGTTTGGGCGTGGTGGGCCTGGCCAAGACCCTCTCCAAGGAGTTGGGGCCGGACAACATCACGGTCAACAACGTCTGCCCGGGCTTCACCCTCACCGACCGCCTGCGCCAGGTATGGGAGGCCCGCGCCCGGTCCGAGGGCCGACCCGTCGATGAGGTGATCCAGGAGGAGGCGCAGCGCATCCCCCTCCGACGCGTCGGCGAGCCGGAGGATGTCGCTGCCCTGGTGGTCTTCCTGGCCTCGGAGCCCGCCCGGCAGATCACGGGCATCACCGTCCAGGTGGACGGGGGATCGACGGCGGCGGTGATGTGAGGGAGGTCGAGACGGCTCATCCGTCTGCGGCCGGGGAGGAGGTGCGTGGTGACTGAGTTCTATCACGATGAGTTCGTCGCCGGCCACTACGACGCGGCCTTCCGGGGCGTCCCGGGCGACGTGGAGTTCTATGTGGGCCTGGCGAAGCAGGCGACGCCGCCGGTGCTAGAACTGGGGTGCGGGACCGGCAGGGTGGCCATCCCCATCGCGCGGGAGGGGGTGCCCATCGTGGGGCTGGACCGCTCGGAGCCCATGTTGAGGCGGGCGCGGGAGCGGAGCGCCGACCTCGCCAACGTCCGCTGGGTGGGGGGGGACATGCGCGAGTTCTCGCTGGAGGAGCGCTTCGGGCTTATCATCATCCCTTATCGCTCCTTCCAGCACCTCATGACGGTCGAGGAGCAGAAGTCGGGCCTGCGGTGCATCCATCGCCATCTGGTGGACGACGGCCGTTTCGCGTTCAATATCTTCAACCCGAACATCGTGATGATGGGTCAGTGGATGAGCGAGCGGCGGGGCGGGGTGGAGCGGCAGGGAAGCTATCAGCACCCAGAGAGCGGCCGTGAGGTGGAGCTATGGTTGTCGAACGAGTACCACCCCTCGAATCAGGAGGCGAGATGCCTGTTCCTGCACGAGGAGATCGACGGCGAGGGCATGGTGGTGTCCAAGGTGCACCGCCGGCTGCGGCTCCGCTACACCTTCCGCTACGAGATGGAGCACCTGCTGACGCTCTGCGGCTTCCGCGTGGAGGCGCTCTACGGGGACTTCCTGGGGAACGGCTTTGAGGATCTCAGCCCGGAGATGGTGTGGGTAGCCATGAAGGCGTAGGGGCCTACTCCTCCAGGGGGAGAGCGAGGATGATGAGGTCGTGGAGGCGGCCGTCGGGCTCGGCCAGGTGATCGGTGACCACCGCGACGCGCTGGAAGCCCACCTGCTCGGCCACCTCGGAGGCGGGCTGCTCGATACCAGAGATGATCTCCACGAAGAGGCGCCTCAGGCCGGCGGCCTCGGCCATTTCCACCAGCTCGGCCACCATGCCCAGGCCCAGCCCTTTGCGACGGTAGGGCGTAGCCACAACCACCCGGATCTCGCCCAGGAGGCTGCGGGCGCCGTAGCCTCGGCGGTGCAGAGTGGCATCGGCCAGGATCTGGCCGCCTCTCTCGGCGATGAGGGGGAGGACACGTTGGTAGTCCAGTTCAGCCATCCAACGGCTGATGACTGCGGGGTCGCTGACGTCCTCTTTGAGCCAGTAGCGCTCCGTTTCGGGGATCTGCTGGAAGAACTGGAGCAGGGCTTCGCCATCGGCGGAGGTGAGGGGGCGCACTGAGACGACAGTGCCATCGTCGAGGGTGAGTTCCCTGGGGAAGTGTTCTAGCATTGACGGCGCGAATGACCTCGGTCGGCGCGACGTTGGGCGTGGTCAGCATAGCAGGAACGGTGGGGCGCGTCCAGGCGGACTTGACAGGCCCCGGTGTCTCCGGTAAGCTGTTCTAGAAATCACAAACCTTGTCGTTCCTGTCAGTAGATGGGGCCGGCCAGAAGATCTGCCGGAGGCAGACCTGCCGAATCCTTCGAGGAACGGGGGACCCAGCACCCAAGGGGTGAATCTCGCTCTGCCGAGTAGGGCACGCCCTTTCAGCCCGAACCCGTCAGCTAACCCCGGAGGCAGCCAAGGGGCCTGGTCATAGCCAACATGCAGGCTGTCCAGTTCCAGGAGGTTAGTATGTCTGCAACAAAAGCGGCTCCGCCGCGCAATTGCCCTCGCTGCCGGGGCTCGATGATCACTGAGCGTGACTGGTACGGCTCCTACAGCACGTGCCTGTGCTGCGGGTACGTGTATGAGGCCATGGCCACGCCTCCCATTGAGCTGCTGGAGGAGGAGCAGAGCGGCCATCCGCGTCAGCGTCGACGCCAGCCTTCCCACGGGAAGCTCCGTCTGTAGCGCTGACGCCATCGCCCCGCCTCGAGCAACGCCCCGAGCATATCGGGGCGTTGTCTTTTGTGCGGGCCTGCCGGGCGTGGAGAGGCGCGCTGCCGCTACTCTGGTCCTTCCAGGGGTTCTCTTCAGGCGTACCTTCGTATCTTCGTATCCCTAGGGGCATGCCCGTCCTGATCTGCTGGCCTGGGCCTCCAGGCTGATCGGCATGCCGCCCCGTTCACTGGGGCTGGCTCACTCTTGTGACAGAGGCCCTATCTCCCGTTGGGGGCCCCTATCGGCCTGGGAGGCGCGTTTTCGAAATAGGGGGCCGCGCTGGGCCTAGTGAGGGTGTTCCCTGATAGTGGGTGCCTCCATAGCGTGACTAGAATGCGGCGTCATCAGTCAGGTGGATGTTGACCATCCGGTAGGGAACGGTGATTGAGATGAGGGCTTCAGCTTGCCGACATCATTGGCTACTGAGCGAACCCCGGCAGGGCGTCGTACGGGGGGTGTGCAAGCGCTGCGGGACCAGGCGAGAGTACCCCGCGTCCCCGGAGTGGGGCGAGCTGTATGACGACTATGACGGAGTGGCACTGGCCGCCCCGGCGGGGAGGGTGCTGAGGCGCATGGCTGAGCGGTTGGGGGATGAGCAGGATTAGAGGCGGGAGGGGTGAGGAAGACACTTGGAGCAGAGCTTGCCAGCGTCTCCTCGCTGTGGTAGATTCTCGCCGCTGCCTGTAAGATACTGACTGGTCGGTATCCAATCAGGCAGAAGCGAGGCCGGAGGGCGAGCCAGCCCCCCGGTGGCGACAGGGAAAGGGTGCCTCATGCAAACGTCAGGAGACAGAGGACAGACTCCCGCGCGGGTCCGCCGGGGCGGGCCCGACCAGCCCGGCTGGAGGCTCTCGGTAGGGAGCCGCATCCGCGTTCTCATCGCCGACGACCATGCGGTGTTGCGCCAGGCGCTTCGGCTCTTGCTGGAGGCCGAGGCTGAGGTGGAGGTGGTGGGAGACGCCGCCAACGGCCGCGAGGCAATGGACGCCTGTGAGAAGGTCCTCCCAGACGTGGTCCTGATGGATATGGTCATGCCGGGCCTGAATGGGCTGGAGGCCACCCGTCAGATCCGCAAGCGGTTCCCCAAGACCAAGGTCCTCATCCTTACGGGCTACATGGAGGACGAGCAGATCCTGGGCGCTCTCCAGGCGGGCGCCTCTGGCTACGTGGTCAAGAAGTCCGATGTCAAGGAGCTGCTCCTGGGGATCCAGGCTGTGTATCGGGGGAACACCTACTTCAGCTCGGCCATCTCCGATGGCGACGCCGTGAACCAGTACCTCTGGCAGGCCAAGAAGGGCGAAGGGAAGATCGGCTACGATCTGCTCACCAGTCGCGAGCGGGAGGTCCTCCAGCTCATCGCTGAGGGTTACTCGAACCAGCGCATCGCCCAGGAGCTCTACATCAGCGTGAAGACGGTGGAGGCCCACAAGGCCCACATCATGAGCAAGCTGCACGCTCAGAATCGCACCGACCTCATTCGCTATGCCATCCGCAAGGGCATCGTTGGGCTGGATGTGCCCCCGCCTGCGGAGGATTCCGAGGAGACGGAAGAGCGCGAGGCAGGCTAGGCCGCCGCGGCCTGGCCGCTCTTCGCGAGACCCACCCCCATGAGCGCCACCCCACAAGAGCCCGCTGGAAGAGCACGAAGGAAGCAGCGAACCTCCGAGTTGGAGGGTGACATTGAGTTGAAAGACCTGCAGAAGGGCTACGTCCAGCGGCTGCGGCGGCTGCTCCGGCTGCGCCGCGACCATCACTGTCAGCTCAATGAGGTGGGGCTCCGCCTCCTGGACCGCTCCATCTTCGCCGCGTACTGCGATTGCCTCGACGTTGGGGCGGGCTCGTTCGCCCAGCATCTGCTTCGCGATGAGCAGCTAGAGGCGCTGGGGCCGCTCCTGCGGGGCTCCGCTGACGCCGGTCTGGGCTAGGACGATGACGACCAACACGCGAGTAGGGGGGCGAGCCCGTCCGACCGATCCGTCCGCCGGGGCCAACGGCCATCTGGACGAGCTTGAGCTCTTGATGGCGGCGGCCCAGAGCCGCGCGCTCATGCGCACTGGCATGACCGTTCTTCAGGAGCTGGACGAGGAGACTTTGCTGACGGCGGCGCTCGATGCCGCATGGTCCCTCCTGCGGTCCGATCTGGTGGCCTTCTTCCTGACGACAGACCAAGAGGAGCAGCCGTGGCTTCGGGCCCTGCGGACGCGCAAGGGCTCGCAGATCATTGAGCGACGGGACGATGCCCCGCTGTCTCTGCCGCCGAAGGTGCTAGCCTCCCGTGTCCCTGTGGAGATCAGCTCTCCCTGGCAGACCTCTCCGCCGTCCAGCAACGGCGACATGCTAGGTTCTGTGCAGTCCGTCCTCGTCGTCCCCCTTGATGTCCGCGGCTCCCGCCTGGGCGCCCTGGCGGTAGGGAAAGGGGGGTCGGAACCCTTCCGCGCGGACCACGTGGGCATAGTCTCCACCCTGGCCGAGCACGTAGCGCTGGCCGTGGACAACGCTCGGCGCATTGACCGGGCTCGGCTGAAGGAGCGCGGGACGCGGGATCTGCTGGACAGCGTCGCGGACGCCCTGTTCGTAGTGGATACCGGACTGCGCATCGTCTACGTGAACCCCGCCGCGGCGGCGCTTGCAGGACGGCCGCCAAATCGACTCCTGGGCCGGCTAGTGGTGGAGGCGTTTAGCCTATCGAACGAGGCCCGGGCGCCCCTCCCGCTGCAGTTGACGCCCTTCTTCAGGGCCCTGCGCGAGGGAAAGGTCGTCACCGAGAGGGCCCTGCTCGAACCGGGAAAGGGAAGACCGGCTGTGCCTGTGGCTGTCTCCGTGGTCCCGGTGAAGGCGCCCGACGGCCAGGTGGCCTACGCCATGGGCATCCTCCATGACATCTCCCGGGAGAAGAAGATCGAGCGGATGAAGACCGATTTCGTCTCGATGGCCTCCCACGAGATCAGAACGCCGCTGGCGGCGCTGCAGGGGTTCACCGAGCTGCTGCTCTCGCGAGATGTGTCCCCCAGTGTCCAGCAAGACTGGCTGAGCCTCATGAACCAGGAGTCCACACGGCTCGCCACCCTCATCGAGGAGCTGCTGGACCTGACCCGCATCGAATCCGGTCGCATGCGCTTGCAGCGGGAGCCCGTAGCCGTAGCTGAACTGGTGAGCCGGGTGGTGGCGCTGATGGAGAGGCACGACAAGCATCCGCGCTTCGAGATCTGCGTCCCGGACGACCTGCCGCAGGTCACGGCGGACCCGGGGAAGCTCACCCAGGTCCTGGCCAACCTGGTGGGCAATGCGGTCAACTACTCTCCGCCCCGATCGAGCGTGCGCATCCGGGCGCAGCGAGGCTGCCTGGCGAAGCCGGGCACGGAGCACCTGGGTCCGCTGGAGGGGGAGGGGAGTGTCGCCTGCCCCGCCGGCATCAGCGTAGCTGTCCGCGACCGCGGCCTGGGCGTCGTCCGGCAAGACCTTCGGCGCATCTTCGAGCCCTTCTACCGAGCGCACGCTGCTAGAGCCGAGGTGTCCAGCGGGGTCGGCCTGGGCCTCGCCATCGCCAAGGCGGTGGTGGAGCGCCACGGGGGCCGGATGTGGGTGGAAAGCTCGCCGGGCCGGGGCAGCACGTTCGGCTTCTGTCTATCCCTCGATGAGGGATGGGTCCAGCGGCAGGACGGGGACGGCCGCTTCGAAGGCAAGCCCGCCGCTGACGAGGGAGCAGTCCCATGAAGAAGACGATCCTGGTAGTGGATGACGAGCCCACGATCCGCATGCTGGTGGCGGCTTCCCTCGATGGGAACGGCTATCGCATCCTGGAGGCGGGCGACGGGGCTGAGGCCCTGGACCTGGCCCGCCGGGAACAACCCGCTCTGGTACTTCTGGACATCGCCATTCCCGGCGTGGACGGCTTCGAGGTGTGCCGGCGGCTCAAGACCGAGATCGCCCCCCATGTGCCGGTGCTGCTGCTGACGGGCTTTGACCAGCAGTCCTACCGGGAGCGGGGCTCTCAGGTCGGGGCAGACGGCTTCGTGGCCAAGCCCTTCAGCCCGGCCGCTCTGGTTGCCCTGATCGATCGCACCCTGGCCGCTCCTGCTGTCTCCTAGCATTCCACGGACCCTGGTTCCAGTTCCTGGCCGTCTCATGACCCAGGGGCAAACCCCCTGAGCTTTCGGCCTACTTGTGCCGATAAATGATTCGTGAGGGCGGAGCGCTAGG
>CAZFGZ010000029.1:0-15818 GCA_964518585.1 uncultured Dehalococcoidia bacterium | reverse complement strand
TCTTCTGGGAGGTAGAGCTGATCCCCATGTACATGCTCATCTCCATCTGGGGGACAGGGCGGAAGGAGTACTCGGCCATCAAGTTTGTTCTGTTCACTATCACTGGGAGCGCGCTCATGCTGGTGGGGCTGCTGGTCTTGGCGTTCTCGGCCGAGCCCGCGAGCTTCGACATGGTGGTGTTGCGGGATGCCACTATCAGCGACGCCCTGCTTCCGTTGCCAGCCATCTTCTTCCTGATCTTCGTGGGCTTCGCCGTGAAGCTGCCGATGGTCCCCCTCCACACCTGGCTCCCCGACGCCCATACCGACGCTCCGACCGCTGTCAGCGTGATCCTGGCAGGCGTGCTGCTGAAGATGGGAGGATACGGCATCCTGCGCATCCCGGTGACTCTGCTCCCCGACACGGCGCGCGACTTCGCGGTCTGGCTGGCGGCCCTGGCCGCGGTGAGCATCATCTATGGAGCGATCGTGACCCTGCGCCAGACCGACCTGAAGCGTCTCATCGCCTACTCCAGCGTGAGCCACATGGGCTACGTGCTACTGGGCATCGCCGCGCTGGGACACGTCGGGCTGGCCGGTGCCACCCTCCAGATGTTCACCCACGGGGTCATCACTGGCCTCCTCTTCGTCATGGTGGGGCTGATCTACGACCGCGCCCACACACGCGACATCAGCCAGCTCTCCGGGCTGGCCCATCGCACGCCCATCATCGCCACGGTCATGGTCATAGCGGGGCTGGCCTCCCTGGGGCTGCCCAGCATGGCCGGTTTCGTCTCGGAGTTGCTGGTGTTCCTGGGAACAGCGACGCGCTATACCGCGCCTACTATCCTGGCTGTCATTGGCATTCTGTTGACGGCAGGCTACGTTCTCTGGATGGTACAGCGGGTATTCTTCGGACCACGCAACCCGCGCTGGGAGGGATTGCCCGACGCCACGGCCTGGTGGGAACAGGTGCCCATGGCGGCCCTGGTCGCCGTCATCATCGCCGTGGGCATCTATCCTGCGCGCCTGCTGGACGTCATCGACAACGGGGTGGTGCGCATCCTGGCACAGTTGAGCTGACATGCTGCACGACGTAGATCGCCTGGGCCCCGAACTCATCCTGATGGTAGCCGCCGGCTTCATCCTGCTGACCGACCTGGTGCTCCGGGAGCGGGACAAGCGGTGGCTGGCCTACGCTGGCCTGGGAGGCATCGGCGCAGCGGTGCTATGGGCGGTGGTGCTCATCCTGCGGGGCCGCGAGGCCGCGGCCTTCGACAACTCCTTCGTCCTAGACAACTTCAGCATCTTCTTCAAGTTCCTCTTCCTGGGTGTGGCCGGCCTGGTCATCATCGCCTCTATGGACTACATGGAGCGGATGGGCCGCTATCGGGGCGAGTTCTGGGCGCTGCTTCTCCTGGCCACCACGGGGATGATGCTCCTGGCGGCGAGCCGCGACCTCATCGCCATCTTCATCGCCCTGGAGTTGACCAGCATCTCCCAGTACGTGCTGGCGGGCTTCCTGAAGGATGACCGCTCCAGCGAGGCCGGGCTGAAGTACCTACTGCTGGGGGCGGTGGCCTCCGCAGTCATCCTCTACGGGATGGCCTTCCTGTTCGGACTGTCCGGCACGACCAAACTCTGGGCACCCGATGGTGAGGCCAGCATCGCCGCCACCGTGGCCCAGGGAGACGGCAACCTGCGGGCAGCCCTCATCGTAGCAATGGTTTTTCTGACGGCGGGCTTCGGCTTCAAGATGGCGGTGGTGCCCTTCCAGATGTGGGTGCCCGACGTTTACCAGGGATCGCCAACCCCGGTGGCCGCGTTTCTGTCGGTGGGGAGCAAGGCGGCGGGCTTCGCCGTAATCCTGCGCATCTTCTTTGAGGGCTTCGGTGCGGACAGCCTCATAGGGAGCGACTGGTCGAACCTGTTCGCGGTGATCGCCGCCATCTCCATGAGCGTAGGGAACCTGATGGCCCTGCTTCAGAGCAACATCAAGCGGCTGTTGGGCTACAGTTCCATCGCCCAGGCGGGGTACTTCATGATCGGGCTGGCCGCCACCTCCGCTGTCGCCGACTCTACTCTGGGGGCAAGCGGGGTGGTATTCTTCCTGGCCACCTACGCGTTCACCAACCTGGGCGCCTTCCTGGCGGTGCTGGCCATCTCCGAACGCCTGGGGAGCGACGAGATCGCCGACTACGCGGGGATGGCCAGACGCGCCCCCCTGCTGGCCGCGGCCCTGGGCTTCTGCCTCATCTCCCTCATCGGCATCCCGCCGACGGCGGGCTTCGTAGCCAAGGTGTACATCTTCAACACCGCCGTCCAGAGCGACCTTGTCTGGCTGGTCATCGTCGGCGTACTCAACACGGTGATATCCGCGTTCTACTATCTGCGCGTGGTGCGCGAAATGTACCTGGCGCGCGCGCCGACCGAGGAGAGCGTGCCCACGGCGGTGTCCCTGCGCTTGGCGGTTGGCATCGCTGCGCTCGGTGTGCTGGTGCTGGGACTCGTGCCGACACCCCTCATCACCGCCGCCGAGCGGGCTGTCAGCATCTTCGCCTAGAGTAGGCCTGCAGCCTCCCTTGACAGAAGTTCGCTCCCATAGGAAAGTGAGACCGGCACGGCGGTATGAAGCCTGAGGGGTCAGATCAAGGGAGATGAATATGCGCACCAAGCTCAGCCTGTGGGCAGAGGAGGTGCGAGTCCCCTTCTTCACGGCCAGCATCGTCCCGGTCCTGCTGGGGTCGGTGGTAGCGTGGGCTCGGGAGGACACCTTCCACTGGGGATTCTTCCTGCTGGCGCTCCTGGGCGGCGTGCTCCTGCACGCAGGGACCAACGTCGCCAACGACTACTACGACCACCTCAGCGGCACCGACGAGGCCAACGTCCACTTCGTGCGCCCCTTCACGGGAGGGAGCCGCATGATCCAGCGGGGGCTGCTCAGGCCCCGGGAGGTGCTCACGGGCGCCCTGATCCTCTTCGCGGCGGGTGCGCTGATCGGCCTCTACCTGGCCCTGGCGCGGGGACCCTGGCTCTGGGTGCTGGGCGTCGTTGGCATCTTCTCCGGCTTCTTCTACACCGCACCGCCCTTCCGCATCGCCGCCACGGGGCTGGGCGAGTTGCTCGTAGGGCTGAACTTCGGGGTCCTCATGACCCTGGGGGCCTTCTACGTCCAGACGAAGGAGCTGGCCTGGGAACCGGTCATCGCCGCCATCCCCGTCTCACTGCTTATCGCGGGGGTACTCTACATCAACCAGTTTCAGGATATGGAGGCCGACGCGAGCGCGCGCAAGGATCATCTAGTGGTACGGCTGGGCCGGAGGAGAGGCGTCTGGCTCTACCAGGCCATACTCGCCGCCACCTATCTCGCCATTATCGCCAGCGTTGCCGCAGGGGCCATTTCGCCTTTCACGCTGCTCGCGCTGCCCACAGCCTTCATCGCGCTCCAGGCAATACGCACCGCCCGCCGCCACTACGACGACCACCTCAAGCTGGCGCCCGCCAATGCCGCCCAGGTGATGATCCACATGCTGGCGGGTCTGCTCCTCACCCTGGGCTACGTGCTGGAAGGGGCGGTGTAGCGCCCGCCGGGGTCTCCGGCGTAGCGTTCCGCTAGGGTATGCCGGTGGGCGAGGATCTGCGCATCAGCACCCACGTCGATGCGTCCTTCGCAAGGCGAGTGGACGTCCCGGCCCTCGAGCGGCTGGCTCGGCAGGCAGTCACCTCGGAGGGAGTGCCTACGCCTGCCGAGGTGGGGCTGGTCATCACCGACGACGACACCCTGCAAGACCTTAACCGTCGCTACCGGGGCATCGACGAGCCAACCGACGTGCTCTCCTTTGGCCTCGAGTCCGAGGAGCCGTTCGTGTCGCCGCCCGATGGGGTGCATCGCCTGGGGGAGGTGATCATCTCCTTCCCCACGGCGCAGCGCCAGGCCCAGGAGGGCGGGCGGGCCCTGGAGGCGGAGTTGGCCCACCTGACCGTCCACGGTCTGCTCCACCTGCTGGGGTACGACCACCAGCAACCCGACGAGGCACGGGCCATGCGTGCCCGAGAGGAGGCCCTGCTGGGCGGCGCTGCCCATTGAGGGGGCAGGGAACGGTTGCTATACTGGCCTCAGAAGCCTCGCCCAACGCGCCGAAAGGGTCCGTGTGAGTACTGAAGTCCTCTATCGCAAGTGGCGACCGCGCGCCTTCGCCGAGGTGGCCGGCCAGGATGCCATTGTCCGCACCCTCCTCAACGCCATCACCTCCGGGCGGGTCTCTCACGCCTATCTCTTCGCGGGCCCTCGCGGAACCGGCAAGACCACCACCGGGCGCCTGCTGGCCAAGGCAGTGAACTGCCTGAAGCCCAAGAAAGGTGAGCCGTGCAACCGCTGCGAGTCCTGCCAGGCCTTCCTGGAGAATCGCGCCCTGGATTTGGTGGAACTCGATGCCGCCAGCAACCGTGGCATCGACGAGATCCGCAGCCTGCGGGAGAAGGCCAACTTCGCGCCAACCTCGGGCGCCTACAAGGTGTACCTGGTGGACGAGGTCCACATGCTGACCGAGCCCGCCTTCAACGCCCTCCTGAAGACCCTGGAGGAGCCGCCCCCGCACATCATCTTCGTCCTGGCCACGACCGAGATCCACAAGGTGCCTGCCACCATCATCTCCCGCTGCCAGCGATTCGACTTCCGCCGTATCCCCTTGTCGGCGATCGTGGATTGCCTGGAGCGCATCGCGAAGGGGGAGCGTATCACATGCCCCCGCGAGGGACTGGAGCTGATGGCCCGCACAGCCACCGGCAGTCTCCGCGATGCCATCAACATGCTGGAGCAGGTGGTGGACTATTGCGGGCGCAACCTCTCCCTCGAGGACGTACGGGGCGGGCTGGGACTACTGGGCGATCCGCGCAGCGGCGCACTGGCCGCCCACGCCCTCAGCGGCGAGCTCGCCCAGGGACTCGGCCTGATCGCCTCGGTTCGCGACGATGGCGTGGACCTGCGCCAGTTCCAGCGCGATGTGGTAGCCTACCTCCGCGGTCTGCTCCTGGTGAAGACGGGCGCCGGCGGCGACTCCTGGACTGAGGAGCAACTCCGGGAGATGCGAAGCCTGGTGGAGCCCGTGCCCACGGAGCGCCTGGTAACAACGCTGCGGGCCTTCGGGGAGGCTGACCTGCGGGCCGACCCCCTCTCGCCGCTGCCCCTGGAGCTGGCTCTGGCGACCTGCGCCCTGGGCCCACCGGAGCGGCGGCCCGAGCCACCTGAGGCCGCCGTCGCCGAGGGCCCGGAACTCCCAGCAGCTCCCTCGCCGCGAGCGCGCCCGGCCGCTGCGCCGCGGCCGAGGCCCCGCGCAGCACCAGCGGAGAGCCCAGCCGAGCGAGCACCCCGGCCCGGCCGGATCACCTCGTGGGCCGCCCAAGAGGCACAAGAGGCAGCCGAGCCTGAGACCGCCCAGGTAGCCGACGAGCCGAGCCCTGCCGCGGAGGCGGCGACGGAGCCGGTGGACGCCGCCGAGACCGGCGACCCTGCCCTGGAGCAGGTTCGTGCTCGCTGGCACGAAATCTGTACTCAGGCTCGTGCCCTCAGCTATCGGACCGGGGCGCTGCTCAACAGCGGCTGCGACATCATCCAGGTCAGCGATGAGGAGGTCGTGTTCGGTTTCCGCTTCGATGTCCACGTCGACAAGGTCAACACGTCTGAGAACCTCGCCGCCCTCCAGGAGGCGGTGGATGGGGTGCTGGGAACGGGGCGTCGAGTGCGCTGTGTGGCCGCGCCGGACCTTAAGGAATGGCGGGCCCCCCAGGGGCGCGGCGGCCACCTGATCCAGGCAGCCCGCGAGATGGGCGCGCGGGTCATCTCTGAGCAGGAGTAGGAGCAGAGAGCATGGGCATGAATCGCCAGATGATGCGCCAACTCCAGAAGATGCAGGAGCGCGTGGTCAAGGCCCAGGAGGAGCTGCAGACGAGGAGCGTAGAGGGCACCGCCGGCGGCGGCGCGGTCAGCGTGAGGCTCACCGGCGGATTCAAGGTGGAAGCATTGAAGATCGACCCCGAGGTGCTGGACCCGGACGACGTGGAGATGCTGGAGGATCTGGTCACCGCCGCCTTCAACGAAGCCCTGGAGAAGGTCCAGGCTCTCCAGGCAGAGCACATGGCCGGTGTGGCAGGCCGCCTGGGCCTGCCCGGTCTGCCCTAGCCCGGTCGCCTGCACGCGTGAGGTGAAGCGTCTTGAACGAAGAGATTCCCTCCACGGCTGCGCCGGTGGCCCGGCTCATCGAGGAGCTACACAAGCTCCCTGGCATCGGCCCCAAGAGCGCCCAGCGGCTCACCTACTACCTCCTGCGCGCCCCCAAGGAGGACGCTGCCGCCCTGGCGCAGGCCATCGCCGAGCTGCGGGAGCGCACCGCCCTGTGCTCGACCTGCCAGAACATCACCGAACATGACCCTTGCCCGATCTGCGCGCACTCCCAGCGCGACCGCTCCCTGATCTGCGTGGTGGAGGAGCCGCTGGATATCCTGGCCCTGGAGCGCACGCGGAGCTACCGCGGCCTCTACCACGTGCTGCACGGGGTCATCTCGCCGGTGGACGGCGTGGGGCCGGAGGATCTGAAGATCGAGGAGCTGCTGGAGCGGCTTCGCAACGGGTCGGTGCGCGAGGTCATCATGGCCACCAACCCCAACCTGGAGGGCGAGGCCACTGCCATGTACGTGAGTCGGCTGGTGACTCCCCTGGGGGTGAAGGTGACCCGCCTGGCCCGCGGGCTCCCCATGGGCGCCGATCTGGAGTACGCCGACGACGTGACCCTCGCCCGGGCCCTGGAGAACCGCCAGGAGGTTTGAGAGGCTCCGGCCCCGCGCCATGCCTGCGCCCCCTCGCGTCTACAAGAGTCCCGCCGTTGTCCTGCGGCAGCGTCGCCTGGGTGAAGCGGACAAGATCATCAGCCTGTACACCGCCAACTACGGCAAGGTGGACGCCGTGGCCAAGGGCGTGCGCAGAACTCGCAGCAAGCTGGCCGGACACGTCGAGCCGCTGAACCATGGCAGCTTCCTGCTGGCCCGCGGCCGTAACCTCGACATCATCACGCAGGCCCAGACCATCGAGGCGTTCCAGCCGCTGCGCGAAGAACTGGAGCGGCTAAGCCGCGGCCTCTACGCCGTCGAGCTGGTGGACCGCTTCACCGAGGAGCGAGAGGAGAACTTCCACCTCTATCGCCTTCTCCTGGACACCCTGCGCCGGCTATCCCAGCGGGACGATCTGGACACGGTACTCCGCTACTTCGAGGTCTCTCTGCTGGGGCTGCTGGGATACCGGCCCGAACTGGAGGAGTGCACCTCCTGCCGGACCCGGCTGGAGCCCGTCACCAACTACTGGAGCGCCAGCGGTGGCGGAGTGCTTTGCCAGCGCTGCCTCCCTCCCGAGGAGGTAGTCCGGCCCCTGTCGGTCAACGCACTCAAGGTGCTGCGCCTCATGCAGAGGGACAGCTTTTCCCAGGTGGCGCGGGTGAATCTGCCGCCAGACCTGGCGCGGGAGCTGGAGGGCCACCTTGGAGAGTACATTCGCTACGTGCTGGAGCGAGAGGTGCGCTCGGCGGCGTTCATCGACGCCGTGCGCAAACGGCCGCGGCCTCCGGCCCCCACCGTCGCAGCTCCCGCCGACGGCCCTGGCTGACTGTCCGGTCTCCCGCTATAATGACGGCGCACTTCTGGATGAGGGGAAGGCTCGACATGCCCGTCTACGAGTACTACTGCGAGAGCTGCGAAGGAATCTTCGAGGCGCTACGGCCCATGCGAGAGGCCGCCGACCCGGTGCCCTGCCCGGTCTGCAGCCGCGACGGGCGGCGCATCATGCCCACCTCCTTCATGGCCTTCACCTTTCGCGACGGCTACCCCCGTCGCATCCCCGACAAAGGCACGTACTGGCACCTGGGCAAGGAGGTGAAGCAGCCGGTACGCGGTCCCACGCGCCCCCACGAGCACCCCGAGATCAATAAGCCCCAGCCTCCCCGCAAGAAGACCAAGGCGGAGCGGGAGGAGGAGAGGGAGAAGAAGATCCTGCGGGCCAGGCGGGAGAAGGAGCGACGCGAGGCGGGCTTGCCTCGCATTGTCGGCCCACACAGGGACCTCTGACTGGCGCACGCGGCAAACACACTTCAGGGTCGAAGTCCGATAGCTTCGACCCTGTGGCATCTTCTGGACAAGACGGTCGCTTGACCTAGGCGCGGCGCTCCAAGACGTAGTCTGCGATGTCGCCGAGGGCGTGGCGCGCAGGGATGTCGGGCAGCGCCCCCAGAGCGGCGCGGGCGCGCTCCGCGAAGTCCCTCGCCACCGCGTAGGACTCGTCAAGGATGTCCGAGTTCTGCACCATGAAGATCGCCTCAGCCAGATGCTTGTCGCTGCCACGGTCGCGGAAGAGCCTCTCGACCGGGTTGCCCTTCGGGCTGCGCTTCATGAGCAGCAGGGAGGGCAAGGTGAGAGTGCCCTGCATGAGGTCGCTGCCGATGGGCTTGCCCATCTCCTTCTCGTCTCCGCTGAAGTCCAGGATGTCATCCACGATCTGGAAGGCCATACCCAGATCATGGCCGTAGTCGCGCAGCGCGTTCACCCACTCGCCAGGGACGCCCGCCACCATCGCCCCACCCTCACCGGAGGCCGCGAACAGCGAGGCGGTCTTCCCCGCGATGCGCTCGAGGTAGCCCACGATGTCCTGGCTGCAGTCGTAGGCGCTGAGGTCCTGGTTCAGCTCCCCGCTCACCATGGCCATGAGGGTGCGGGAGAACAGGCGTACCACCTCCGTGTTGTCGGTGCGGGCGACCAGGTCAGCAGCGTGGGCGAACATGAAGTCGCCTAGCATCACAGCAGCCTGGTTGTCGAACACAGCGTTCGCGGTAGGGCGGCCCCGGCGGGTGCTGGAGCGGTCGATGACGTCGTCGTGCACCAGGCTGGCCGTGTGCAGGAGCTCAATAGAGGCAGCCAGGTATATCAGTGGCTCAGGCCGATAGTCCCCAAACTTCCCCGCCAGTAGAGCCACCAGCGGCCGCAGGCGCTTGCCTCCTCCTGCCAGGACATGCTCGAGCATCTCCCTGAACTCGGAGAACTGCTCTGCCTGCCTGATGGCACCGAGGGTGCGCTCCACCTGCTCCAGGTCCGCTCGAACGGGCTCGTAGATGGAGGTCACGTTCACGGCAGATCTCGTCTTGCCAGCACCTGAGAGGCAGGTGGACCACCGGCTCGCTCCGGGCGGGTCAGGTCGAAAAGGCGCACGGCGTTCTCCCGGGTATGGAAGACCACATCCTCGTACCTGATCCCCCGGAGATCGGCGATGACGCCCACGGCCTCAGCGAGATAGGCAGGCTCATTGCGCTGACCGCGATGGGAGAGGGGCGCACCGTAGGGGCTGTCCGTCTCCACGACCATGTACTCCAAGGGCAACTCCATGGCCACCTTTCGCAGCCGCTCCGACTCGGAATAGGTCACGGAGTCGTGGATGGAGATGAGGAAGCCCAGCTCAGCGCAACGGAGGGCCAGTGCCAGGTCACCGCTGAAGTAGTGCATGACGCCCAGGGGCCTGCCGCCGGGCAGGCTTGCCCCCAGACTGCGGGACCACCCCTCGATGATGGGGAGCATCTCCGGATAGGCCTCCCGGCAGTGGATGACCACGGGCACGCCTGCCTCGGAGGCGGTGGCGAGCTGATCACGGAGCACGCGGACTTGGGCCTCCCGAGGTGAGAGATTGCGATAGAAATCAAGCCCGATCTCCCCCACCGCCACTACTCGGCGATGACGGGCCAGGCTAGCCAGGGAGGCCACGACTCCGTCGTTGGCACGCCGCGCCTCATGGGGGTGACAGCCCACAGCGGCGTAGAGCCGAGGATCTGCCTCGGCCATAGCCACGGCCCGCTCGCTGCTGGCCAGGTCGACCCCCGGGACCACGATCGCCTCAAGGCCTGCTTCCCAAGACCGGTGCAGCACGGCTTCGCGGTCGCTGTCGAACTGCGAGAGCTGGAGATGCGCATGCGTGTCGATGATGCCTGTCATGTGGCGGGCCGGTCTTCCTCTTCTCCCTCAACGATGGTGGATTCCAGCTTCTTGAACAGGGGAGCGGGCTCTCTGAGGCGCTGACCAGGCTGAGGGCGCACGAAAGCCCATCCGGCCTCTGTCACCCCCGTCTCGTAGCCCAGGGAAGCATGCAAGCGCTCGCAGGCGAAGGGAATATAGGGATACAGGGCCACCTTGAGGCCGTTGATGATCGCGATGACCGTGTACAGGGTGGCTGCTGTCCCCTGGCGATCCTCCTTTATGGCCCTCCAGGGCGCCCTCTCGTCCAGATAGCGGTTGGCCTCCTGAGCCAGGGCCATGGCCGCAGATAGCCCTGCCCGAAAGCGGCAGGCTGCGATGTGTTCACCCGTGTCCGACAGGGTACTCTCGACCTGAGCCAGGAGGGCACGGCCGCGCTCGCCGGCGTCCCCGGGATCGGGCACGCGCCCTTCGAAGTGGCGATAGGTGAAGGTGAGGACCCGGTGCACCAGGTTGCCCCAGGTGGCCACCAGTTCATCGTTGTTGCGACGCACCAGGTCGGCGTCGCTGAACCCGGTGTCGGAGGTTTCCGGCATCACGGCGGCAAGGTAGTAGCGGATAGCGTCGGCGTCGTACCTCGCAAGGTAGGTGGGCAGGAACGGCGCCGTACCCCGGCTGGTCGAGGCCTTGCCCCCGCCGAAGTTCATGTACTGGTTGGCTGGCACATCATAGGGCAGGTTCAGTTCGCCGTAGGCCATAAGCATGGCCGGCCAGCTCAGCGTATGGAACCAGATGTTGTCCTTGCCCACGAAGTAGTAGCTCTTGCACTCCGGGTCCTGCCAGAACTCCCGCCAGGCCTCCGGCGTGCCCTGTCGCTGCGCCCACTCCTTCGCAGCGGAAAGATAGCCGATAACGTTCTCGAACCAGACGTAGATGCGCTTGCTGTCGAAACCCCCAACCGGCACCTCCACGCCCCACTCGATATCGCGGGTGATCGCGCGGTCCCGCAGGCCCTCCTGGAGCACCCCAAGCGAGAAGTTCAGAACACCCTTGCGCCAGTGGTCTTTGCCCTCGGACAGCCACGCCTTCAGCCTATCGTTGTAAGCGCTCAGCCTAAGGAAGAAGTGTTCGGACTCTCGAACCTCCGGCGTGGAGCCGTCGAACTTGCAGTGGGGGTTGACAAGATCTACGGGGTCGAGGACCTTGCCGCAGTCGTCGCACTGATCGCCCCGGGCGTTCTCGGAACCGCAGAAGGGGCACGTGCCCTCCACGTATCGGTCGAGCAAGAAGCGTCCCTCCACGGTACAGTAGGGGAGCTTCATGGTGTCCTTGTAGACGTCACCGTTCTCCAGCAAGCGGAGGAAGATGTCCTGGACAGTCTGGGCATGATTCTCGGTGCCCGTCGTCGTATACAGTTCGAAGTTGATGCCCAAACGTTGCCACGAATCTACAAACTCCTCATGGAAGCGGGCAGCCACCTCGGCTGGCGTACGGCCCTCCTGTTCCGCGCGGATGGTGACGGGTGTGCCATGCTGGTCGCTGCCGGAGACCATAAGGACGCGGTTGCCCCGCAGCCGGTGATAGCGCGCAAAGATGTCCGGCGCCAGGTAAGCGCCGGCGATCTGCCCCAGGTGCAGCGAGCCGTTGGCGTAAGGCCAGGCTACGCCGATGAAGATCTTCTCAGTCACCATCTTGCTCCACGCGAAGCAGAGCCATTCTATCACAGCCCATTACGGCGAGATAGCGAATCACCGCAGGCCGAGCCACCGTCGATACAGCTCACGCCGGGAAAGGCCATAGCGCTTGGCGAGCTCGCTGGTCGCCTCCTGAGCGCGGACGCCCTGCGCCTTGAGGGCTCGCAGCTCGGCGTCCATCTCTTGTGGGATCGGCTTCCCGGCAACCTCGCCGGCTCCCTCAATGACGAGAGTGAACTCGCCGCGCGGCTGGCCGAAGTGAGCCAGGGCTTCCTCCACCGAGCCCCGGAAGATCTCCTCATAGGCCTTGGTAAGCTCGCGGCAGACGGCTATGCGCCGGTTGCCCAGCTCCACCGCGATGTCCTGGAGGGCTTCGCGCAGCCGATGTGGCGACTCGAAAGCAGCCAGCGTGTCAGGGAAGTCAGCCACGGCATGGAGCAGGCGACGCCGCTGGCCCCTCTGGCGGGGCAGGAACCCGAGGTAGTGGAAACGACGGGTGGGAAGACCGGAGACGGCCACCGCCGCCGTCAATACCGAGGGACCAGGCACCGGCGTCACAGAGAAGCCCGCCTCATAGGCAGCCACCACCAGGTGGTAGCCGGGGTCGCTGATGGCCGGAGTACCTGCCTCGGAAACCAGGGCCACATCTCCCTGGGCGAGCGCCGCCAGGATCTGTGGGGTGCGCTGCCGCCTGTTGCGGTCGGTGTAGCTGAGGAGAGGAGTGTGGATGTCGTAGCGAGAGAGCAGCTTGCGGGTGGTGCGGGTATCCTCGGCCGCGATGAGCGAGATCTCACGGAGCACCCGCAGGGCCCGCAGGGTCACGTCCTCCAGGTTTCCGATGGGGGTGGCTACCAAGTAGAGAATACCCATGACTTCCCCACTACGCCGAACGTAAGCGTTCTGACCGGAAGGAAAACGGTGATGCGCATAGCTTCTTTGCTAGAAACTCCCCTTTCGGCACTCAGAGCCATTGACTGTTGCCGGTCGCTTTGCTATATTGCCGGAAACCTCATCCCCTGGTTGGTTCACCGCATAGTCACTGGGAAACGGAGCCATGGGCTAGGATTGCTGGCAGGAGACCTCCGCCGGCCTCGATTCGCCTAATCGCCGAGGGGCTGCGGACGGGGACCGCGGGCAGCGAAGGAGGTATGGCATGGCCACTCCGCAGTTCAAGCAGATGCGCCGGGCATACGGCTTCGATGAAGTAGCCATCGTGCCCGGCGCTGTGACGGTTAACCCGGAGATGACCGATGTCACCCTCCGTCTGGGCGATTTGGAGTTCCCGATTCCGATGATGGCGGCGGGCATGGACGCGGTGGTGGACCCGCGCTTCGCCGTGACCTTCGCCAAGATGGGCGGCCTTGCCGTCCTCAACCTGGAGGGCCTGCAAACCCGCCATGACTACCCGGATCCCATCTTGGAGGAGATCGCTTCGGCACCCAGGGAGGAGGTGACGGCCCTTCTCCAGAAGGTCTACTCGGAGCCCATTCGCCCTGAGCTCATCGGCCAGCGCATCCACGAGGTGAAGAGCACCGGCGCGGTGTGCGCTGCATCCCTTACCCCCGCTAGCACTAAGCGGCTGGCACCCCTGGCGGTGGAGGCGGGGGTCGACGTGCTCGTAGTCCAGTCTACCGTCACTACCACCCGCCACATCTCCCGGAGCGAGCGCGGTCTCATTTTCCCAGAACTGGTAGAGATGGTGGCGCCGGTGCCCGTGGTGGTAGGCAACGTGGTCAGTTACGGTCCCTGCAAGCAGCTCATGGAGACCGGTGTGGCGGCAGTGCTGGTAGGCGTGGGCCCAGGCGCTGCCTGCACGTCGCGGGAGGTGCTGGGCATAGGCGTGCCACAGGTGAGCGCCACCATCGAGTGCGCGGCCGCCCGCGACCAGTACTACCGCGAGGGCGGCCGCTACGTCCCCATCATCACCGATGGGGGCCTCCGCACCGGCGGCGACGTCTGCAAGTCCATCGCTGCCGGGGCCGACGCCGTGATGCTGGGCTCGATTCTGGCAGGCTGCTCGGAGGCCCCCGGGCGCGGACATCACTGGGGCATGTCCACATTCCATGCCCAGCTTCCCCGGGGCATCCGTGTGACCGTCGGGGTCAACACAGATCTGCGCAGGACGCTGTTCGGCCCTACCTCTCGCACGAATGGCACCGAGAACCTGGTGGGCGCTCTGCACACCGCCATGGGCATGTGCGGCGCCCAAACCATCCGCCAGTTCCAGCAGACCGAGCTCGTCATCGCACCGGCCATCAAGACAGAGGGCAAGCAGATCCAGATCGCCGAGAACAACAACCTCCATTAGGCGGCAGGCCATCAACCCACCCCAACCAGCAGCAGGCGATCAAGGTCCCCCAAATCCTGCTTGACCTCGATACTCCCACCCGGGAACAACGCCGCAGCCACCTCCCCAAGTCGGGCCGCCTGGTCGTCCCCGATCTCCGCCACGAGCCAGCCCGGACGACGCAGATAGGAGGGCGCCTGCCGAAGCAGTCGCTCCAGCACGGCTGTACCATCAGGGCCGCCGTCCAGGGCCCTGCGCGGCTCGTGGTCCCGGATCTCCAGCGGGAGGGCCTCCCAGTCGCCCGAGCGGACGTATGGGAGGTCCGCAACGATGAGGTCCACCGGGGCGACGAGGGGAGAGAGCAGGTCGCCTTGCACGAAGGAGATGCGCCCGGCGACCCCGTGGCGGGCAGCGTTGCGCCGGGCCAGGGCCAGCGCCTCGGCCGCGACATCGATGGCGCTGATCCGGACCGAAGGCAGGTTCACCGCAAGAGCCACTGCGATCGCCCCGTTGCCCGTCCCCACATCTACGATCCCCCATGTCCCCTCCCCCTTGGTCTCTGACCCTGCGATGCGCAGAGCCTCTTCCACCAGCAGCTCCGTTTCGGGCCGGGGGACGAGCGCGGCGGGTGTACACTCCAGGTCAAGGCCGTAGAACTCGCGGCGGCCCAGGATGTAGGCGGTGGGCTCGTGAGCCAGGCGGCGCTCGACGAGTGTCTGGTAGGCGGCCTGCTGGTCGGGCGCGATCGGCTCGTGGAAGCTGGCAAAGAGAGTGTGCCGGTCCAGGCCAAGGGCGTGGCGCAGGAGCACCTCCGCCTCCAGCCAGGCGTCCTCGATGCCCTCGGCACGGAGTAGTTCCTCAGCCCGGTGCAGGGCCTGGGCGAGGGTCACACGCGCTGCTCCTCCAGCAGCTTGGCCTGCTCGCTGATGGCGACCGCATCGATGATCTCGTCCAGGTCGCCGTCGAGGATGGCGGACAGGTTGTGGACCGTGAGGCCGATGCGATGGTCGGTCACCCGATCCTGAGGGAAGTTGTAGGTGCGGATCTTCTCGGAGCGTTCGCCGGTGCCGACCTGGGCCCGACGCGCCTCGCTGATCTCCTCGTGCTGCTCGCGGGTCCTCATGTCGAGGAGCCGCGCCCGCAGCACGGCCATGGCCTTGTTGCGGTTCTTGAGCTGAGAGCGCTCGTCCTGGCACGTCACCACGATGCCCGTGGGGAGGTGGGTCAGACGAACGGCCGTGGCGACCTTGTTAACGTTCTGACCGCCGTGGCTGGCCGCGTGAAAGATGTCCATGCGCAGGTCGTCCTCGTCGATCCCCACCTCCACCTCCTCTGCCTCCGGCAGCACGGCCACGGTGGCGGCCGAGGTGTGAATGCGGCCCTGCGCCTCGGTCTGCGGGACCCGCTGCACGCGATGCACTCCCCGCTCGTGCTTCAGACGCGAGTACGCGCCCCGCCCCTTCACCTCAAAGATGATCTCCTTGAACCCGCCGATGCCGGTCTCGTTGGCGGAGAGGACCTCGACCGGCCAGCCGCGCGCGTCCGCATAGCGGGAGTAAGCGCGATAGAGATCGGCGGCGAACAGGGCGGCCTCCTCGCCTCCCGTGCCGGCGCGGATCTCGACGATGACGTCGCGCTCGTCGTGGGGGTCCTTGGGCAGCAGCGCCCGCTTCAGCTCGAGCTCCAGCTCCTCCCGTTGACCCGATAGCGACTCCAACTCCTCGCGGGCGAGGGCCGCGAGCTCGGAGTCGCTGCCGTCGTCCACCATAGAGCGGGCGTCCTCGACGCTACGCTCCAGCTCGCGATAGCGGCGATAGAGGGAGACCACGTGCTCCAGGGAGGCGCGCTCGCGGGCGAGGGTCG
>CAZFGZ010000028.1:0-15840 GCA_964518585.1 uncultured Dehalococcoidia bacterium | reverse complement strand
CGCAGGCGCTGCGGCCGCAGTGGGGGCAGGGCTGGGGCTCCTCGCTGATGGGCGTGTAGCAGTAGCCGCAGAAGCGCCCGGCGTTGGGGGATCGCCTCTTGATGATCTCCTCCAGGAGGGAGCTGAGGCGTTCCGAGAAGAGGGGCGGGTCTTCGATCATTTCCGGGCGGCTCACCGGCAGGCCGTCTCCGGCCCCGGGTTGGTGTTCGCGAGGACCACGTCGAGCCGGGGTCGTGAGAAGTCGAGCGAGGCTTGAGGGCCGGCGCTCGAGGGACCGAAGGGGGCGACGGCCCCGGCCACGCCTGTGCTAGCCGCTTCCGCGGACGAAGATGGCCTGGCCGCGCTCCGGGCCTACGGAGACTATGTCGATTGGGCAGCCCATGAGCTGCTCGATCCGCCTCACGTAGTCCTGGGCCGCCTTGGGCAGGTCCTGGAATCGGCGGACCTCCTTGGTCTCCTGCTGCCAGCCGGGCATCTCTTCGTAGACGGGCTCGCAGCGGGCCAGGGTGAACAGGCTGGCGGGGAAGGATTCTACCGGGACGCCGTCCACCTCGTAGGCGGTGCAGATCTTGAGGGTGGGGAAGCTGTCGAGGACGTCGAGGCGGGTCATGAGCGCGCCGGTGAGGCTGTTGAAGCGGACGGTGTAGCGGGCGGCGACGGCGTCGAACCAGCCGCAGCGGCGGGGCCGGCCGGTGGTGGCGCCGTACTCCCAGCCCTTCTCGCGGAGCAGGTCGCCCATCTCGTCGGTGAGCTCGGTAGGCATAGGGCCGGCGCCCACCCGCGTCTGGTAGGCCTTGTAGACGGCCACCACGCGGGTGATCTGGGTCGGACCGATACCGATGCCGATGCCGGCGCCCGACGCGGCGGAGGAGGGCACGGACGACGTGACGTACTCGTAGGTGCCGGCGTCGAGGTCGAGCAGCGAGCCCTGGGCGCCCTCGAGCAGGACGTGCTCGCCGCGCTCCAGGGCCTGCTGGACGATGGCGCTGGTGTCGCGCACGAATGGGGCGAGCTGGCGGCCGTAGTCGCTATAGGTTTGGTAGACCTCGTCGAAGTCGAGCGGTTCGGCTCCGTAGAGCTTCTGGAGGACGGCGTTCTTGTAGGGCAGGACGAGGGAGAGGCGCTCGCGGAAGGAGCTGGGCTTGATCAGGTCGGCCATGCGGATGCCGGCGCGCCCGACCTTGTCGACGAAGACCGGCCCGACGCCTCTCATGGTGGTGCCGATGGCGGCAGGTCCCCTTAGCTCCTCGTCCAGGCGGTCGATGAGGAGATGGTAGGGCATGATGATGTGGGCGCGGTCGCTGATGAAGAGCTTGTCGAGGCTTACGCCGTGGGAGGAGAGGTCGTCGATCTCCTCGAACAGGACCTTGGGGTCGATGACGACGCCGTTGCCGATGAGGCAGACCTTATCGCCGTAGAAGATGCCCGCGGGGACGAGGTGGAGGCGGAATTCACCGATGGGATTGACGACGGTATGGCCGGCGTTGTTCCCCGCTGAGTAGCGGGCCACTACCTGGGCATCCTGGGCGAGCATGTCGACCATGCGGCCTTTGCCCTCGTCGCCCCACTGTCCGCCAACGACAACAGTAACTGGCATGATTTTGCGGCCAGCCCTACCTGCGGCGGCAGGCGTGACGGCCGCTCACTCCTTTCCCTTCCATGCCGACTGATCTCATTCGTCGGCCGGGCTGAGTATAGCAAAACGGACACTGGGTGCAAAGCGATCTGGTGAGGGCAGGCGGTGTTGGGGAACCGGCGCGCCGGAGGCGCCGTCCGTGTAGTAGAATTGGGTGGCGCGGGAGGTGAAGAGCGAGTGAGAGCCTTTCTTGTGATCGTGTGTCTCGGTCTGGTGGCCACGCTGGGCGCAGCCTGCGGGGCGGAGGACGAGGATGGCGTCGTGCCGTCACCGACGGCGACGGTCGCGGGCGGCGGGGGCACGGGCGTCCCCCTCGACGAGTACCCGGAGCCGGTGGAGGCGGCCGTCGCGGACCTGGCGGAGCGCCTCGGGCTGGAGCCGGGGGAGATCGAGGTCGCAGAGGTGGAGCCGGTAGACTGGCCGGACGCCTGCCTGGGCGCTGCCCTCGAGCGCGAGGTGTGCGCGCAGGTGGTGACCCCGGGCTACAGGGTGATCCTCTCAGCCGGGGACCGGGAATACGAATACCACACGGACCTGGCGAGCGCGGTGCGGCTGGTTCCCTGGGAGCGCGTTTAGCGGCCTTTGTACTCGGGCGTGCGCTTCTGGGCGAAGGCGAGAGGGCCTTCGCGTGCGTCGTCCGACCGGAGAAGGCGCTGCTGGAGCATGTCCTCCAGGTTGAGCCCCTGTTCGATTGGCATTTCGCGCCCGCGCAAAGCCGACTCCTTGGCGGCTCGGACGGCCAGGGGCCCGTTGCGGCAGATGGCCCCGGCGATCTCGAGGGCCTTGGGCATGACCTGGTCGGCGGGCACGACGTGGTTCACGAGGCCGCAGCGCAGGGCCCACTGGGCGTCGAAGCGGCCGCCGGTGACCAGCAGTTCGAGGGCAATGCCCAGGGGCAACGCGCGAGGCAGGCGCTGGGTGCCGCCGGCACCGGGGATGATGGCCCTGGTGACCTCGGGGACGCCGAATTGGGCATGCTCCGCGGCGACGCGGATGTCGCAGCAGAGGGCCATCTCGAGGCCGCCGGCCAGGCAGTAGCCGTTGATGGCGGCGATCATGGGTTTCCAGCACTGGAAGCCTCGGGTGATGCCGCCGAAGGGCGCAGGGGGAACCGGCGCCGCGTCGGCTTCGCCGGCCATGGCGCGAGACATGGCGACCAGGTCGGCGCCGGCAGAGAAGGCCTTGTCTCCCGCTCCCGTGAGGATGCCGACCCAGAGGTCGGGGTCGTCGCGGAAGTCGGTCCAGGCGGTGTGGAGCTCGTAGCTGGTCTTGGGGTCGATGGCGTTGCGCCGGTCGGGCCGGTTGATGGTGACGGTGGCGATCCTGTCGTTCTTCTGGTAGATGATGTTGTCGAATTCGGCCATGGTGCTCCCTCGCTTCTCAGGGTTGGTACAGCGGTGTGCGGCGCCCTAGGATAGCATCGGGGGTGGGAGGGGTCCAGTGGGGGTGAGGGTTGAGGTTGAGGCGTGGCGGGTGGGCGAAGGTCAGGAGGTGGAGGCGGAAGGTGGCCTAGGCGTAGACCTTGATCTTCAGGCGCTCCAAGAGTTGGATTATCTTTGCCTTGTGAGGAAGCTCATCAACGTTTACGCCGTCACTGACGCAGGTCAGTTCTACCCCTATGGGGGTGCCGTCAGCGGCGTAGTCTACGCGGCGTTCGTGATCCAGGTCCTCACCGAAAGCATAGGGCTTGTCGGACAGGGTGATGTAGACTGCGTCCGCCCTTCGATCATACGTATGTCGCATCGCCCGCGCGCTCCCTAGTCGGCTGCTGTTATGACGAATGGCGGGATGGAACCCTTTGCCACCACTACCTTGATGCGCCGCTCGTCCACACGCCCTATGAAGATGAGGTTTCCCTTCTTGTCAGAATAGCTGGTGTGATAATCCGCCAGCACGGCTTCAACTTCGTCTTTCGAGATCTGCCGAAGCCTCATCTGGCGCTCAGCGTGCTGTGAATACTCAACCCTTTTCGCCGTTCCAGTCCCCTTCAGTATCGGCTCTTGGCATTGAGGACTGTATTATGAACGATGTCAGGCTGTTGTCAAGGTTCTGTCCAGGCTTTCTATCGTTATTCTCACGCAATGCTCTTCGTGGGGCAAGGGCCAGAAGCACCCACTAGGATTTGCAGTCTCGCGTAGTCTTGCACATCGCTCACCATTCGTGGGAGGTGGGCGGATTTAACAGTTATTTGACAAGGTGCCAACAGGAATGAAACACGGCCGCCCGATACTGTAGGTGAACCTCCTACCTAGGGCTCCGCCTCACGAGCCACCAGCACCCCAGCGAGCGGTGCCCGTCCCAGCAGGGAAGGCGGTCCAGCAAGAAGCGGACCGCCTTCTTGCATGTCCAGAGGCCTCGAGTGGGAGGGGCGCCGCCAGGCCGGCGACGCCCCTTGAGAGCGATGTCGTGCGGGCCCGGGGGCCCGGCGTCAGGGGTAGAGCACCTGGGCCACGTCGCTCAGGCCCAGCTCTTCGAGCTTGGCACGGCTGGGCCTGGCTGTCTCGAGGTCCCAATCGCAGGCCTGGAGGTATTCCTTTTCCATGGTGTCCGCGTCCAGGGTGACGCCGGCGTGAGGACCTGCCTCGAGGGGCGGGCGGCCAACGAGGCGCTCGGGGATGCGGCGCCGGGTGACGATGTCGCCCTCCCGGACGTTGAAGGCCATGCGCAGGTTGCCGATGCGCTCGCCGGTCTTCCTGAGCTCCTCGGTGGTGGTGTCCCAGCCGGTGACGGCGTTGATCCACTCGGGAAGGCGGTCGTTGGGGGCGCACATCATGATGAACATGCAGAGGCCGGCGCTATTGACCACCTGCATGTACTCGGCGGCGCCCTTGTGGTGTCCGGCGCGGCCGGTGGACTGTCCCTTGTCCTGGACGCCGGCGGGGACGCCCCAGCCGGCCCGAGCGGCGCCCTCGTACTGGGTGTGACGGGCGGGCGTGGGGTCCAGCTTGTAGGTGGTGTAGTACTCGGGCGTGAGCTTGGGGTCGTGCATGGGGAGGTCCTCGCCTCCGACCTCCATGGCGAAGGGCTCGGCGCGGGGGCCGAGCTTCTCGAGGGCGGGCCGGATGCCGTCGGCGAAGAGGTCGCCGATGCCCTCGCGCTTGCCGACGCGGTGGAGCATCTCGATGATGGCCTCGGCGTCGCCCCACCTGAGCTCGAGGCCGTCGGTGTCCTCCTTGGTGATGAGGCCGTTCTCGTAGCACTCGACGGCGAAGCTGACGACGGCGCCCGCCGAGATGCTATCCAGTCCGTACTGGTTGCAGAGGTGGTTGGCGTACTGGAGGGCGTCGATGTCATTCATGAGGCTGAGGGTGCCGAAGGAGCAGGCGGTCTCGTACTCGGCGCGGTGGGTGTGTCTGGGGTAGGGGAACTTGGGGTTCTCGGACTGCTTGCTCTCGGCGCCGCAGGCGATGGGGCAGTGCCAGCAGGCGTAGCGCCTCTCCATTCTGGCGTTGAATTGGTCGGGGGTGAGCTGGAGGCCCTCCTGGAAGTCGACTGAGCCGACGCCGCCCCAGTTCTTGACGGGCGAATCGCCGCTCATCGCCGAACCGGCGACGATGCCGGTGGTTCCGTAGTTGCGGAAGAACTCGGCGACGGGCTTGACGAACTGGTCGAGCGAGCTGCGCACGAGCTTCCTGATTTCGGGTTCGCCGGCGAGGATGTTCCTGGAGGCGAGGGTGACGACGGCCTTGACCTTCTTGGAGCCCATGACGGCGCCCAGGCCGCTGCGGGCGGCGAGGCGGCCTCGCTCGTTGCAGATGCCGGCCATGTAGGAGAGCTTCTCGGCGGAGGGGCCGATGCAGGCGACGCTGGCCATCTTGCCGTGACGCTCCTTGAGCTTGTTCTCCACGTCGATGGCCATCATGCCCCAGAGGTCGCTGGCGTCGCGCAGCTCGGCCTTGTCGTCTTCGATGAGGAGGTAGACGGGCTTTTCGGAGATGCCGCTGAGGAATACGCCGTCCCAGCCGGCCAGCTTGAGGTAGGGGCCGACATCGCCGCCGCTGTTGGCGTCGCCCCAGCCGCCCGTCTTAGGGGACTTGGCCACCGCCTGATAGCGGATGCCGAAGAGGGGGGTGCCCGTCAGGAGGCCGGGGACGAGGCCCAGGAGGTTGTCGGGGCCGAGAGGGTCGGCGCCCTGGGGGATGCGGTCGAAGAGGAGGCGCGCCCCCAGGCCGTAGCCGCCGAGGTAGCTGCGATAGGTCTCCTCCGGCAGCTCTTCCGCCTCAACGACGCCGGCGGCGAGGTTGACGTTGAGGATCTTGCCGTTGACGGTCTTGTTGAGCATGGAGGGCTCCCTTCCATGAATGGGGACGGTGTCCGGTGAACACCCACCAAGATAAGCACGGCGAGGGGGTTAGTCAAGCAATCGGTTGCTTAAGTCGGCCCGATGGCGGACGGTGTCGGGGGACGAGCACACAGGCTTGCCAAGGCGAGGGGCTGCGTGCTATACTCTCGCCGGAATAGCTTCTTTTTGAAGTGGGCCCAGCCCACTTCTTTGTTCGTGGGCAACCTACGAGCATCGGGAGCGGAGGTTCGCGAGCAGGATGAAGAACGAGTTTCTCGTTGCCATGACGCAGTTGGCGGCGGAGAAGAACCTGCCAAAAGAGGTGGTGTTTGAGGCGGTGGAGGCAGCGCTGGCCTCGGCCTACAAGAAGGATAACCTTGCTGCGGCCAATGTGGTGGTGCGCATCGACCGGGAGACCGGGGCGATCCGTGTGTTCATCCAGAAGACAGTCACGGAGGAGGTGTCTGACGAGCGCACGGAGATCAGCCTGGCGGAGGCTCGTCGATACAAGCCTGACGCGGCCCTAGACGACGTGATCGAGTTCGAGGCTACGCCGCAGCAGGGCGGGCGCATCGCGGCTCAGACGGCCAAGCAGGTGGTCTTCCAGCGGCTGCGGGAAGCCGAGCGGGAGGTGGTGTTCGAGGAGTACTCGGGCAAGGAGAGCGATATCGTTTCGGGGATGGTGCAGCGTCTGGAGGGGCGGAACGTGGTGGTGGACCTGGGGAAGACAGAGGCTGTTCTGCCCCCCGCCGAGCAGGTACGTCCCGAGCACTATCGACCGGGGCAGCGGCTGAAGTTCTACCTGCTGGAGGTGTACAAGGCGGCGAAGGGACCGCAGGTGGTGGTGTCGCGCACCCACAAGAACCTGCTGCGTCGCCTCTTCGAGCTGGAGGTGCCCGAGATCTTCAAGGGCATCGTCGAGATCAAGTCGATTGCCCGCGAGCCCGGCTACCGGAGCAAGGTGGCGGTGACCGCGCATCAGGAGGGGGTGGACCCGGTAGGGGCCTGCGTAGGGCTGCGGGGGATTCGCATCCAGAATATCGTGAACGAGCTCAACGGGGAGCGCATCGATGTCGTGCAGTGGGACCCGGAGCCGGGTCGCTTCGTGGCGCACGCTCTGAGCCCGGCCCAGGTGGTGAACGTGGTCACGAAGCCGGAGGAGAATACGGCGGAGGTGGTGGTGCCCGACCGGCAGCTGTCGCTGGCGATCGGCAAGGAGGGGCAGAACGCTCGGCTGGCAGCCAAGCTTACCGGCTGGCGCATTGATATCACCAGTCAGACGGTGTACGAGCAGGAGCTGGAGGAGAAGGGCCTGCCGGCGGCGGCTGAGCCCTCTGTGGCGGAGGTGGCAGTGGAGGCTCCGGCACCGGAGCCGGTCGCAGCGGCAGCTGGGCGCTCAGCGCAGGCAGCCAGCGCGGAGCCGGCGAAGCCCCTGGCGCCTGAAGAGGAAGCGGTGCTGGCTTTCGAGGAGGAAGGGGGTGCCGCTGAGGAGGCGGCAGCGCCTGAGGCAGAGAAGGCGGCGGTGGAGGCCGCTCCGGCGGAGGCTCCCAAGCCCCAGATCCGCTTTGCCGAGGAGATACTGGCGCCAGCTCGCGTGGAGGGTAAGGGGAAGCGCAAGGCGAAGAAGGGGGCTGCCCGCCAGAAGGAGCAGGACGAAAGCGAGGCAGCCGCCAGGCTCAAGAAGGGCAAGCGCCCTCGTCGCACTGTGGAGATTGAAGAGGAGGGGGACGAATACGAGGAGCTGGCTACCTAGCCGGGACGGCGGAGGGGGCACCCCGCTATGAGCGCGAAGGCTTCTACCAAGGTGCGGCATGTGCCTCAGCGGAGTTGCGTGGGCTGCCGCGAGACCGGTGCCAAGCGCGAGTTCGTGCGGGTGGTGCGCACTCTCAGCGGTACGGTGGAGATCGACCCGACGGGGAAGAAGTCGGGCAGGGGCGCCTATTTGTGCCAGCGCGTGGAGTGCTGGCAGGCGGCCCTGAAGAAGGACCGCCTGGGACACGCGCTCCGCACCAGCCTCTCCGAGGCGGACAGGGCGGCGCTGCTGCAGTACGCGGAGGGACTGGCGGGTTCCGGCGAGTGAGGTCTGAAGGACAGTTCAGGGAAGGTACGTGATGCCGGGCAGGAGCGAGCAGACGGAGCGACCAAGGGGGCGACAGGCGTCGGTGTCGTCGGCGACCCGCGAGGGAGGCGGTGGCGACGGCGCGCGCACCCTGGAGATTCCGCGCGTTCTGACCGTGAAGGAGCTGGGCGATCTCATGGGCGTCTCGCCTGTGGAGGTCATCAAAGAGCTGATGAAGAACGGGGTGATGGCCAGCATCAACCAGGTCATCGATTTCGACACCGCGGCGATCGTGGCTCACGATATGGGGTTCGAGCCGGAGGAGGCTGCCCCGGCGGAGACGGCTGAAGTGCCCGCCAGTGCGACCGGCAGGCCGCGCATCGAGGAGGAGGAGGGGGCGGCCCTCCAGCCGCGTCCTCCGGTGGTGACGGTGATGGGCCACGTGGATCACGGGAAGACCAGCATCCTGGACGCCATCCGCGAGACGAGTGTGGCCCCCAGCGAGGCCGGCGGCATCACCCAGCATATCGGGGCCTATCAGGTTGAGGTGAACGGGCAGCGGATCACTTTTCTAGACACGCCCGGGCACGAAGCGTTCACGGCCATGCGCGCCCGCGGCGCCCAGGTGACCGATGTGGCGGTGCTGGTGGTGGCCGCGGACGACGGCGTGATGCCCCAGACAGAGGAAGCGATCGACCACGCGCGAGCAGCCGGGGTGCCTATCGTGGTGGCGTTGAACAAGATCGACCTGCCGGACGCTAATCTCGACCGGGCAAAGCAGCAGCTCTCGGAGCACGGCCTGGTGCTGGAGGAGTGGGGCGGGGACGTCATTTGCGTTCCTGTCTCGGCCAAGACGAAGGAAGGGCTTCGGAATCTGCTGGAGAACATCCTGGTGGTGGCCGAGATGCTGGAGCTGAAGGCTAACCCCGAGCGGCTCGCGATCGGGACGGTGGTGGAGGCGGAGCTCGACAACACGCGCGGGCCGATGGCGACGGTGCTGGTGGAGACGGGGACTCTGCGCGCGGGCGACGTGGCGGTGGCGGGCGAGACCTGGGGGCGGGTCAAGGCGATGTTCAACGAGGTCGGCAAGCGCATCAAGGCGGCGGGGCCCGGCGAGCCGGCTGAGATTCTGGGACTCCAGGAGGTACCGCGGGCAGGCGACATCGTCGGTGTGGTCGGGGATGACCGGACGGCGCGGGCGATGGTCGTGCAGAGGGTCCGTGAACGGGAGGCCGCGGCGCTTCACGAGCAGCGGCGGGTTAGCCTGGATACGCTGTTCGGCGAGATCAGCGCGGGCAAGGTGCGGGAGCTGAACCTGATCCTCAAGACCGACGTCCAGGGCAGCATCGAGCCCATTCGGACATCGTTGGAGCGACTGAGCAATGACCAGGTGAAGGTCAAGATCATCCACGCCGTGTCCGGGACCATCACTGAGTCCGATGTGATGCTGGCGGTGGCCTCCGGAGGCATCGTCATCGGCTTCAACACGAGGGTTGAGACGGGGGCTCGCCGCCTGGCCGACGCCGAGCGGGTGGACATACGCCTTTACGGTGTCATCTATACGCTTGTCGAGGACGTGGAGCTGGCGCTGAAGGGTCTCCTGGAGCCCGTGTTCAAGGAGGTGGTGGTGGGCCAGGCGGAGGTGCGTCAGATCTTCCAGGCCCGCGGGGTGAAGGTTGCCGGCTGCCACGTGCGCGAGGGCGCGGTTACGCGGGGCGACCTGGTCCACGTGCTCCGGGGCGAAGAGGCCATCGGCCAGTGCCGCGTGGGCAGCCTGCGCCGCTTCCAGGAAGACGTGCGTGAGGTGCGGGCGGGCTTCGAGTGCGGCATCGGCCTGGAGGGGTGCGAGGAGTTCGCGGAAGGCGACGTCCTGGAGCTCTACCGGCGCGAGCGCGAAAGCTGAGCGCCCGGCCGCACGGTTTCATCTCCTTACGTTCGACCCGCGGATGTGCATTGCCATGACCCGCCGAACCGAGCGCATCAACGACCTGCTGGAGGAGGAGATCAGCGAGTTGCTGCGGCGTCAGGTCAAGGATCCGCGGCTGGGCGATCTCATGATCACGGTCACTGAGGTGGATGTCTCGCCTGACCTGCGGCACGCCAAGGTCTTCGTGAGCGTGATGGGCAGCGAAGAGGAGCAGGCGGAGGCCTTTCGCGCCCTGGAGGGGGCCTCACCTTTCCTGCGTCGGGAGCTTCACAAGCGGCTGGAGCTGCGTCGCACGCCGGAGCTGGCGTTCCATCGCGACGATTCTCTGGCGCGCGCGGCCCACATCACCGATCTGCTGCGTCAGATCTCGGAGGAGCGGCAGGAGTAGCCTGTGGCATCCTCCGAGGACCCCAACCCCGTAGACGGCATGCTGAATCTCAACAAGCCGCCGGGGATGGCCTCCTTTGCCGTGGTGGGGCTGGTGCGGCGGTTGACGGGGGTCCGGCGGGTGGGGCACGCCGGTACGCTGGACCCGGCGGCGGAGGGGGTGCTTCCCATTTGCCTGGGCCAGGCTACCCGCGTGGTGGAGCATCTCGTGGACTCGTCCAAGATATATCGGGCGCAGGTGCGGCTGGGCGCCGCGACCGACACCTACGACGCCACGGGCACGGTGACCGCCACAGGGGACCCATCTGCCGTGACCGAGCAGCAGGTTGAGGATGCCCTTCGCGGGTACAGGGGGCGGATCGAGCAACTGGCCCCGATGTACAGCGCCCTGAAGCACGAAGGAACTCCGCTGTATCGGCTTGCGCGCGCCGGACAGACCGTGGAGCGCAAGCCGCGCCCCGTGACTATCTACCGGCTGGAGTTGCTCGAGTACGCGCCGCCTCTTCTCACGCTGGAGGTGGAGTGCGGGCGTGGGGCGTACATCCGCACGATCGCCCACGATCTGGGTCAGGACCTGGGCTGCGGAGCCCACCTGGCGGGGCTGATTCGCATGAAGGCGGGCCCCTTCCTCCTGGAGGACGCGCTGAGCCTCGACGGCTTTCGAGAGGCCGTCCGCGAAGGCGTCTGGGAGGATTTCCTGCATGCGACCGATTCGGTGCTGACGGATTGGCGGGCGGCTATTCTGGGCGATGAGCATACCCGCGACGTGCTGGAGGGGCGGGCCTTCCATCTCACGCCCGTGAGGCCGGAGCTTCTGGTGGACCTGGCGCCGGGCGCGCCCTGTCGTGCCTACTCGGCGGACGGGCGCTTCCTGGCAATTCTCCGCTATGGGGGCAGCCGATTCTGGCGTCCCAGCAAGGTTTTCGCGCGCCGGTAGGGTCCTAGATTCGGCGCTATTCCCTTGACAACAGCCGGAAAAGGGCTATCATGCTACCGACGAATCTAGCGGAGAGGGAAGTGATAAAGGGCGCAGCTCCTAAGCCATTTAGTCCCGCCAGGGCTGGTGCGACGGGAGCCGGGGAGCGCCCGGCGGGCTAGTCGGTATGGGTGCCAGTGGAGTGGGGCTTCGTCCCCTGCGGATCGAAAGGAGGTGAGCTGGGATGCAGGCCTATTGCCTCAAGTGCCGAGCGAAGAGGGAGATGCAGAACCCGAAGCCGATCACCATGAAGAATGGGAAGCCGGCGACGACGGGCACGTGCCCGGTCTGTCGCACAGCGATGTATCGCATCGGCAAGGGCTAGTCTTCAATCGGGAGAACAGAGTTCCCTTGACGCAGGGATATTGAGGGTGGCGACGGGAAGGTCGCCACCCTTGTGTGTATGGGGGCGGGCGGGGGCGAGGGCCCGCAGGCGGCTGGAGGGCGTTGGCTGCGGGGGGTTGCCGTCTCGTTTGCGGGAGCGGGTGGTAGCTGTTAGAATGCCCTGGATTCTTCACCCTGATGAGTAGCATGAGACAGCGTTCGGCCCGCAGGAAGCGTCGCGGCGTTTCTGTCCCGGGGGAAAGAGAGGGGGCGTCGTTGGGAAGCATCAACGTGGCCATCATCGGCGTCGGCAACTGTGCGTCGTCGCTAGTGCAGGGCGTGCACTTCTACAACGACGCGGCGGAGGACGAGATCGTCCCCGGGATCATGCACGTGAATCTGGGAGGCTACCACCTGCGGGACATCAAGTTCGTGGCCGCGTTCGATGTGGACGTGAACAAGGTAGGGAAGGACCTGGGGGAGGCTATCTACGCCCTGCCCAACAACACCCATCGCTTCGCTGACGTTCCGCATCTGGGGGTGAGGGTAGACCGGGGCATGACGCACGACGGGATCGGCAAGTATCTCTCCGAGGTCATCCGCAAGGCGCCCGGTCAGACGGCAGACATCGTGCGCATCCTTCAGGAGACGGAGACGCACGTGGTGGTGAACTACCTGCCGGTGGGCTCGGAGGAGGCGACGAAGTGGTACGTGGAGCAGGTGCTGACGGCCGGCTGCGGGCTCGTCAACTGCATCCCGGTGTTCATCGCGCGGGAGCGCTACTGGCAGAAGCGGTTTGAGGACCGGAACCTGCCGGTGATCGGGGATGACATCAAGTCGCAGGTGGGGGCGACGATCCTTCACCGGGTGCTGACGCGGCTCTTCCGGGACCGGGGGGTGCGGCTGGACCGGACGTACCAGTTGAACTTCGGGGGGAACACGGATTTCCTCAACATGCTGGAGCGGGAGAGGCTGATCTCCAAGAAGATCTCGAAGACGGGGGCGGTGGCCTCGCAGCTTGACTATGAAATGCCCGCCGACGACATCCACATAGGCCCGAGCGATCACGTGCCGTGGCTGCTGGACCGAAAGTGGTGCTACGTCCGGATGGAGGGCACCACCTTCGGCAACGTTCCACTGAACGTGGAGGTGAAGCTGGAGGTATGGGATAGCCCCAACTCGGCTGGCGTAGTGATCGATGCGATCCGGTGCTGCAAGCTGGCGATGGATCGGGGGATGTCGGGGGCGCTGGTGGCGCCGTCGGCGTACTTCATGAAGTCGCCGCCGAAGCAGTTCACCGACGATCGGGCACGCCAGATGGTGGAAGAGTTCATCGCTCAGGGCCAATAGGTGGTCGTCTACTGGCTTTTCCGGCTGACCATCCTGGTGATGCGTCCTTTCCCCCTCAGGATGGGGTATGCCATCGCCTCCTTCATGGCTTCGCTGTTCTACTACCCGTTCCGGCGCCAGCGGCGCGCGCTGAACGAGAACCTGGCGCGGGTGCTGGGGAGCGATGACAAGCGCTACGTCGATTCCGTGGCCCGTCAGGCGTTTCGGAAGTTCGGTAACTACGTAGTAGACTTCATCCACTTTCCGATGGTGACGCGCGAGGAGATCCGGCGCCGTCTCGACTTCGATCAGTGGGAAGACCTGAACAAAGTGGCCGGGTTCGAGCGTGGGGTGCTCATCGTGACCATTCACTTCGGGAACTGGGACCACGGCGCCGCCGCCCTGGCCGCTCTCGGGTACCCGGTGAACGCCATCGCCGACACTTTCCGCTATCCGAAGATGAACCAGTTGGTGCAGGGGTCCCGGGAGAAGCTGGGGATGAAGATCATCCCCAAAGAGCGGGTAGGACTGAGGGTGTTTCGGGCGTTGCGCCGCGGGGAGATGCTGGCGATGCTGATCGACGTGCCGGCCCCCGACAGCAGCATCTATGTGCCGTTCTTCGGCGCGCCGGCGGAGGTATCTTCGGCGCCGGCCCGCATCGCGCTGCGCACCGGGGCCTGGGTGGTGCCGGCGGTAGTCGTGCGAGGGCCTGAGGATCCGGCGATTATCCGGCCCATCATCGACGTGGGCCTCCAGTATGAGCCCACCGGCGATGAGGAGGAGGATGTCCAGCGTCTGACCGCTCTGATCATGGCCTCTCTGGAGCGGCAGATCCGTCGCTACCCCGATCAGTGGTTCATATTCCGGCGGATGTGGACAGCGCCGGCGGAGATGATGGAGAAGGGGCGGGCGCTGTCCTCGGAGGCCTGAGCGGTTCTCTCTGCGGCATGTGGAAGTACTACGCCCTGCTGGTCGCTTTCGGGCTGCTGGGCAGGCTGCCGCGGCGGGTCATCTACGTGGTGGCGCGGCTGGGCGCTGACGGAACGTACTTGCTGCGTCCGCGGATCCGGCGGCATGTGCAGGCGAACATGCGCCACGTGCTGGGTCCCGAGGCGGGGCCGGGCGAGGTGGCGAGGGCGGCCCGCGAGGCCGTTCGGAATGCCGCCCGCTACTACGCGGACATGATCCGCATGCCCCACATGGATGTGAGTGAGTTCTATGAGCGCGATCTCACGCTGGATGGTCTGCACCACTTGCGAAAGGCGATGGATGAGGGCAAGGGGGCGGTGCTGGTCAGCGCCCACTTCGGCAACCCGGAGATCGCGGTGCAGGGGCTGGCGGCCGCGGGCATCATGGTGCTGGCGCTGACGGAGCCGCTGGAGCCGCCACAGCTATTCGCACTCACGCAGCGCCTGCGGTCGACCCACGGCCATACCCACGTGCCAGCGGGATTTGGGGGCGTGAAGAAGGCGCTGCGGCGGCTGAGGAGTGGTGGGGTGGTGGCCATCCTGATGGATCGCGACATTCAGCAGCGGGGTCTGCCGATGCCCTTCTGCGGCAGCGACGCCCGCATACCGACGGGCGCCGTGGAACTGGCCCTGCGCACCGGCGCGGAGCTAATCCCGGCCTTCGTCTACCGGGAGCGTGGCTTCCACTACCACGCCTATATGGGCCCGCCCTGCGAAGTGGTGCGGACCGGGGATCAGGAGAGGGACGTGTGGGTCAATACGGCGAACCTGCTGTCCCTGTTCGAACGGCACCTGCGGTCGGATCCCGGGCAGTGGGCCGTGCTGGAGCCGGTGTGGCCGGAGAGCAGCCTGGAGGCCGCCGGGCACCGCGCGGGTACTGTAGAATAGGGTGGAACAGGTTCGATCGAGGTGCGGCACTGTGGGGAAGGGCGACCTTCACATCCATACGGCTCGTGGCGACGGGATGGCGGACATTCCGGAGATCCTCACGTATGTGGAGGGAGAGACGGACCTCTCGGTGATCGCCATCACCGAGCACGACGACCTGTCGGTGGCGCACGAGGCCCGGGAGTACTGGGCGAGGGGAAGCTATCGCTGCCAGGTGGTGGTGGGCGTTGAGATCACGACGCTGGAGGGCCATCTCCTGGCGTTGTTCCTGGAGGAGCCCGTTGACAGCCTGAAGCCGCTCAGGCCGACTCTGGAAGCGGTGCACGCGAAGGGCGGCCTGTGCATTATCCCGCATCCCATGAGCTGGCTGACCCGCAGCATCGGTCGGAGCACCATCGAGGGGGTGCTGAGGGAGGGGCGCGAGGGGGCGTATTTCGACGGCATTGAGACGGCGAACATGAGTCCGGGCGCCCGCGGGAGCATCGAGAAGGCCCGGCGCCTGAACGAGCGTCACTACCACCTGGCGGAAACCGGGGGCAGCGACGCTCACTTTCTCACCGTCATCGGCAGCTCGTACACTCTCTTCCCGGGGTCCACTGCCGAGGACCTGCGACAGGCCATCCTTGAGCGCACGACCCGCGTGGGCAATGGGCGCTACCCCAGTCTGGCGCAGATCGGGCTGGGGCAAGTCGTGCGGCAGAGCTGGCGGGGGATGACCGCTACGCCTCGCAAGATGGGCTGGGGGCGCACCGTCTGGAGCTTCATCCGGAGGGTGACGCCATGAAGATAGCGCTGGTCTCGCCCTACGACTTTGCCGTGCCGGGCGGCGTCAACAGCCATATTACTCACCTCACGGAGCACTTCATCGCGAGGGGGCACGAGGTTCGGGTCATTGCGCCCGCCTCCCGACCCGTCGAGCGGGAGGGGCTGATCATTCGGGGTCGGCCGGTGGGGGTGCCCGCAAGCGGCTCGGTGGCGCGGATTTCGCTCTCCCTGCGCATGGCTCCGTGGGTGCGGGAGGTGCTGACGCGGGAGGGCTTCGACATCGTGCACGTGCATGAGCC
>CAZFGZ010000027.1:0-15936 GCA_964518585.1 uncultured Dehalococcoidia bacterium | reverse complement strand
GCGGCCGTCATCTGGGCCATGTACATCGCCACCGCCGAGCGCCAGGGCGTCCCCCGCGAGAAGCTCGGCGGCACCATCCAGAACGACATCCTCAAGGAGTACATCTCCCAGAACGAGTTCATCTACCCGCCGGAGCCATCCATGCGCCTCGTGACCGATACCATCGAGTTCGGTACGCACGAGCTGCCCCTCTGGAACACCATCAGCATCTCCGGCTACCACATCCGCGAGGCGGGCGCCACCGCCGCCCAGGAGCTCGCCTTCACCCTCGCCGACGGCCTCACCTACGTGGAGCATGCCCTGGCCCGCGGCCTGGACGTCGACAGGTTCGCCCCACGTCTCTCCTTCTTCTTCAACTGCCACAACGACTTCTTCGAGGAGATCGCCAAGTTCCGCGCGGCCCGCCGCATCTGGGCTCGCCTCATGCGCGACCGCTACGGCGCCCGCAACCCCCGATCCTGGTGGATGCGCTTCCACACCCAGACCGCCGGCTGCAGCCTCTACCCGCAGCAGCCCGAGGTGAACCTCATCCGCGTCGCGCTCCAGGCCCTGGCCGGCGTCCTGGGCGGCACCCAGTCCCTCCACACCAACGCCATGGACGAGGCCCTGGCCCTGCCCAGCGCGAAGGCCGCCCTCCTCGCCCTGCGCACCCAGCAGGTCATCGCTCACGAATCCGGCGTCACCGACACCGTGGACCCCCTGGGCGGCAGCTACTTCGTCGAGCACCTGACCAACGAGATGGAACGGGACGTCCACGACTACCTGAACCGCATCGAGGCCCTGGGCGGGGTCATCCCGGCCATCCAGGTGGGCTTCTTCCAGCGCGAGATCGCCGATGCCAGCTATCGTTACCAGCGGGAGGTGGAGTCGCGAGAGCGGATCATCGTGGGAATGAACGAGTACGTGGATCAGAGACCGCCCGACATCCCCATCCTCGAGATGGATCCCGAGGGGGAGAAGCGGCATCGCGCCCGCCTCCAGCGTCTCCGCGCCGAGCGCGACGGCGCGCGTGCGGCGGAGGCTCTCGCCGCTCTGGAGCGCGCCTCCGCCGGCTCCGAGAACCTCATGCCCTACATCCTGGACGCCGTGAATGCCTACTGCACCCTGGGCGAGATCTGCGGCGTCATGCGCAAGGTCTTCGGCGAGTATCGCGAGCACCTGGCGGTGTAGACCGGCCGAGCGCTTCCCTCCACACCGTCCGCGGCGCCCGCCGCCCCCACCTCTTCGCCCGGACGCAGGTGCAACAGCAACCCCTCATCCTGCCGACCGAGGAGGTGCCCCACTCGTGCCTCTGCGGGCAGCATGAGGGGATGCCGGTGGGCCTTGTAGCAGGCCCATACGGCAATATTGCCAAGAGGCCGTAGCAGGTACAATACATAAGCAGGTCGGGACTGGCTCGGCCGATGCGGAAATGGGCAGAGCTGCCGATATGACGTGGTGGAGCCCCCGAGCAGAGGTTTGAGCAGCCTGCGGCCATGAACACCTTCTTCCATAGACTGGGCCACTTCGACGTTCGCTTCCGCTACCTGATCCTCCCGGTCTGGGCCCTCCTGGTCGTCCTGGGGATCGTCTTCGCATCCCGCCTGCAGCAGGTGTTCGAGCGCGAGGTCGTCACCGGCGGCACCGGCGAGGCGCAGCAAGCCGCCGACACCGTGGCGGAGGAGTTCACCGCCCGCAGCCCCTACCAGCAGCTCCTGGTGTTCCGCAGCTCGTCCCACTCTGTGGACGACCCCGAGTATCGCGCCGCCGCGGAGCAGGTCATCGCCGCCGCTGAGAGCACAGACCGCATCACTAGCACCGACAGCTACTACTCGACCGGCGACGAGTCCATGGTCAGCGAGGACCGCCTCACCACCTACGCCATCCTGAACCTCCGCTCTAAGACCCAGACCGACGGCATGGTCTCCTCAGGCAAGATCATCGACGAGGTCGAGGCGGTCCCCAAGCCGCCGTGGCTCGCGGCCTACGTCACGGGAGATGAGGCCGCCCGGGCCGAACTGGCAGACATCAGCCGCGATAGCGTCATCAGCGCCGAGCGGTTGGGCCTGCCCGTAGCCCTTCTCGTGCTCGTGCTTGTGTTCGGGGCGCTGGTGGCCGCCGGCATCCCGTTGCTCATGGGAGTCGTCAGCATCCTCATCACCCTTGGCCTGGCCTTCCTCATCGGCCAGAAGATCGACCTCTCCGTCTTCGTCGAGAACGTAGCCACCATGCTGGGCCTGGGCGTCGGGATCGACTACTCCCTCTTCATTGTCAGCCGCTTCCGCTCGGAGATAGCGGCAGGCAGGACCAGGGCAGAGGCGGTCGTAGAGACGGTGACCCATGCCGGCAGGGCGGTATCGTTCTCCGGGTTCGCTGTGGCCATCGGTCTCTCCGCTCTCTTCGCCACGGGTCAGCCCATTGTCATCGGGGTAGCCATCGGCGGCATTGTGGCGGTGTTCGTGGCGCTGGCGGCGGCTCTCACCCTCCTGCCCGCCATACTGATGCTCCTGGGCCCGCTCATCGAGGCCCCCAGGGTGGTGACCCGCCTGCTGATGCGAGCCCATCGTACGGGCTTCTGGCATCGGTGGGCACGCGAGGTCATGCGCCGTCCCATAATCTACGTGGCTGCAGGGCTGGTGATATTCGCGGCCATCGCCTGGCCTGTTGCGCTCATACGGACGGGCTCTCTCGGCGTGGCCTTGCTGGGGGAGGACGCCCAGTCCCGGAAGGGCTTCGACATCCTGGCCGAGGAGTTTGGCGCGGGCCGCATGTCACCCGTTCAGATCGTGCTTACCTCGGACCGGGGCGTGGGCGACCCCGAGGCAATAGCTGGCATATATGCGCTGACCCAAGCCATCGACGCGGATGGCCGGTTCGCCGGGGCGATCAGCCTCACCTCGGTGATGCCCGATTACGGCCTTGCCGACTATCAGGAACTGTACGGGGACAACTTCTCCCGCGTGCCCGAGGAGTATCGCGCCCAGCTCGGCCAACTGGTGAACCTCGACGCTGGCGCCAACACCACAGTGGTCCTGGCTCTCCTGCGCACCGACCCGGGCTCGAGCGAGTCCGAGGCGCTCGTGGACGATCTGCGCTCCCAGATCATCCCCTCGGTGCCAGAGCTGCAGCCGCTCGAGGTCCTGGTAGGAGGCAGCACAGCCCTCCAGCTCGACATGACCAGGGCCCTCTACGCCCGCTTCCCTATCGCCGTCGCCATCGTCCTCGCCGTCACGTTCATAATGCTCACTGTCCTCTTCCGTTCTGTCGTGCTGCCCCTGAAAGCGGTGGCGATGAACCTTCTCTCGGTGGCCGCGGCGTACGGCCTTCTGGTGCTCGTCTTCCAGCACGGCCTAGGCGACAGGCTGCTCGGCTTCCAAGCCGTGGGCTTCGTCGGCTGGATCACGCCGGTCGTGGTATTCTGCATGCTCTTCGGCCTGAGCATGGACTATGAGGTCTTCCTGCTGAGCAGGATGAGGGAGCTGCACGACCGCGGCCTGAGCAACGAGGACAGCGTGGCCATAGGCCTGGAGCGCACCGGCGGCGTCATCACCGGCGCGGCGATGATCATGATCGTGATCTTCGCTGCCTTCACCCTCTCCCCCATCATCTTCATCAAGGAGATCGGCTTCGCCCTGGCGGTGGCGGTGCTGCTGGACGCCACCATCATCCGCATGGTGCTGGTGCCCGCGGTCATGCGCTTGCTGGGGAACTCCGCGTGGTGGCTGCCCGGTTTCCTGGACCGCCTGCTGCCTCGCGCCGTACTCGAGCCGCATATCCAAGTCGACCGCTGACCGCGCCCTTCAGCTCTCATAACACAGGCAAGACGGGGCCGGGCGCGCACATCTCCCTCAGCGATGCGCGCCGGCGGGCTCCCCCTCTCCATCCCCGACGGCGGGACTCCGGCCCATCTTCCTCGCTGCAATTAGCGCTGAGCACGCGGGTTCTGTATATTGGAGGCTGACTGCGGGCTCAGGAACGTCCGGACAGAGCCGGGACAGGTGCTGAGGTGATCTCGTGACGGGCTTGCTGCGCGTAGAACAGCTTGTCAAGAGCTTCGACGGCCTCAGGGCGGTCAACGACTGCTCCCTTGAGGTGCGCAGCGGTACCATCACCGGGCTCATCGGGCCCAACGGGGCGGGAAAGACGACCCTTTTCAACCTGGTGACGGGATTCCTGCGGCCAACCTCCGGCCGCATTGTTTTCAACGGCCACCGCATCGACGGGCTTCCCTCGCACCGCATCTTCCGCCGCGGCGTCGTCCGCACGTTCCAGATCCCGCGTGAGCTCAAGTCCATGACCGTCCTCGAGAACCTCATGGTCGTGCCCTCCGGCCAGCTTGGAGAGAGCCTCTTCGGAGCCTGGTTCCTGCCGTGGCGCGTCGGCCGTCAGGAGCGGCAGATCTATGACAAAGCCCTCTCCGTGCTCGAGTACGTCGACCTCATCCACCTCCGCGATGAGCTCGCGGCGAACCTCTCGTCAGGTCAGAAGAAGCTCCTCGAGCTCGCCCGCACCCTCATGTGCGACCCCCAGATGGTGCTTCTGGATGAGCCGGGCGCTGGCGTCAACCCTACCCTGATGAAGCGGCTGGTCACTGCCATCGAGCGGCTGTGCCAGGACCAGAACATCACCTTCTTCCTCATCGAGCACGACATGGACCTCGTGACACGACTCTGCAACCCTATCATCGTCATGAGCAACGGCGAGAGGATCGCCGAGGGCTCTCCCGAAGAGGTCACCCACGACGAACTGGTACTCGAAGCCTACCTGGGGGGACAGTACAGGTGACGCGACTGGTCGCCGAAGACATAGTCTCAGGCTACGGCGAGATGGAGATCCTCCACGGTGTGAGCGTGCGCATCGAGCCCGGCGAGATCGTCTCCGTCATCGGGCCCAACGGGGCTGGCAAGTCAACCCTCATGAAGGCCGTCTTCGGCCTCCTCAACATCAAGGCGGGCAGGGTTCTTCTCGACGGTAGCGATATCACCGGCCTCCCGCCACAGGAGTCGGTCCGCCGCGGCCTGTCCTACGTGCCGCAGTCCGACAATATTTTCCCGTCGCTCACCATCCGCGAGAACCTGGAGATGGGCGCCTATATCCGCCGGGAGGGCACCGAGGCGAAGGCAAACGAAGTCCTCGGCCTCTTCCCGGACCTGGTCGACCGCCAGGGAGAGCGCGCGGGCAGGCTCTCCGGCGGCCAGCGCCAGATGCTCGCCCTGGCGCGGGCCCTCATGCTGGACCCTCAGGTCCTCATGCTCGACGAGCCCACCGCCAGCCTCTCGCCGAAAATGGTGGAGCACATATTCGCCAAGATCCTCGATATTAATGCCTCCGGCGTCAGCATCCTCCTTGTCGAGCAGAATACCCGGGATGCGCTCAGGCTCTGCCACCGTGGCTACGTCCTGGCCACGGGCCGCAACGCTCTCGAGGGCCGGGGGCAAGACCTGCTGGAGGACGAGGAGGTCGGCAGGCTCTACCTGGGCGCCTGACCCGATCCTATGGCCATCGCTGAACCCATCTCCGACGCATGGGCGCAGGCGCGCGACAGGGTTCGCGACATCGGCGGCACTCTGGGCGGCCCCGCGCTCTGGCTCGTCGTCATTGCGCTCGGCCTCTGGGCCCTCAACGACCGCACCGACCAGTTCGTCGTCGGCATCGTCATCGGCAGCATCCTCGCCCTGGGCGCCGTGGGCCTCACCCTCATCTACGGCGTCCTCAAGTTCGCCCACTTCGCCCACGGCGACTCCATGATGCTGGCCGCCTACATCGCCTTTTTCTTCTTGAGCGGGCGAGTCGTGGGCACCCGAACCGACACGGAGCTTCCCTGGAGCCTAAGTGACCTGCCGGGCGCTACCACCCCTATCCTCGACTTCTCCTTCGGCTACGGCCTCCTGCTGGCCATACCCCTGGCCGCTGTGGTTACCGCCGCCCTCTTCCTCATCCTGGAGCGCCTCGTCTACCGCCCTCTGCGGGAGCGTGGCAGCGGCCTGGCCATCTTCGCCGTCGCGTCCCTGGGCATCGCCATCTCCCTCCGGAGCGTCATGCTCATGTTCTGGGGATCGTCGCCCCGATTCTACGTGCCGGGGATCCGCCCGACGACCGACCTCCCCTTCGGTGTCCGCATCGTCACGGACCAGATCTTCATCTTCGCTGCCGCGATCGTCCTGGCCGCCGCCGTCTATGTCCTCCTGTACCACACGCGCCTCGGGAAGGCCATGCGCGCCATGGCCGACAACCCGGATCTCGCCCGTGTCGCCGGCATAGACACCGACGCGGTCATTCGCTGGACCTGGGTGATCGGTGGCATCCTCGTCGCCATCGCGGGCTCGCTGCTGGCGCTCCAGGCCCAGCTCAAGCCCGAGCTCGGGTTCATTCTCCTGCTGCCGCTCTTCGCGGCCACCATCCTCGGCGGCATCGGCAGCCCGCAGGGCGCCTTCCTGGGCGCCATGATCGTCGGCATCACGCAGGAGGTGGCGGTCAGCCTGGGCTTCCTGAGCCCCGGCTACAAGTTCTCGGTCGCCTTCGTCATCCTTATCCTGATCCTGCTTCTCCGCCCCCGGGGTCTGTTCGGAGCGAAGACGTGATGAAGCTGCGCGCAGCCGTTCGTGGAAAGGGCCTCGGCGGCCAGATACGGATAGAGCGCCTCCTCTCGCCCCTGACCTTCCTGGTCATCACGGCCGCCGTGATCATCATGCCCGCCGAGCGCTCAGGCTGGAACGCTGGTGGCGTCATCAGCTTCCTCACCTTCTTCGCCACCTTTGTCGCCATCTACGCCATCTTCGCCCTCGGCCTCAACGTCCAGTGGGGCTACACCGGCGTCTTCAACTTCGGCGTCATGGCCTTCTTCCTGGTGGGCGCGAACGTGGCGGCCATCATTACGAAGCCCCCGGCCAGCACAGAGTACGTTCGCTACGTCGGAGGCTTCGGCGAGAAGCTCTCGTTCCTGCCCTTCCTGGATAGCGAGCAGTGGCTACCTTTCCTGTTCGGTATAGCAGGCGCCGCCGTCTGCGCGGGAATCCTCGCCTTCTTCCTATCCATCTCTGCCCTGCGCCTCCGCGAGGACTACCTGGCGATCGCCACCATCGGCATCGCCGAGCTCCTGCGCCGGATCACCATCGAGGAACGGGGCCTGGTCAACGGCACCCGCGGCCTGGTGGGCATTCCCCGCCCTCTGGGCGACCTCGTCGAATCGGGCGACTACAAGTACGTCATGCTCGCGATAGCTGTCGTCACCCTCGTCGCAGTCTACATCGCCATCGAGCGGGGAATTCGCTCCCCGTGGGGCCGCGTTCTGCGCGCCCTCCGCGAGGATGAGCTAACCACGGCTGCCAGTGGCAAGAACGTCTTCGCGTTCAAGTCGCAGGGCTTCGTGGCCGGCGCCATGATAATGGGCATTGGCGGCGCCATGTACGCCTATGCCAATGGCGCCGTCTCTCCACAGACATTCACCCACTTCTTCGGCACCTTCATCTTCTGGGCCATGCTCATGGTGGGGGGCAGCGGCAACAACAAGGGGGCTATCCTGGGAGCCTACGTAGTCTGGGGCTTCTGGACCATCACCCTCCAGCTCCAGGGCTACCCCCTCCCCGTCGTCGTCAGCAGCCGCATCTTCTTCATTCGCGATTTCATTCTCGGTGCCCTGATCGTCGTCGTGCTGCTCCTGAGGCCACAGGGACTCCTTCCGGAGGAGCGTCGGGTCTCCATCTGGGTGGAGCGCCACGTCAAGCGGCGCGACAGATCGAAAGGGACACCAGCCGACGAGCCCGAATCGACCCCGGACTAGACCACTGCGCGGGGAAAAAGACAGGGGCCTCTCCTAGAGAGGCCCCTGTACGCTAAGGGCTCTATACGTCCTGAACGACAGGCCTGGAGCCCGCCGTCCGCCTATTGGACTTCGGTGATCTCCCCCGTCTCCAGGTCCACCTGGTAGACGGCATCGGTCACCAGATCCTGGGCAGCGCCGTCAACGTGCCAGACCTCGATCGCTCCCGTCAGGACATCACCGGCGTCATCGAAGTCCACTGGCCCGGCAGCGCCCTCGTAGTTGATGTCCTCGCCGTCGGCGATGAGCTGCAACGCCGCCTCAAAGCCCTCGGTCCCGGGGCTGACCGTCTCACCGCCCGGGTTCGCGACGTCCCGCAGGGCGTCGCGGATAGCCGTCGGGTTAGTGGTGCCGGCTGCTTCCGCCGCCAGGGCGATCAGGTACACCGCGTCGTAGGCTTCCCGCATGAACGGCAGCGGCGGCGTCTCACCGTACTTCGCTTCGTAGGCGGCCTCGAATGCCTCGCCTGCCGCCACTTCCAATGAACTGGGCGCGGTCCCCTTCATGCCATCGAACACGTCCCAACCCAACTCGTTAAACATGTCCGGGGACTTGGTGCCGTCACAGAAGAGGAATGTGTCTACGTCTCCAGCCTCTACGGCTTCCCTCAGGAATACGCCCGCGCTCTCCGGGTAGGCCAGCGCCGCCAGCGCATCCGGGCCTCCCGCGGTGCACTCGCTCAGCTCCGAGGCGTAGCTGGCCTGCTCCGACTCGTGCGGCACCTGCGCCGTCACCGTGCCACCAGCGTCCTCGAAGCTCTCTGTGAAGATCTCCGAGAGGCCCTGACCGTATTCGTTGTTGATGTACATCGTGCACACGCTGCTCAGGCCCAGTTCCTGGGCGAGGTCCGCCAGCACCACACCCTGAGCTGCGTCGGAGATGGTGGTCCGGAACAGGAAGTCGTTGTCGTTGGCGATGGTCAGGGCCGGCGACGTCGATGCCTGAGAGATCTGTAGGATGCTGTTGGGCCCCGTCACCGTCTCCGCCACCGGAACCGTCACACCGCTCGCCAGTGCCCCGATGATCGCGTGCACTCCCTCCACATTGATCAGGCGGACCGCCTCCGAGACCCCCTGCGACGGGTCAGTCGCCGAGTCGCCCGTGACGAGCTCGATGGGCTCGCCTAGCACCCCGCCGGCCGCGTTGATCTCCTCCACCGCCAGCCGCGCCGAATTCTCATGGGCCACCCCGAAATCCGACAGGTCACCGGTGAACGCGTCGAGGAGCCCTATCTTTAGCGGCGCCTCCGCCGATGGCGGCGTTATCTCCACCACCGGTGTCTCGGCTGCTGGAGTCTCGGCGGTCGGAGTCTCCGCTGCCTCCTCTTCCTCCCCCCCGCAGGCCACCGCCGCCACAAGCGCGAACATGGCCACGAGAGTTAGAGGTAACCACCACCAGCGAGCCAACCCTGCTCTCCCTCTTGAACTGCTACGGTGCATCGTACCAGCCTCCCTCCTTTGCTCCTGGTATCGCCGATCAGGCGAAATGCCACCGTGCCACCCTGCCGCGCCTCCACGCGGCCCCTAAACCATCAGGGATTCTATGCCCCCGCTCTGGCTGCGTCAAGCGGCCCCGAGGCCACCATTGACGAAGAACAATGGGCAGTGCCAGACTGAAAGGGGCCGCTCGAACATTATGTCTGCTGTCTTCGCCATCTTCGCCACTAGCTTCATGGTGAGCCTCTCGGGAGCCCTCATGCCGGGCCCCCTCTTCACCCTCACCGTGCGCGAGACGCTGCGACACGGATTCTGGGTAGGACCGATCGTAACCCTGGGCCATGGCCTCATCGAGCTCGTACTCGTCATCGGCCTCGCCCTGGGACTCAGCGAACTCCTGGAGGAAGAGGGACCGGCCACCGCGATCATCGCCTTCCTCGGCGGTCTATTTCTCCTCTGGATGGGCTACCAGATGATCCGCACCGCCCCACGCTCCCGCTTTGAGCCCGCGAACGCAACCGTTCCGAAGGCACAGAACCCGACACCCTCCCGTCCCGCCACCTCCGCGTCAGGCTACCGACAGGGCCTGATGGCGGCCGTGGCCGGCAGCGAGACCACCGCAGCCTCCGGTGGCCTGGCGCCCATGGCCGCCATCCTGGTGCCGGCAGGCATCCTGGTCAGCGTCTCCAACCCCTACTGGGTTATCTGGTGGGCCACCATCGGCACCGCCTACATCAGCGAATCCCTCGAGGAGGGAGCGGCCGGCGTAACATCCTTCTTCACCGCGCACATCCTCTCCGACCTGGTTTGGCTCTCGCTGGTCGCCTTCGTCCTCGCCACGGGCCGCCGCCTGATGAGTCACGCAGTCTACCGGGGCATCCTCCTGATGTGCGGCCTCTTCCTGCTGGTGCTCGCCGCCTGGTTCATCTACTCGGGCATCGACTTCCTGCGCTAGCACCGGAGAAAGACCTCCCCGCTCACGAGTTTGCGCGCTCAACGCACGCCTTGAAGCCGTCGCGAAACCGCCGCCATTGACAACGCTTCGGGGGCGGCGTTAACTTAGCAGGCACCCACTATCTGCTTCGCGATGCCGCTGGAGGTCGCACCATGACCACCGCCAAGGCGGCGCGCCTCTATGAGGCGCACCAACCTCTCCGAGTCGGGTCCATCCCCGCGCGCGAGCCGCAGCCCGAAGACCCGCCCGCCGCCGTGCGCGCAATCATCGAGCCTGCGGCCTGAGTTCCTGGGAGGAGAATGCCATGTTCAAGACCCGCATCTGCGACATGCTGGGCATCGAGCACCCGATCATTCAGGCCGGCATGGGCGGCGTGGCGCTGGGGGATCTGGCCGCTGCCGTGTCTGAAGCCGGTGCCCTGGGGGTGATCGGCGCAGCCATGCTCAACGCCGATCAGCTACGGGAGCAGATCCACAAGGTCAAGTCCCTCACCGACAAGCCCTTCGGCGTGGACCTGCTGCTCGCCGAAGGGGCTCCCGGCGTCGAGGAGGCCCTGCACGTCATGTATGACGAGGAGGTGCCCGTCTTCGTCTCAGGCCTGGGCAATCCGGGTCCGCTGGCTGCGGAGATGCACGGGCGTGGGATGAAGATCGTGGCCCTGGTGGGCAATGTCCGCAACGCCCGCCGCTGCGCCGAGGCCGGCGTCGATATCATCGTGGCCCAGGGACACGAGGCTGGCGGCCACACCGGCCGCGTGGCCACCCTCGCCCTGGTACCCCAGGTCGTGGACGCGGTGAGCCCGATCCCCGTGCTCGCCGCCGGTGGCATCGCCGACGGGCGCGGCCTGGTCGCCGCCCTCGCCCTCGGCGCCGAGGGCGTGCTGGTCGGCACCCGCTTCATCGCTACCCCCGAGGCCTCCTCCCACATCAACTACAAAGAGCGCCTGGTCGCCATGAGTGACGAGGATACCGTGGTGAGCCGCTCCTACACCGGGAAGACCTGCCGGGTCATTCGCAACCTCTACACGGAAGAATGGCGAGACCGCGAGTCCGAGGCCAAGCCGTTTCCCCTCCAAGTGGGCGTAGCCGGTGAGCACATCGTCGGAGCGATGCTGCACGGAGAGATGGAGCGCGGCTTCGCCCCCGCCGGCCAGATCTCAGGCGCCATCCACGCCGTCACCCCTGCCGGCGAGGTGGTGCGGGCCATCATCCGGGAGGCCGAGGATGTGCTGCGCTCCCTGGCAACCCAGCACCTGGGAGCCGGCGTGCCCGGCGGCCAGTAGTCGCCCCGCCCGGAGAAGACCATGGCCTATGACTTACTGATCCTGGACCGGGAGGACAAGGTCGGGCGCATCACGCTGAACCGCCCGGAGAAGCGCAACGCCCTCTCCACTGACCTCCGCTTCGAGATCGACCGCGCCCTCACGGAGTTCGAGGAGGACGAAGGCGTAAGCGTGGCGATCGTCACCGGCGCCGGGCCGGCCTTCTGCGCGGGCTTCGACACCAGCGAGTTCAGCATCACGGACCCGGACTTCCAGAAGAGGGCCGAGGAGTCCGCGGCCCGCTACCACTACCACCTTCAGCGCTTCAAGAAGCCCATCGTCGCCGCCGTCAACGGCCCCGCCCTGGGCGGCGGCCTCGACCTGGCCGTGCTCTGCGACCTGCGCATCGCCGCCGAGAACGCCGCCTTCGGCCACCCCGAGATCAAGTTCGGGGCGCCCGCCCTCTATCCACCCCTGGCCGAGCTCATCGGGGCCAGCCTGGCCCGGGACCTCTGCCTGACCGGCCGCCGCATCGACGCTAACGAGGCCCATCGCATCGGCCTCGTTAGCCAGGTCGTGCCCCCGGATCGGCTCATCGACGAGGCCATGAACACCGCCCGCCTCATCGCCGAGGCGCCCTTGGCCACCCTGATGGGCATCAAGGGGATGGCCCTGGCAGGCTACCCCTGGCGCTTCCCCGAGCCCGGCGCCGCCCAGAGCAGCGGCCTCTTCGAGGGAGACGCCACCCCCCGGACCTGACGGCGCGGCCGGAGATGGTGGTCCCCCTTGTGGCGCCGCTGCCACCCGCGCCATAATCGAGCATGCCCCTGGAGAAGGCCTTCGCCATTCATGCCGAGCCCGCCGCCATCTGGCAGGCGCTCATGAGCGAGCTCAGCTCCGCCGACCCTGAGACGTTCGATCTGGAACGCTCCGAACCCCCTGAGCTGCTGGCCCTGAGGGTGCAGCTCTCGGGCGGCATCAGCGCCACCATCACCTATCGCCTCATCCCGCACGCCGACCACACAGAGGTGGTGGCCACCATGGAGCCCGAAGGGTTCCGCTACCTCTTCTTCCAGGCCATCACCCTCGGCCGCTCCAACACCGGCTATGAGCTGGCCCTGGTCGAGGGGCTCAGCAACCTCAAGCGGGCCGCGGAAGGACGCACCGAGGAGCCGAACCCCGACCCCTAGCCCGTGCCAGCGGACGCGATCGCCTGGACGGCCAAGCGCAGCACGTGCTTCTCGTTCTCGAAGGTGAGCGCCCGCTCCGCCTCCTCGATGGGGAACCAGCGGGCCTCCTCCACCTCGAAATCGTGCTGGCGAGTGGAACCCCCCAGGTGCCGCAGCAGGAAGAAGTGGACGAACTTGTGGATGCGCACCCGTTCCCCGTCTTCCCGCCAGACGTACCAGTAGTCGATCTTGTCCAGCCGCTCGAGGACCCTGGCCCGGAGGCCCGTCTCCTCCCGCACCTCACGCTCGGCGGCCTCCTCCAGGGGCTCACCCCGCTCCACGAGCCCCTTGGGGAGCTGCCAGGTCTCGCCGCCCCTGGTAGCGATGAGGCAGACCCTGGTCCGCCCCCTGAAGAGACGGAAGACCACCCCTCCCGCCGAGACCTCGATCTTGGTTCGCACGCTCCCTACGAGGCGTCTTCTCCGTCCTGCCCCGGAGCCTCCTGGGCCTTGCCCCGGCCCCGACCCGGACGGGCCAGCGCGGCCGCCCGCCGCGCCATCTGATCCAGCCGGTCCACCACCGCTCGATTCAGGGTTCCCTTCGGGTAGCGGCCCCTGGGCCCGGGCTCACCGGCGGGCATGCCCATGAGGATCGGCAGTCCTTCGTCCACCGTGCGCACTCCCCAGATGTGGAACCGTCCCTCCCGGACGGCCTGCACCACCTCCTGCGTGAGCATGAGGTTCTTGATGTTCGCCGCCGGGAGGATCACCCCCTGGCGCCCCGTGAGTCCTTTGGCTTTGCACACGGCGTAGAAGCCTTCGACCTTTTCGACCACGCCACCCACCGCCTGCACCTCTCCTCGCTGGTTCACCGAGCCGGTGACGGCCACCCCCTGATAGACGGCGGCGTCGGCCAGGACCGAGAGGAGGGCGTAGATCTCGGCGACGGAGGCGCTGTCACCCTCCACCTCGTCGTACACCTGCTCGAAGCCGATGCTCGCAGAGAGGGCCAGGGGCTTCTGCCCCGCATACTTGCCGCTGAGGTAGCCGCTCAGGGTCATGAAGGCCTTGCTGTGGATCGGGCCGCTCAGGTGCGTCTCCCGCTCGATGTTCACCATCTGGCCCCGTCCCATCGATACCCGCGCCGTGATCCGATTCGGCCGCCCGAAGCGGTAGTCCCCCAGGTCGTACACGGAGATGCCGTTCACCTGCCCCACCACCTCGCCCTCCGTGTCGATCATGATCGTGCCTTCCTCGATGAATTCCTGAAGGCGCTCCTCCACCAGACTCGACCGGTACACCTTCTCCTCAATCGCGCGGAGGACGTGCTCACCCATCACCACCTCGCTCCCCTCCTTGCCCGCCCAGAAGTTGGCCTCGGTGAGGATGTCGGCGATCTCAATGAAGCGCGTGGACAGCTTCTGCTGGTGCTCCACCAGCCGGGAGCCGTACTCCACCACCCGGGCGACGGCGGTGCAATGGAAGTGGCGTAGCTTCAGCTCGGCGCAGCGGTCGCTGATAAAGGCGGCGTAGCGGCTGATGTTCTCCGGGGATCGCTCCATGTCCGTCCCGAAATCCGCCTTCACCCGGAAGAACTTCCGAAAGTCCTCGTCCATCCGGTACAGGTACTGGAAAATGAAGGGGCTGCCCACCATCACCACCTTCACGTCGAGGGGGATCGGCTCCGCGCTAAGGGTAGCGGTGGGGATGGCGCTGTACTGCTCGCCCAGGTTCTCGATGCGCGCCTCGCCGGCGCGCAGAGTGCGCTTCAGAGTCTCCCAGCCCAGAATCCCCGTCAGCAGGTCGAAGGCCTGGACCACCAGGTAGCCCCCATTGGCCCGGTGGATGGCCCCCGGCCGGATCATGGTGTGATCGGTGAGGATAGCCCCTAGCATCGGCCGGTACTCGACGCGACCGAACAGGTTGTAGTAAGTAGGGCTGCTCTCGATGATCACCGGCGCACCACGGCAATCGGCGTTGTTCACGATGACGTTGACCTTGTAGCGGTTGAAGGGCTCCTCCTGCGGGCGCATCGGAAGCTGTGGCTGCTCCTCCTCACCGCCCCGGAACATGTCCAGGTGCTCCACTATGTCGTTCTCAACGTTGTTCAGGCACTCCATCGCCCGCGGGATGTCCGTGTACTTCTGCCGCAGCTCGTTGAGAAGGTGGCCGATGGTGAAGAGGGCCACCTCTTTGTCCAGCTCGCGGATGCGCTGCGCGGCGTCCTTGTCCAGGCGTCGAACCTCAGACGTGATCTGGCCCAGAACCGATTCCAGCTCCTGGCCCTTGGCCTGGATCTCCTTTTTCTGCTCCTCGGGGTACTTCTGGAATTCCTCCCGGCTGATGGGCTCACCATCCACCACGGGCATGGTGACGATGCCCACCGGGGTGGCGTTGACCACGAAGCCGCGCTCTCGGGCCTCTCGCTCCGCACTGCCGAGGAGCTCCTCACGCCGCTCCTGGATCTGCTTGGTGACCGCCTCACGCCGCTCCCTGTAGCCATCGCTCTCAAAGGCCTTGGGTATCTCCCGCCGGCAGGCCTCGATGAATTCGTCCATGTCCTTGGCCAGGGCACTGCCCCGACCGGCCGGCAGGCTGAGCGCACACGGGCGTGTTGGATCGTGGAAGTTGTACACGTAGCACCAGTCCGCCGGGTCGGGCCGGCCGGCGGCGATCCGCTCGAGCTGCCCCCGCAGCGTCGTGTTGCGGCCGGTGCCGCTCGGGCCGGACACGTACACGTTGTAGCCCGTTGCGGCGATATCCAAACCGAAGCCGATAGCGTCCACCGCCCGCTCCTGGCCGATCGTCCCGTCAAGGGCCGCCACCTCCGCCGTGGTCTCAAAGCCGAGCGATCCCGCATCGCAGTCCCACCGGAGCTGCTCAGCCGGAACCCACAGTGCGTCGCCGTCGTTCTCCATGCTCCGTCTCCCTCCTTGGCTTGCCGCAGTCCGCCTCGGCGGCAGGTGGCTAGGGTACCAGCACGACCTTCCCCAGGTTCCGCCGCTCCGCCAGATAGCGGTGGGCGGCAGGGGCCTCGCGCAGAGGAAATGTCTTGTCCACCACCGTGCGCAGCTCGGCCCGTGCGAACAGCTCCAGGATGCGCCCCAGCTCGACCACTGGCCCGCCGGTGGCGAACTCGGCAGCCAGCGAAAAGCCCGACACGCTCAGGCCAGCCCCGAAGAGCACCCCCGGCTCGAAGCTGACCGGCTGCCGCGCGCTGTTGCCCACCGTTACCAGCCTTCCCTTGAAGGCCATGGCCAGCAGGCTCCTGCTGAAGACGTCCCCGCCGACCGACTCCAGCACGACGTCCACGCCGCG
>CAZFGZ010000026.1:0-16327 GCA_964518585.1 uncultured Dehalococcoidia bacterium | reverse complement strand
GTTGACTTGTTTGTGGCAAAGGTCCTCCTTGTCTCTGCAGTCCAGATAATCCCTCTGCTTGCAATCATCGTGGCGGGAGCCACGAGCGCCCTTGCTACGTTCCTGCGAAGGCGGTGGACCCCCTCGAGCGACTTGCAGGATGGCCAGAGCGATACAAGACCCTTGCTCGTCGCCTCGGAAACCAGGCCATCAGCGTTCGCGACCTAGACAGCGAAACGGCTTCGATGATGAAGGACCTGGTCGACCTAGGCGTGGCAGAGTACGACACGGCGGCAGGGACATTTCGACTGCGCCCCGCGACTGGCCACAGAGACCGCTCATAGCGGCCCACCACGTTGTGGCGTGTGAAGCCTATGGCCGGGTGCCATCCTCAGGTCTGCGGGCCTCTGGCTCGGAGATATGTGCTCTCCGCGGCGCGGTGACCCCCTGCCCCGGAGGCAGGGGCTCTAGAATCTGGGGAGGCGGTCGCAAGTCGCCCAACCTTCGGGGCACGTCTGGAGAGGACCCAAGCGTGCTCCAGCGAAGCTCAGCCGTGCTTTCGCAACGCTAGGTCTCCCCCACGTCGCAGTCCGAAAGGTGCTGACGACCCACACCCCCTGACAAATGGGGCGCTTACGTCATCATCGGCAGCACGACTGCCCCAATCCGCACCCTTGCCCGGCAGCGGTTGCGGGCCCTCACGGCCGAGACTATGCTTAGGGCGTCCCAAGGGGATGGAGATTCGGGCGGCCTTCTCGGCCCGAGGGGGATGCCGGAGCCATGCGTACGCTCATAATCGTCCCCATCGTCCACAGCCGCGAGGACATGGGCAGCGTCGCTCCCGAGAGCGCGCGGGGGCTGGCCGAGGCTACCCGCCGGGGCGCTGCCTTCTGGTCGGCGATGAAGGAACGCGTCGAGAGCCTCGACCTCGACTGGAGCGGCGTGAGTGTCTACCAGGATGGGCTCCCCGACACCCCGGCGGAGCTGGTCGACAGGATCGTCTTCAGGGCACCTGGCCAGAACTACGAATTGCTCCGATGGCTGGCTGAGCAGGGCGCGACCGTTCTCGGTACTGAGGACCCCGAGCTACTAGTGGAGGAGCACACGCTGTTGAAGGCGATAGACGATGCCTCCGGCCAGGCCAGGGCCAAGGCGAGGGCGGCCTACGTCAAGCGGGCCCCTGCCCTTCTTGACGAGCGAGACGGCTACATCGCACGCAGGATCGATGCCACCCTCGGCAAGGGCCAGACGGGCCTGCTGTTCATCGGCGCCGCTCACCAAGTCGAGAAGAAGCTACCCCGCGACATCGTCGTGCGGCACCTCGATATCTAACCCTCGAAGGCCACGTCCTCGCGCAGCCTGTCTACGGTCACGGTTATGACGCCCGCGCTCGGCGGAGCCAACTGGCTGAAGGCCGCGTGCGAGAGGTCCACGGCGTGCCCGAAGGCGCCGCGGTCGCGGATCTGGACCTCGATGCAGCGATCCAGGTGACACACGCGCAACCAGGTGCCCAGTGGCCAGCTGTTCGCGGCGGCAATGGTGGGATCGTTGGGGTTGAACTGAGAGCCGTCCGCCATCGTGTCTTCGGGGCCATAGCCGTCGATGCCGCCATACCAGGTAGCAAGGCCCACGATCGCGTCGCGGGGCGTGGTCGGCGCTGCAACGACACGGGGCGGAGGCGTCGACGGAGGAACCGGTGTGGCTGGAGGTGGACCGGGGGGTTGAAGCGGGGGAGAGGGGGTGGGGTGTCGGGGCTCTGCGGAAGGCTGTAAGGTCGGGTTCCACTGGAGGGACGCTACCTTCGAAATCCTGCGTTTGGGGAACTCGGCTTCACCCCGGGTCTGAAAGCCAGAGCCTGGGGTCTGTAGCGCCGGCGCCCTGGCTAGCTCCTGTGCCCTGAGGCCGCCGCCGGTCGCAGCGAATGATGCCGACGCCAGGATCACCAGGGCGATGAGCACGAGCGGGTGCCAGTGGCGGGCCGCGAGTTGGCGAATAGGGCGGTGCAGCCGTCGGTCCGCTAGCCTCGCCCGCCCAAGCGGCGCTTCGGCTGTGCGCCTGCCGGCCCCTCGCGCCCGCCGTCCTCTGCGGCCGGTCCCGGCCCAGCCCGAGAGCGTTACGAGGGCGATGGCGAGGCAGGCGAGAGGCAGCCATCTCGCCATGCCAGGGCGGCGCGACCGACGTCGAGCGTACCTCAGAGGCCGAGTGCCGCCTTCGTCAGAGGTTCCCCCTTGCTCACGCAACACCTCCCGTAGAGGGAAGAGGCCTGGCGCGCCTCAGCCTATCGAGGCCCCGAACGGTTCCGGGTGGAGACGCGAAGCCGATTGTCTCCCTTGGGCGCAGGCGGTGCCAATCGGGGTTAGACGGGACATACCGCCGTTGACACATCTAATGGTGTGCGGGGGAAATCCGTAGTCGTACGCCGCACGGCTTTCTGGACGTGCCTTGAGCTGACGGCGGCCCTCGGCCAAAGCGCCGACGGGAACGGCCGCTATGCGCCTTGAGGAGCACGGAGCCTATCCAGATCTGCCAACGGGCCGGAAGGCTGAGGCGCGGCACCATCGCGACCCGAACCACGGTGGCATCGCGGTCGGGCGGGAGATTGAGCAAAGATAAGGGGACTTGTGGATATCAAGGCGGTCCGGGAGGCCCTTACACTGGCTGCGCGGCGACGGGGCTCCGCGAACCCAGGAGGCAGGGGGGACCTGTCCCGAGAGCCGGGGCGCTCGCTGGCGACGCAGCCACCCCCGTCGACTCGCCCGGGCACGCAGTGACTCTGCTACGGAGAGCAATTGCAGCTGCCAACGAACTCATTCACTGAAGCAGGCGAAAGCGCACCGCAGCGAGGCTCAAGGTGCCAGCGCACCCGCTTGCGCCGCTGCGACGGAGAGATGGTTATGTACATAAGACCTCATTGCGCCTTTCTGGCGGAGAGGTCACGGACAGAGGGGAGGACACTTCTTGGGTGAGGACGGGGACACGCCGAAGATAGCCCTGCGCGTCGCGGAAGCCCACATGAAGGACGTGGGCCGTGGCATCGCCCGCATGGACCCTCGGGACCTGGAAATCCTCGGGGCGGAGATCGGGGATCTGGTAGCGCTCACCGGCAAACGGCAGAGCGTGGCGAAGGCGATGCCGGCCTACCTCTCGGACCGAGGCAGGCGCATTGTCCAGATAGACGGCATCGTGAGGGAAAACGTCCAGGCTGGCCTGGACGAGACCGTAACGGTCTTCAAGGTCCCCTATGAGCTGGCACGGACGGTATCGCTGGCGCCGTTGAACCCGATGCGTTCGAGGCCTGGCACCCAGCAGACGAACTACATCGCCCGCTTGCTGGAGGGACGCGGCCTCAGCGAGAGCGACCGCGTGCGCGTCAACCTGTTCGGCACCCGGGCCCTCGACTTCACGGTGGAGTCAACGATGCCCAAGGGCGCGGTGATCGTCCAGCCGTCCACGGCCATCCGTATCAAGGGAGAGGGCGGCACGCGGGAGGAGGCCACCGTCTCCTACGAGGATGTCGGCGGCCTGGGCAAGGAGCTACTTCGCATCCGCGAGATGATCGAGTTGCCCCTCAAGTACCCGGAGGTCTTCGACCGCCTGGGCATCGACGCGCCGAAAGGCGTGCTCCTGCACGGCCCACCCGGCTGCGGCAAGACCCTCATCGCCCGTGCCGTAGCCAGTGAGACCGCCGCCAACTTCTTCCATATTGCGGGGCCCGAGATCATCCACAAGTTCTACGGCGAAAGCGAGGCCCACCTGCGCAATATCTTCCAGGAGGCTTCCGAGCACGCCCCCGCCATCATCTTCTTAGACGAGATCGACGCCATCGCACCCAAGCGAGAGGAGATCCACGGGGAGGTGGAGAAACGGGTGGTGGCCCAGCTCCTGGCTCTTATGGACGGCCTCAAGTCGCGCGGCGAGGTCATCGTCATCGGCGCCACCAACATACCGAACTCGCTCGACCCTGCCCTGCGTCGGCCCGGCCGCTTCGACCGCGAGATCGCCATCAGCATCCCGGACAAGAACGGGCGGCTCGAGATCCTCCAGATTCACACCCGCGGCATGCCTCTGGCCGAGGACGTGGACCTGGAGCGTCTCGGCCAGATAACCCACGGCTTTGTCGGCGCCGACCTGGAAGCCCTCTGCCGCGAGGCGGCGATGAGCACTCTCCGCCGCATCATGCCCAGCATCGACTTCGCAGAGGCGAACATACCCTTCGAGAAACTCCTCGAGCTTGAGGTGACGCAGGATGCTTTCCTGGAGGCCCTCAAGGACGTGGAGCCCTCCGCCATCCGCGAGGTCTTCACCGAGATTCCCGACGTCAAGTGGGACGACGTGGGCGGCCTGGAAGAGGCCAAGGAGATCCTGCGGGGGAGTGTCGAATGGCCGCTGAGATACGGCAAGCTGTTCGAGTACGCAAAGACCAGACCGACCAAGGGCATACTTCTCCATGGGGCCCCCGGCACCGGCAAGACCCTGCTCGCGAAGGCTGTGGCCAGCGAGAGCGAGGTCAACTTCATATCAGTGAAGGGCCCCGCCCTCATCTCCAAGTGGATGGGGGAGAGCGAGAAGGGCGTGCGGGAGGTCTTCAAGAAGGCCAAGCAGACCGCCCCCTGCATCGTCTTCTTCGACGAGATCGACGCCCTCTGCCCCGCGCGGGCCGCTGGCGACACCGGCCAGTCGCACGTCATCGAGCGGGTGGTGAGCCAGTTCCTCACGGAGATGGACGGTATCGAGGAGCTCAAGGGGGTGGTAATCCTGGCCGCCACGAACCGGCTCGACATCGTCGACTCCGCGCTTCTGCGCCCGGGCCGCTTCGACATGTTAATTGAGCTGCCTGCCCCCGAGGAGGCGGCCCGCCGGGCAATCTTCCAAATTCACATTGCTGGCAAGCCGCTGGCCAAGGACGTGGGCGTGGACGCCCTCGCCGGCCAGACCGAGGGCTTGGTGGGCGCCGACATCGAGGCCATCTGCCGCCAGGCTTCCATGCTGGCCATCCGGGAGTTCCTCGATTCCCGGCAGAAGGCGAAGTCAGGCTCAGGAGAGGCGGAGGGGAACTACAGCCGCTTCAAGATCACCGGCCGGCACTTCCGCCAGGCGACAGCAGAGGTATCGAGGGCATCTCGGGAGCGGGCTTTGTAGACGGTGCCTGGCGTCTCTACCGGGACGCGCCTAGGCTACCTTGGGGAACTGAGCCTCGAAGACGTGGTCGCGGATGCTGACCTTTGGGGCAGAGGTCACCGGGACGAGGAAGTTCTCGTAGTAGTACCAACCGGACGCGGTGTACTCCACCTCTAGCACGTCGCCGACTAACTCCCACCGCAGATCGGCGAGTGATACGGTCCCTGGGAAGAATACACGAACCAGGTACTCGGTCGCGGTCTTCACAACCTCGTGGCTCGGGGCGCTGGCCTGCCGCGGCGGGATGAGAATGTCGCCTTCGGACCGCCTGAGCCGGGAGAAGCGGTTTACCTTCGGGGCCCGGAATCGGTGGTCGAATTCAGGTGCCTGGAACGGCTGCGCGAAACCGTTTCCGCCGCCATTCGGACGCCTGGTAGTGATGGTATAAGGTGGGATGCTGCGTACTGCCAGCTCTTTGCTTTCCTTCCTTGCTTCTCCTGCCCCCTCCGCTCCCCCCAAGCTTCCGCTGTCGCGATACTACATGAGCGGGAGGGGTGCCTCAAGAGTCCTGGGGCCGGTCTAGGCGCGCGGACGCCGCCTCTTCCACCTCTAACAACGCTGAGCGCCCGCCAGCATAACTGGGTCGCGCCAGGCTACGCCTAGTGGCCTATCCTCTCGGCCGTAGGTGCTCTTCACATCACCTACCGTGTGCTGAGGCGGCGCGGAGAGGTCGTCACAGGCCGGAGATTGACCTCGCCCGTGCAAGCGCTGTAGGACGCTAGGGCCGGCGGCGTGAGACCGACGCTGGACCCGGCAGACCGGTTGTCCGCCTCTACCTATTAGACGATTCAGAATCCGCCCACCGGGCGATACGCGGGCGGCTTGCCCGGCCGAAACAGAAAACAGGGCGGGATGGCCGGTCGAGGCGGTGCCCGGCCTGAGCCGCGAGCCTGGCCCTATCGGGACTGGCGGTCGGCGGAATAAGGGCAGTGCCGATATACCGGCCAAACGCTCCGCCCTAGACTCTCAGGGCGAGGCCTAGATTCTCAACAGCAGGGCCAGAACTCTGCACAGCAGGCTGAGGCAACCCCAGGATGAACCCCGTCTTACAGTCTCGGTTCATGGTGTCAACAGGTGCCAGCGTGGAGACAAGGGAGCCGTTTCCCGCTGCACCCTTGGCGTTTGGCCCTGTAGTGGGGATTCCATTAGGGAGAGGAGGTGAAGAACGTGGCGGTAGAGAAGGCAATAGCGTCGTCCAGCCTGGTCGAGGTCGTCGACCGGATCCTGGACAAGGGCATCGTCATCGATGCCTGGGTGAGAGTGTCATTGGTCGGCATCGAGCTTCTCGCAGTCGAGGCGAGGGCAGTGGCCGCCGGAGTGGACACTTTTCTGAAGTACGCGGAAGCCATCGGCCTGACGCCGCTGGCGGCGCCCCCGGCCTAGCCGGCGGGCAACCAACCCGCGCGAGGACAAGAGCAGTGTGGGCCGGTCAGGGGCTCCTCTACACTACAGGCTCCCGGCGTGAGAGATGCATATGGGACCCCTGACCGGCGCCGCAGGATTGATCTTAGACGCGACCGTTGCCATCGGTCAATGAGGAAGGAGGAGCCATGCCAACCGCAAGTGACATGGCACGATTGGGGAATATGCTCGTATCAGCCCAGCACCAGCGAAACGCCGGAGTCACTGGGCTGAGAATCGAGACGCGGGAGTTCATGAGTGATCTGCACGACCTGAGCCGGGCCCGCAGACACGAGACGCAGGAGCACGCCGCTCAGACGGGGCGGTTCGTGGTTCAGCTTGACCGCATGTCCAAGACGCGCAGGCGCGACATGCGGCGACATGCTGCCGAGACGGGCCAGTTCATGGGTCAGCTACGTGACGGGACGCGGGCTCGCAAGGAGGAGACGCATGAGCACGCTGCCCAGACCGGCCAATTCGTTGGTCAGCTCCATGATCTGACCCGGGCCCGGAGGCGCGACATGCGGCGACATGCTGCCGGGACGGGCCAGTTCATGGGGCAGCTGCACGGCCAGACACGCGCTCGCAAGAAGGAGATGCATAGGCACGCCGCCCAGACCGGCCAATTCGTTGGTCAGCTCCGTGACCTGACCCGGGCCCGGAGGCGCGACGTGCGGCGACATGCTGCGCAAACCGCGGACTTCGTCGGCCACCTGCACGGCCTTACCCGAGAGCGCGAGCAGGAGGTCGCCCAGCTCATGAGTGACGTGCAGCGATTCATGGCCGGACTCGCCGGTATCACCAGAGGAGGGCGAAACGAGTGGCGCCGGCACCAGGCCGCCACCCGCTCCGCCCGGAAGACAGCGGCCGCCACAGGCCGCCGCACAGTCGCCCGGGCAGGGACGGGCACGGCATCGCAGTCCGCTGGCCCCATGCTGACTTACATCTCGGAGCACCCCGGCACCAGGCTGCGGCAGATCGAGCAGGCGCTCAGAATCAACAGGCTCGAGGCCGCCCGCACCGTCCGCGCGTTGCTCGACGAGGGCAGGATCCGGCGAGACGAGGAGACAAGGCAGTACTTCCCGGTCTGAGGGGAGGGATGCACAGAAGCTAGGAGGAACCAGCAGTGGCCATTCGGACGGATGACCTGCAAGCAAGCGCAGTCGCGGGCGACGGCGATGATGGGGGGAGCGCTGAGGGAATGGCCGCCCGGACCGCCAGCGCTGTCTACCAGGCGCCAGCAGAAGTGGGCTCGTGTCCCGCCTTCGTGGAGACCCCCTTTATCAGGAGTATCATCGACCGCGCCCTGGCCTACGCCGGCGAGGGCTTCCCTGTCCACTTCCGCGGTCCCACCGGCTGCGGCAAGACCACCCTGGCTATCCATCTGGCGGAGGAGCTGGGTCGGCCGATGATCATTGTCAGCGGCGACGAGGAGCACATGACCTCGGACCTGGTGGGCGGCGAGCACGGCTACGAACGGAGGAAGACCGTCGACAATTTCATCCACTCCGTAGTCAAGACGGAGGACCGGCTCGATTACCGCTGGGTCGATAGCCGGCTGACCATCGCCTGTCAGGAAGGCTACACCCTCATCTATGACGAGTTCAACCGCTCGCGGCCCGAGGCCAACAACATCTTCCTGCCAGTCCTGGAGGAGAGGATCCTCATCCTCCCTGTAATCAGGAGCCAGAAGGGATACCTGCAGGTCCACCCGGACTTCACGGCCATCTTCACCAGCAATCCCAGGGAGTACGCGGGGGTGCACGCCAGCCAGGACGCCCTGCTGGACAGGATGATCACCCTGGACTTGGGCCACTTCGACCGCGAGACAGAGGTGGCCATCACTCAGTCCCGGACGGGCCTGCCGCAGGCCCAGGTGGAAACGATCGTAGGCGTAGATAGGGGGCTGCGGGAGGCGACCGGGGGCCAGTGCGACCCCACCGTGAGAGCCTGCATCATGATCGGTGAGATCATGGCCAGGCGGAGCGAGGACGGAAGCGGTCTCACCTTCGGCGAGGTCTGCCTGGATGTCCTGGCGAAGGAGACAAACCCGGCCGGTATGCCGGACAAGGAGAGAAGGCAGATCCTGCTGGACCTCATCCGGGGGAGCGGCTGGAACTGACGCGCGGACTTGGCGCCTGGACTCGGCCCGCCTCAAGCCCGCCCACGGATGGAGGGGGTGACAGCAGGCATGCCGCGAGAAGGGACGAGACCGATGAGATCGATACCCACGAAGATGGTCGAACACTGCCGCTCCGTCCACGATGTCAGGCACCAGAGCGCGATGCGCCACTCCACGGGCGAAGGCGACCTCTATAAGCAGCTCCAGCGCCTTGCCCGAGAGAGAGAGATGCTGGAGCAGCGCCTTGTCATCTGGCTCAGCCAGAAAGAGCGGACAGAAGCGCAGATAGTGGTCGTGGAGCGTGAAGAGGCCCGTATCCTGGGGGCGCTGGAGCCCCAGATTCACGAAGAGGCGGCGGAGGGCGGGACAGCGCCCAGCCCTTTGCAGCCGATTCGCTCTAGGCGGAGGCGCGGAGCAGTCTAGGCCGGGCCGGCTTCGCGCGGGCCGTGCCACAGAGAGTCCGCACGGCAGGTTGCTTTGATATCGGGAAGGTGGCTGAGGATGCCTGGACAGAAGCGAGGAAGGACGAAGAGGGAAGAGGAAGAGAGGGCAGAGTTCGACTTCGGGCTCGGGGTCGGCGGTGTGCTCAAGGGGCTCGGCAGCTTCATCGAGCTGCTCACCGAGCTGGCGGAGAAGGGAGAGGCCCTGGCGGAGCGCAGCGGCGAGATTCGGGGCCTGCCCCAGGGGATGCGAGGCGTTTACGGCTTTAACGTCCGCACGGGTCTCGGCGGCGCGCCCCAAGTACAGCAGTTCGGGAATGTGCGCGTCACCAACGCGGGCCCCGTGGTCGATGAGGTGCGCGAACCCATGGTTGACGTCTTCGACGAAGGCGACTCTGTCTTGGTCGTAGCGGAGATGCCCGGCGTCAGCATCAAGGACATTGTGATCGACGTGAAGGGCAATGCCCTGTGCATCTCCACTACCAAGACGGCCCCCAGGAAATACGCCGTAGAAGTGTTGCTACCCGCGGCGGTCAGCGTGGCCTCACAGAAGACCACGTTCAAGAATGGCGTGCTGGAGCTTCGCTTCGACAAGGCCGGGGGGAAGAAGCCCCGGTCAAGAAAGAGGTAGGATGGCAATGGCGCGGGCGAACGGTGACCGGACGTACATCTACGGCATCATCCCCACGGGCGAAGTCATCAGCTTCAACTGCACGACCGTGGGTGGACGCGGCGACCGGGCTCACACCGTCCCCCATCGCGATATCGCCGCCGTAGTGAGCGCCTGGGCTCCAACAGACTACGCCGCCCTGGGCCGCGATCTGCTGGTCCGGGAGCTTGCCTGCCACCAGCAGGTGGTCGAGCAGGTGTTGCAGCGCTTCCCCGTCCTGCCCATGAAGTTCGGGACCGCAGTCGAGGATGAAGACAGGGTCGGATCGATCCTGCGCCTGGGGTACGGCGACTTCCGTGGCGCCCTGGACGGCCTCAAGGACAAGATCCAGGTCGAGCTGGTGGCCACCTGGGACCTGCCGTCAGTGCTAGGGGATGTGGCCCGCGAGGAGCCTATTGCAGAGATCAAGAAGAGCATCGGCGGCGACTCGTCGCCGGCCAGCATCCCCCAGAGGGTGCGCCTGGGCGAGATGGTCAAGCGATCCCTGGACCGCTGGCGCGAAGGGTACGAGCGGGCCGCGTTCCAGCGCCTGGCGCCGTGTTCAGTCGAGTTTCGCAGGAACCCGCTGTTCGACGACAGCTTCGTGATGAACCTGGCAGTGCTCCTGGAGAAGGGGCGGCTGGATGAACTCGACCAGGGCCTGGACGCGCTGGACCAGGAGGTAGGCGGCCGCTTGACCCTCCGGCGCGTCGGTCCTCTGCCCCCCTACAGCTTCAGTACCGTCGAGATCCGGCCCGTCGTTCGGCCTCGGATTGACCGGGCCCGCAGGATACTGAGGGTAGGCAGGAGTGCCAGCGTCTCGGAGATCAAGAGAGCCTACCACCAGCTCGCGCGCCGGTTTCACCCGGATGCGCAGCCCGGCCGCGACGGCGGCAGCGACAAGCGCTTCGCCGAGGTGAAGGAGGCCTCCAGCCTGCTCATGAGCTACTGCCGGGCGCAGCTCAGGCAGCGGGAGGACAGTTCCCTCCCTCCTGATGAGCAACAGTGCTCGTTCGAACCTGACGCCATCAACGAGACCGTGCTCATAAGTATCGGGGCGGCCGGGGGCGATGCCCTATGACCGATGGACGCGATGGTCTCAGGGACGACGGGCGCACCTACCTCTACTGCCTCATCAGGAGCGAGAAGGAGCGGCCGTTCTCCACGAAACGCCTGAAGACCCGCGGCATCGGCAACAACGGCGGCTCTGTCTACACCGTCCACTTTGAAGACCTGGCGTTCGTCGCCAGTGAGTGTGACGACGCCAAGTGTGACGCCACTCGCGACAACACCGTCTGTCACCAGAAGGTCATCGAGGAGGTGATGGACAGGGGCTACAACCCGCTCCCTGTGAGGTTCGGCACCCTGGCCGCGGCCACCCGAGTTGACCCGGCCGAGGAGCGCATCCGCAGGGTGCTGAAGAGAAGGTTTGGCGAGTTTCAGGGCCTCCTTGCAGACATGGAGGACAAGGTGGAGGTCGGGCTGAAGGTCTTCTGGAAGAGGGAGCGGCTGTTCGCCGCCATCGTCTCGGAGTATCGCCAGGTGAGGATGCTCCGCGACCGGATCGCCAGTCGGCCCTCTTCGGGCTTGGCGTGGAGGGACGAGAGGATCCAGATCGGCGCCCTGGTCAACAATGCTATCGAGGACAAGCGCAGCCGCGAGGCCCCGCTCCTGATCCGACCGCTCCGCCCCGTCGCCTACGACTACAAGACCAACAAGATCATGACAGACACGATGGTGCTGAACGGCGCTTTCCTGCTCTACAGGGAGCGGCTGGGCGAATTCGACACCGCCGTGAACGAGCTGGATGAGACCTACGGCGACCGGATGAAGTTCAACTATGTGGGCTGCCTGCCCCCCTTCAACTTCATCGAGATCGTAATCCACTGGGAAGAAGCGGAGGAATAGGACTTCCCGGAAGGAGCCGGGCACGATGGTTCGAGAGGAAACCAAGGAGGGCGTCGCCGCGGTCCGACAGACCTGTGTGTACTGTCGTGGAAAGGGCGTCGACCCATGGGCGACGCCGAATCAATGCCCGATCTGCTGCGGCGGCGGGGCTGTCCAGGTGCCAAAGGGCACGCGACGCTGCGCCTATTGCTACGGCACCGGCATCCATCATGACCGCCGCGGCCAGCGTCGCAACCTTACCTGCCAGGTATGCGGTGGAAAGGGCTCAGTGCCCGTGAGCGAGCCGGTGCAGACCTGCGCGGCGTGCGCCGGAACCGGCCGGAACTGGTCGAACGAGTTTGCGCTCCCCTGCACCACGTGCTCGGGCGTGGGAGTCATTTCGATCTAGAGCTGGCGCCGACGTGCGGCAGGATGGCTGGGTGGCCCTTCTGGGTGGCCACCCGGAGGAGGGAAAGATGACACGGAAGATAGCTACCAGGCGGGGGCGCATTGGGGAGCGGCAGGTGAACCTGGCCGAGGTGAAGTGCGCCTACTGTCGGGGCCAGGGGAAGGACCCGTTTGGCGTCCCCTCGAAGCTCTCTAGCTGCGGCGTCTGCGGCGGAACCGGTGTCGTCGAGGTCGAGGCACCGTACCGCCAGTGCGCCTTCTGCGCCGCGACCGGCATCCATCCAACTGCCCGCCTGACCTGCACCGCGTGCAAGGGCGCGGGAGTTATCCCGATCAAAGAGCCAACAGAGACCTGTCCGGTCTGCGGCGGCGAGGGCAGGGACCGCCGTGGCGACCTTCACCTCTACTGCACCACGTGCGGCGGCGCTGGCGTAGTGACGAAAGAGGAGGCCAAGGCATGGTGAGGGGTGGGCAGCAGCCATGATCCTTGGAGGTTTCCTGGAGTCGTACATTCTGTACCAGGTGCTCAAGACGGTGAACGGCGTGGTGACCTTTCCTGTCTGGGGCCCGTACAAGGGCATCAAGCACGTCTTGGAGGAGATCCACGGCGAGGTGCAGAAGGAGCAGCTCGACGAGGAGCGTATCATGTCCCAGCTCACGGAGCTCCAGCTTCGGCTCGAACTGGGAGAGACCGATCAGGAGGAGTACGACCGGCAGGAAGAAGAGCTGATGGAGCACCTGGCCGCGGTCCGAGCCTACAAACGCGAACTGGAGGAAGAGGGCTATCTCGTTGATTTCTGAGAAGGGGCCTTCTCCAGCCGGTGCAGCGACCCGCAGGCGTGCAGACGCCCTGCCCAGCTTCCTGGGCGGCCGTGGACGGCGCTTCGTCTTCTTCGGAGGGAAAGGCGGTGTTGGCAAGACGACTGCGGCGGCGGCGAGTGTCCTCTTTCAGGCCCGCCGCTCGCCGGATGAGAGGTTCCTCATCGTCTCCACGGACCCGGCGCACTCGCTCGGCGACAGCTTCGACCAGGGGATCGGGGGCGAGGTGACGCCCATCGCCGGTGTCGGCAACCTCTTCGCTCTTGAGCTGGACGCCCAGGCACTGCTCGACCGCTTCAAGGCGGAGCACAGCGAGGTGCTGGGCAAGATCACTTACCGGGGTACGTTCCTCGATGAAGAGGACATCAGGAGATTCCTTAAGCTCGGCCTTCCCGGCCTGGAAGAGGTCATGGCGATCGTCGAGATAATGGACCTCATGAACGCCAACGATTTCGACCTCGTGGCAGTGGACACGGCGCCCACGGAGCACACCCTACGCATGCTTGATCTGCCGGAGGAGATGAAGCTGTGGCTCGACACCCTGGATTCCATGCAGCAGAAGCATCGCTACATCGTCTCCGCCCTCGTGGGGCGCTACCGGCCGGACGACGTTGACGCCTTCCTCGCTCGTATGAATAGAGACGTCAACCGGGTGCAGCGGCTCTTTCACGACGAGCGGATCAATGAGTTCGTCGCTGTCACCGTCCCGGAGGAGATGTGCGTGCTGGAGACGGAGCGGCTGGTTCAGCGCCTGCGGGAGTGCCGTGTCCCCATCGAGCACCTGATCATCAATCGCGTTGCCCCGGCGGGGCGGATCTGTCCGCAGTGCGGGCCGGAGCGGCGGGCGCAGGCCGTCTCCCTCCAGCGCCTTCGTGAGAACCTCGCTGACCTCACTTTCTGGGAGATGCCTCTTCTGCCCTACGGGGTCCGCGGCCTTCAGCGTCTGGAGGACTACGGCCGCTTGCTTGGCGGAGGAGAGACCCAGCCCGTCTACCTCAGGCTGTGCCCCCGGGAGCCGGTGTCCGCCCGTGCGGCTGGCCTCGAACTACCATCGACCCGGCTGGTCCTGTTCGGCGGCAAGGGGGGCGTCGGCAAGACGACCGTGTCGGCCGCCACGGCCGTGCACGTGGCGGAACAGGTGCCAAGGCGACGGGTTCTCGTCGTCTCCACGGACCTCTCGCATTCCCTGGCCGATAGCCTCGACCAGGCGATTGGCCGGGAGATCACGCCCGTCTCAGGATATGACAACCTCTACGCCTGGGAGCTCGACACCCGTAGCCTCCTCGAGGACTACAAGACGGAACAGCGAGCTGCCGCCGAAGAGTTCCTGGGAGCTGCCCAGGGGCGGTCGCGCAATGCCAGAGTGGTGTTCGACTTCGAGATCCTGGACCAGATCCTGGACCTGGCCCCTCCTGGCCTCGACGAGATGCTGGCCCTGATCGAGGGAGTGAAGGCCGCCCAGGGCGACGAGTTCGACCTAACGATCCTGGATACGGCCCCCACCGGGCACCTGCTCCGGTTTCTTAGCATGCCCCAGCCCGTGAGGGACTGGTACCTAGCGCTGGCGAGGATGGTCATCAAGTACCAGGAAGTGTTCAGGGTCGACAGACTCGGGGCGCTCGTGGCCAGGCTGGCGAGGCAGATCCGGGAGGTGCGCGCCTGGCTCAGCGACCCCGCCAACGCGGACTTCATCGCCGTGACCACGCCTGAGGCGATGGCCGTCAAGGAGACCGAACGTCTGCTCAGCTCATTGGCGGCGCTGGACATCTCCTGCCGGCAGGTGTTGGTCAACATGATCGTTCCGGTCGGCAACTGTCCCTTGTGCGCTGCCAGGAGCGAGCAGAGCGAGAGGTACTTCCGAGACTTCAGGGCGCGGTTCCCAACGTACCGGGTTGCCCGGGCGATGCGTCAGCCGCGCCCGATAAGGGGGCTCGACGCCCTCGCCAGGTTTGACTGGACCCTCTACGCGAAGCAAGACATCGGCGCGACGGCAGGAGGGCTTCCGAACGACAGCAGTCCAGCGCGAGCCCATGCGGCCACCCCAGGATAGAGGGCGCGCACAAGTCCAGGGAAGGAGACCCAACATGGCCGGACACATGCAAGACCTCAGGACACGGTCACTGGAAGAAGTCTCGGCGGCTCGTCGTACCGCCATGCTCAGCTTAGCCATCCGGCAGCAGGAGGCGAAGCACTACGCCGAGGCGCTCGACATGTACCGCCAGCTCATCGAAGAGTATCCGGGCACAGACGAGGAAAGCGAGGCACGGGAAAGGATCCTGGACCTTGCCCATCTGTTCGGCTCCGAGAAGCAGCCCTACCGGATGCTGAGCCTGTACAACACCCTGGAGTCCACGTACGCCCCGACGAGCACCGAGCGGACCACTGAGGCTCGCAGAACCCGCGTCAAGGAGATCCTGGAGGAGGTGCACCAGGAGAAGCAGCGGGAGGTGGAGGCTGAGGCGCGGCTCGAGGCCGTCCGGGAAGGGGTCGGGCGCGGGCGCGAGCCTCGGTCGGAGCCGGTGACGCCGTTGGAGCGCGCGAAGCCGGCGCGCGAACCTCGGAGGAGAGGGATACGCCGGAAGGAGGATCGTGACGTTGCCTAGGGAGCTGATGCCTCAACGTGAATATGCTGGCGGTCTGGTCGACGTCGTCGACGCCGTACTGGACAGAGGGCTCGTCGTCAACGCCGATATCATGGTGTCAGTGGTGGGCGTGGAGCTGCTGGGCATCAAGATTCGGGCAGCGCTCGCCTCCTTCGAGACGGCGGCGAGGTACGGTCTGGAGTTCCCCTCTGGAACGAATCTGGAGCTGCCCGCCTGGCAGGAGGCGCAGGTGCCCAAGGAGACCTGTCCGCAGTGCGAGAAGCGGGTGGAGGCCAAGCAGCTACTCGAAGTCGGCTGCCCGTGGTGTGGGTGGCTCAGCGCCGGTGCCGAGGCGCCCGCGATTGAGGCTCGGCCAACCCCTCACAGTCTCAGAGAGGGGTCGCGATGATCGGCCATTTGTGTTCTGGTTTCTCATGGACAAGCTCGTCGCCGCCGCCCGGAGGGAGGACGAGTTCAGGCGACACCCGGGCTACGGCAGGGTGAGGTGTCCCAGCTGCCGGGGCTGGGTGCTTGCGAAGGAACTGGACAGAGGGGGCTGCTATCTCTGCGGCTGGCAGGAAGGAGCCGAGCCAGGAAGGGCTCATATACGACGACCGCTATGTCCGGAAGCCTCGCGAAAGGATAGCTGAGCCGATGTTCCCGCCGGGGACGGTATACTTGCCGACCAAGTTCAAGCAGGCAACCCTGGTGGACCTGCTGGACCGCGCCCTCGACAAGGGGGTCGTCATATCGGCGGACCTGGTCGTGTCCGTGGCCGGCATCCCTCTCATCGGCGTCAACCTAAGAGCCGCCGTCGCCGGGATGGAGACGATGCTCCGCTACGGCCTCATGCGTGACTGGG
>CAZFGZ010000025.1:0-16650 GCA_964518585.1 uncultured Dehalococcoidia bacterium | reverse complement strand
CCTCCGTTCCGCTCGATGTGATAGCGACGAGCGGCCGCGAGTTCCGGATCGTCCCGTCGGAAGCGCTGGAGGTGGACCAGGTCTATCACCTCTCGATGGTGCAGGAGCACAGCGCCCCGACAGTGCTGGCCTCGTGGGCGTTTCAGACCAAGAGCCCCATCCGCGTCGTCCAGACACTGCCGCGGAACGAGGCCACCGAGGTGCCGGTGAACAGCGGCATAGAGCTCACCTTCAGTCACGACGGCATCGGTGACATCTCGGGCTACTTCGAGATCGCTCCGCCCGCGCAGGGCCGCTTCGAGGTTCACAAGCGCGTGGTGGTCTTCGTCCCCGGGGAGCTTCAGCCAGCGACCCTGTACACCGTCACCGTCCGGGCCGGGGTGGGGCTGCCCGGCACGGACGATGTCATGGCCGAGGACTTCGTCTTCCAGTTCGAGACCTCTGATGTCGAGCGGACGGGGGAGGTGGCGTGGCCCACCATCCTCGACTTCACGCGCAAGGTGGCCGAGGCCTCGACGCAGGAGACACCCGCCCTCTCCGTCTACACCTCCGATGAGGGCGTGCCGACCATCCCTATCTCGGTCTTCGCCTACGCCGACATCGACGCCTTCCTGGCCGCGATAGAGCAGTTCCAGGCCATCCCGACCTGGGCCCACGTCAGCCGAGACCACTACCTGGCCGACACCGGCAGCCTGACCAGCGTGGCCCAATTCGACGCGCCGGTGCAGCGGCAAGGAACTTGGGGCGACAGGTTCGTGCGGTTCCCGGAGCCGCTGCCCGAGGGCTTCTATCTGGTGGAGTCCGAGCTCGAGGGCAGGAAAGCGCACTCATGGCTCCAGGTGACCGACGTCGCCACCTACGTGACGGTGACGCGCACGGAAACCCTTGCCTGGGTGAACGACCTGGCGACAGGGGGCCCCCTGGCGGGGGCCAGCCTGGAGTTCGTGGGAACGGGCGCGGAGGCCCTGACGGACGACGAGGGCATCGCCCGATTCGACACGCCGCCGGAGATCGTGATCGCCCGCCCGCCCAGCGGCGACTACTATGAGGCGGCCTACGAAAGCGTCGAGGTCAGCGGCAACCTGCTCGTAGCCGCGCCCGACGGACGCAGGGCGCTGGTGCCCTTGACCAACGTCTCCGGGCACGGCTCCTCCGACTACTACTCCTACGGAGGCTACCTCCCTTCCGGCGACCTCTACTGGCATCACATCTCTACGGACCGCCCGCTCTATCTGCCCACCGACACCGTGCGATTCTGGGGCGTGGCTCGCCAGCGCGAGGATCCGCCAGCCTCCGAAGAGCTCACCGTCGAGCTCACCGGCTACGACTACTTCGGCTACTTCCACCAGCCGGTGACCATCGCTGAGAGCGACGTGACAACCTCGTCCCTGGGCACGTTCAGCGGCGAGCTCTCGTTCAGCGGCCTCTCGCCCGGCAACTACCAGCTCTCCGTGAAGGCGGACGAGAAGGTCATCGACACCACGTACGTCGCTGTCGAGACCTACACCAAGCCGGCCTACAAGATCGACGTGGTGCCCAGCTCCAGGGCGGTCTTCGCGGGGGAGGAGGTTGACTTCGACATCAACGTCGCCTTCTTCGAGGGCAGCCCGGTGCCGGAGCTACGGCTTAGCTGGGGCGCCTTCATGTGGGAGACGGGCGATGACGTCGGCTCGGGCGAGGTAAGCACCGACTCGGCAGGGTCCGCCAGCGCCTCCGTAGAGGCCCCATACATCGCCCGCTCTTACGCCTACCCGAACACGCTCTCTTTCTCCGTCTCGCCCATCCTGGCTGAGGAGGGAGAGATCAGCGGCGAGAGCACGGTGTCCGTATTTCCCGCCGCCCTCGATGTCTCGGCCTCAACGGAGCTCGAGGATGGCCAGGGGATCATCGAGGGCACCGTGCACGACATCGACCTGAGTCGCATCAATGAAGGCACCGGCGAGGAGGACGTCGATTACCTCGGGGCGCCGGCGGGCGGCGTGACCGTCTCGGGCCAGGTGACCGAGGTGTCGTGGGAGGAGCGGGAGACCGGCGAGTACTACGACTTCATCGCCAAGATCGTGCGCAAGCGCTACGAGTATGACCGGAAGGAGACGCCCCTCGCCGACTTCACCGCGACCACCGACAGCGACGGCGGCTTCCGCTACACCTTCCCGGTTGAGGAGGAGAAGTCCTACGACATCGAGCTAAGCGTCACCGACGACGCAGGGCGCCGCGCCATAACCGAGCTGGCTCTCTGGGGTGAGCACAGCCGCTTCAACATCTCCTCCGGCATGGTGTACCTTGCTCCAGCCGGCGGCCAAGGCGACTACTGGGGAGGCAGCAGCCAGTATGCCCTCGGCGATGAGGTGCTCCTGGAGATGCGCCGGGGCGCCGACCTTCTGCCCAGCGGTGGCGACAACCGCTATCTCTTCTACCAGGCTCAGAACGGCCTGCGCGACTACGACGTCCAGGACGCCTCTACCCTCCGCTTCCCCTTCGCTGAGGCCAATGTACCCAGCACAACGGTGACGGGGGTGTGGTTCAACGGCATCACCTACCAGGACGTAGACTACGGCTACACGCTGCGCTTCGACCCGGCTGAGCGCGAGCTCGAGATCGAGGTGTCCCCGGACAGGGAGCTGTACGAGCCGGGCGACACCGCCACCCTGGAGGTGCTCGTCACCGATAGGACGGGCCGGCCGCAGGAGGGCGCCGAGGTCAACCTCAGCGCCGTCGACGAGGCCATCTTCGAGCTACAGCAGCAGTACATGTATGCGCAGGAGGTCCTGGAGGCCCTGTACGATCCGGTCTCCTCAGGCATCCTCCGCACGTACGCCTCTCACCAGTATCCCGTGGACGCCGCCCAGGCCGAGCGCGGCGGCGACGGCGGCGAGCGCCGCAACTTCGCCGACGTGGCCTTCTTCGGCAGCGTGGTCACGGACTCCGACGGCCGCGCCTCCGTCACCTTCGACCTGCCCGACAACCTCACTTCCTGGCGCATCACCGCCCAGGGCGTGACGGCGGACCTGAAGGCTGGCACCTCGCTCACGCCGCTTCCCGTCGGCCTGCCCTTCTTCGTAGACGTGGCCATGAACAGCGAGTACCTGGTCTCAGACCAGCCGTCCATCAAGCTGCGCTCCTTCGGTCGGGAGCTGGAGTCCGGGCAGGAGGTGACCTTCGAGGTCACCGCGCCCAGCCTCGGCCTGACGGAGCCGGTCACCGCCTCTGCTTCGGCCTTCCAGGCGGCGAGTGTGTCGCTGCCCGAGCTCGAAGAAGGCGAGCACGAGATCCACATCTCCGGCTCCGCCGGCGACATGAGCGACAGCCTGGTGCGCGAGGTGAAGGTCGTGCCATCGCGGCTGATGAGGGGCGAGGCCCGCTACTACGAGCTCGAAGCCGACCTGCAGATCGAAGGGAGATCGGACGGGCCTACCCGCCTGGTGTTCTCGGACCACAACCGCGGCCGCTACTACTCCACTCTGCGCCAGCTCACCTGGGGCTACGGCGACCGGGTGGACCAGATGCTGGCCAGGAACCTGGCCGCAGACCTGCTGGAGCTCTACTTCGAGGACGTAGAGGCCGCGCGTGAGGAGTTCGACGGCTCTCTCTACCAGACGTCCGAAGGCGGCATCGCCCTCTTCCCCTACGCGGACGCCGACCTGACCCTCAGCGCCCGGGTGGCGGCCCTGGCCCCGGACAGCTTCGGCCGCAACGGACTCACCGGCTACTTCCTTGCGATCTCAGAGGACCCGAAGGAGACACGCGAGCGGAGCATCATCGCCCTCCACGGGCTGGCTGGCCTGGGCGAGCCCGTGCTGGTGCGCCTCCAGTACCTGCTCGACCAAGAGGACCTGACCTGGCGCGAGCGGCTCTACCTCGGGCTGGCGGCCCTGGAGATGGGCGATGAGCCCACGGCTCGAAGCGTCTATCAGGGCCTGCTGGACGACTACAGCGAGGAGCTCGCGCCCTTCCTTCGGCTGAGGGTGGGGACAGACCAGGGTGACATCCTGGAGGCCACGTCTCTCGCTGCCATACTCGCGGCCGGTCTGGGCGACGAGTCCGCGCCCGCCCTCTTCGACTACACGACCAACAACTACACCGAGGACATCCTGATCGAGCTGGAGCAGATCAGCTATCTCGATAGCGTGCTCGCGCGGCTGTCGCCGGAGCCGGTGCGGTTCGCCTACACCCTCGACGGTGAGCGGGAGGAGGTGACGCTGGAGCGGGGACGGGCCTTCGCCCTCCAGTTGACTCCGGACCAGCTCGCCGACCTGCAGGTCGAGCCCCTGGAGGGCCAGGTGGGGGTGGCCTCCTCCTTCACCGTGCCCCTAGACCCCGCAGACATCGTTCCCGATCCCGACATCTCGGTGTCTCGCCAATACGAGGGGGGCGGGCCCGAGGGACTCTCTATCACGGAGGACGCGCTCGTTAGGATCACCCTGGACTACGAGCTTGGGCCCCAGGCTCTCGATGGCTGCTACCAGGTGACGGACATGCTGCCCTCCGGACTGAAGGCCGTCACTCAGCTCTATTCCAGGCTCTCAGCGGAGGGCGAGTCGCCGTTCCCTAGCGGCCTGTCGTACCCGTACCGGATCGAGGGACAGCGGGTCAGCTTCTGCGTGGCCAAGGGCAGCCCCTACAGGCCCGTCATCTACTATGCGCGGGTGGTGAGCGCGGGAGAGTACATCGCGGAGCCGGCCACCATCCAGTCCATGAAGAGCGCCGCAAGCTTCGACCTGTCGGTGCCCGACACGGTGGAGATTCGCTAGTTGAAGCACGCTAGCTTGCCCCGAGGCAAACGGCTGGCGGCGGCCATCCTGGCTCTGGCCGGAGGCGCCGCTTTGATCGTGGCGCTGGCCGTCGCCGGCCTCGGCGCCGAAGGCGCGAAGGATGACCCGCCGCCTGTCCAGCGGCCGACCCACCCAATGCTCTTCTTCGACCGGGGCACCTTCTACCGGGCCGTTCAGGCCGCGGACGCCGCACCGGCGATGGAGGGGCCGGTCCTCGGGGGCATCATCCCCCACCACTGGCTGCCCGGTCACCTGATCACGGGGTTCTTTCGGGGGCTCGCCGCAGGCGATGCGCCGGATACGGTGATCATCCTCGGCCCCAACCACACGAATACGGGAAGCGCTCGAGTGCTGACCAGCGACCTCGCCTGGGAGACCCCCTTCGGGCTCGTGCGGCCGAACCAGCCCCTCATCGAAGCGCTGACCGAGCGGGGACTGGCGAAGCTCGAGCCCCGCAGCCTCACGACGGAGCACTCGGTGGCGGGCATCATGCCCGCCGTCAAGTACTACCTGCCGGAGGCGAGGGTGGTGCCGCTCATCCTCAGCGGCGACCTGAGGCCGGCCGAGGCCCGCCGCCTGGGCGAGGCCCTGGCCGCGCTGTGGAGCGACGACCTGATCATCGTGGCGGCCGTGGACTTCTCCCACTACCTGGTACGGGCCGAGGCCGAGCACCACGATGCCGTAACCGTCGGCCTGCTGCGGGCCTTCGACGCCGACACACTCTTCACGCTCGACAACGCCTATCTGGACTCGCCGCCCTCCATTGCCGTCCTGCTATTCGCCATGGAGCGATTGGGGGCTGAGCACTTCGTCCTCGTCGAGAACACGAACTCGGGCGCGCTTCTGGGAGACGAGCTCGTCCCGACCACCAGCTACGTCGTGGGCTACTACACGCCCACCACCCTGCCCGGCTCCGTGTCCGCGGACGCGCCCCAGTGAGGTCAGCACTTCGCCGTTTCATATGGGGGAAGCTCCACAGGAAAGATCACTAGACACGACCCTGCGCACGCAGCGCTCGTATCGCCGCTTTGCCCCCCTCTACGACGCGGTTACTCTTCTCTTCTCGCTGTGGCGCTGGCGCAGATGGCAGCATCGCGTGCTCCCCCACGCGCGCGGTCGCATCCTGGACGCCGGCTGCGGCACCGGAATGCTCCTGGAGCGGCTGGCTGCTCGCGGTGAGGCCATGGGTCTGGACCTCTCCCCTGAGATGCTCGCCAGGGCGGCCAAGCGGCAGAGCGAGCGGGCCTTCGCGGCCGTGCTCGTGTGTGGCGACGTACGGCACCTGCCGTTCCGAGACGGCGCCTTCGAGAGCGTCGTCAGCACCTTTGCCATCAACGCTGTGCCCGACCTGGAGATGGCTCTCGCTGAGATGCTGCGGGTCCTTCAACCCGGCGGCTCGCTCGCCTTCATCAGCGTAGGTGAGTCCGAGCGCGGCGGTCTGGCTACTCGCTTGGCTGCGGGCGTGTGGCGGCGGGAGGGGGACATCATCCGCGACGAAGTCGCTGCGCTGCGGCGACTGGGCGTGGAGCCCGGGCGAGAGGACTTCGGCCCGTTCGGCAGCATCCGTCTCATCACCGCCATCAAGCCCTAGCGAAAACTGAGCGCCTGCCGTCCTCCGGTGGTATCATCGTACCCGGAGCCCCGTTTTCCCTTCGCGCGCAGAAAGGATCAAGGTGAGGAGATGGCCGCCCACGTCGACTACCCGGCGAGACTGAAGAGGATCCAGGACAAGATGGGCGAGCAGGGCATCGACGTCCTGATCGCCACCAGGCTGAGCACCGTGGGCTATGTCTTCGGCGCCTTCGTCCCCTGGCGGGGTATCGCCGTGATCCCCAGGGATTGGGAGCCGGAGCTCTACGTGCTGGCCCTCGACGCCGAGCGCGTCAAGGACGACAGCTTCTACAAGGGCGTGAACCCGGTCGGCCCGCTGCCGGGGATGCTGATGTGGGAGCGCGTCGTCTCGTCGATTCGGGGCAGGGGCCTGGAGAGGGCAACCATCGGCATCGAGCTCGGTCACTCGCCGATCAGGATCGAGACGTTCCTGCTGGCAAGCGAGTACGAGATCCTGCGCAGCGAGTTCCCGCAGGCCTCCCTCAAGAACGCCACCGGGGTGTTGAACGAGATCTTCCTGCTCAAGGAGGAGGCGGAGATCGCGCTCTTCCGGCGGGCGGCCGAGATCTGCGACCTGGGGATGGCCGCGGTGCTCGCCGAGATAGAGGTCGGCATGACGGAGACGGAGGTGGCGGGCATCGCCGAGTACGCCATGCGGCAGGGCGGCAGCGAGCTGAACTGGACCTTCACCGGCGGCCAGGAGATAGGTTCCGGCTACCGCTCGGCCTACGCCTGGGGCGGCTGCACCCCGCCGACGCGGAAGCTGATCCAGCCGGGAGACAACGTCGTCATCGACCTGCACTGCATGTACGACCTCTACCTGGGAGACGTCTCCCGCAACGCCATCATGGGCGAGCCCACCGCCGAGCAGGAGAAGCTCTCGTCTGCCTTCGTCGCCACCTGTAAACACCTGCTGGAGAGCCTCAAACCGGGAGCGACGCTCGGCGAGGTGGCGCAGAAGACCGATGCCTTCCTCGACGAGATCGGCTACCGGGAGTATGCCCTGCCGGGCTACGGCCACGGCATCGGCATCCTTGGCAACGAATGGTACCCGGCCGTCGCCAACTCGACCGCGCCGTACGAGTCCAGCGCCGACCTCGTGCTCCAGCCGAACATGATCGAGATCGCGGCGCTCGTGCTCAACAAGCCGGGCATCGGCGGCCTGAGGATGGAAACGCCCGTCCTCATCACCGAGGACGGCAGCGAGTCGCTCAGCAAGACGCCGTTCGAGCCGGCGATCATCCGAACCTAGCAGCACACCGCCCGCGGTACACCTGGAGGTGGAAGATGGCCAGCGCAGAGAGGACCGTGCGCTCGCCCCTCGGCGAGCTGCCGCTGGACGGCGAGGGCTCACCCATTGCCGCCGTCCGGCTCGATCCCGCCCGCTCCTACCAGGGAATCCCTTCCCTGCTCAAACGCGTCATCGAGGAGGAGAGCAGCGAAGCCTGGAGCGAGATCCGCCGCAGGATCGATTACACGTACGAGTGCATCGCTGACGCCCTGCGGACGCTGGAGGAAGAGGCGGCCTTCGGCCGCAGCGTGCTCGCCGAGCTTGAGCGAGGCCGCAAGCTGCTCTTCAAGCCAAACACCATCCAGGCCACCACCATCGACCCGCAGGCGCACGGCGAGGGGGTCGGCTGGCTGGCCTGCACTCCCTGGCCGTTCGTCGCCGCCGTCCTGAGGTGGTTCCATGACGAACTAGGCGTCTCCTACCACCAGATGGCCGTCGGCGAGGCCGCGACGACGCTCACCGCCGACGCGCATCGCTTCACTCTCCACTACGGCCGGGGCCGCACCATCACCCCCGAGGCTGTCCTCGAGGGCCGCTCCGGCGATTTCTACGGCGGCTGGGGCTTCTACTTCGCGCGCCGCTACCTGGCGGAAACCCATGACCCCTCGCATCGAGACGACCCGATGAGAGGCTTCGAGGACTCGGTCTCAGGAACGTACGTGCCGCCGGGCCGGGCCGACGACCGCCTGCCGGTCTACGACCTGAACCACCTTCAGGCCGCCCCCTTCCGGGGGAGGGATGTCCCGGTGCCGGACGGCGCCAACTTCCAGCAGATCACGCTCCACAAGGCCGTGGTAGGCGGCGATCCGGCCGATCGGCAGGACTTGGAGGACTACCCGGGCTGCGTCCTCGTCAACCTGCCGAAGCTGAAGGTGCACAACATGGCCCTTCTCACCTGCGCCGTCAAGAACCTGGGCATCGGTCTTTACCCCATGCAGGCGGCCGCTGACGCCGATCCGTCAAGCGCCTCCTGGAAATACAGCTCGCCGGATGGGCCGGTCCCCGGCATCAAGAGCCGCCTCCCCCATCAGGTGTGGATGCCCGAGGCCGTGGATGAGATGGGCCTCGCTGCCCGAGACGCGAGCGGGCACTACCGTGTCCGGCGCACCGCCGGCTTGCCCGGCACGATGGTCGATGTCATCCAGGCGGCAGCCGGGCAGGGTGTCTTCATGCTAAGCGTCGTCGATGCCATCGAGACGGCGAACGTCAGCCACATGGGCACGCCCCCGGCCGTCGCCGTGCCCGAAGGCTACGTCCTCGCCGGTCTGGACCCCGTCGCCCTCGACCTCCTGTGCGGCCGCTACATGTTCACCACGGTGCCGATGGCAGAGGCCCGGCGCCTGCGCCACGATCTCGATCTCCCCTCAGACTTCCTGCGCACGGTGCCGCTGCCCACCTCTGACGGGCGGAACATCGTGAGCGGATTCGGCCTTGACTCGCCCCTCTCAAGGGACAGGCTGCCCGCCTACGCGGAGGGCCGCGGGCTGGGTCACCAGCGGTACTACGTGGTGGGCCGCGACCTGCGGGAAGGCGGCTCCCTGGCCTCGCTCCAGGGCCGCCTCGGCCGGGTTGACGGTGATGTCTTCTCCGAGCTCCTGACCTCGACGCTGTACTTCGATTTCAGCAAGGTACTGTGGGACCTCCAGCCGACTGTCCTCGCATATGCCGAGGCCAACGACACCCTTACCGGGTCACGCTACCATCAGGGCTTCCTGGAAGCCTACGACGAGAACGGCGACGGCGTCATCGACTACGAGGAGATGGGGAAGAAAGGCCAGCTCATCGCTCTCCTCGGCGCCACGGGCCACCAGTTCGCCCACGGCGCCACCGAGCCCTACGCATTCCTTCGGGCTATGTTCCAGGCCCGCGCCTTCCACCTCAAGATGTGCGACCCCTCCTACAACGCTGGCAGGCACGATGCCCTTAAGGAGTTCGGCGACTCCATGGCCTGCCTGATGGCGTTGGCCATGTCGCAGACGCCCGAAGAGCACTCCGATCCCCTTGCCCCCGGGCTGACCTGGGGCAAAGGCAACTGGCCCAGCCTCCCCCTCGCCCGCCAGTCCTTCTTGAGCGGCCTCCTGTATGGGACGGCCTCGCCGGACTTCCTCGATCTTTTCTCTCTGTACGCGCAGGCCTTTCAGTACGCCGACAAGACGGGCAACGGCGGCGGCTACACCGGCAGCACGGGGCCGGAAAGCCAATGGACAGCGGTGGAGCGCTACGTGCAGGCCGTCGCCGGGGGGAGCTCGCCGCTGCCGTTCACCGTCTACGTGCCGCCCGGGCTTGGCAGCTGCGGTTCCAGGGAGCTGCCCAACGTGGAGGAGACCGATGACCCCGCCCGGATACTGACGGCCTCCTTTCGGGGGGGAGAAGAGGTATGGTAAACGCGGTCTATCACGCCCTTGCCGGCCGACGCTCCCTGGATTCTCGGGGCCCGCAGGCCGAGGAGCCCGAAGAACGCTGACGCTAAGAAACCACGTGGTATATTGACACGGGATGAACAAAGACGCCGTGACCGCCGTCCTCCTCCTCTCCTGCCCTGACCAGAAGGGCCTGGTCGCGGCCGTCTCCGATTTCCTCTATCGCAACAACGGCAACATCACCCACGCCGACCAGCACACGGACCTGGAGAAGAGCATCTTCCTCCAGCGCGTCGAGTGGGAGCTGGCCGGCTTCGCCATCGCCCGCGACGAGATCAGCGAGGCCTTCCGGCCCATCGCCGAGCGCTTCAGCATGACCTGGAGCCTCAACTTCTCCGACCACGTTCCCCGAATGGCGGTCTTCGTCTCCAAGCTGCCCCACTGCCTCTATGACCTGCTGGCCCGCTGGCGCATGCGCGAGTTGCAGGTTGACATCCCGCTCATCGTCAGTAACCATCCCGACCTGAGCTCCATCGCCGAGGGCTTCGGGCTGGAGTATCAGTGCTTCCCCATCAGCCCTGAGACGAAGGCAGCCCAGGAGGAGCGCATGATCGAGAAGCTGCAAGAGCAGCGAATCGACCTCATCGTCCTGGCGCGTTACATGCAGATCCTCAGCGAACGCTTCGTGGACCGCTACCCCAATCGGATCATCAACATCCACCACTCCTTCCTTCCCGCCTTCGCTGGCGCCCGCCCGTATCACCAGGCTCACGAGCGGGGCGTCAAGATCATCGGCGCCACGGCCCACTACGTGACGCCGGAGCTGGACCAGGGCCCAATCATCGAGCAGGACGTGGTCCGCATCAGCCACCGCGACTCCGTGGCTGACATCATTCGCAAGGGACGCGACCTGGAGAAGGTCGTGCTGGCGCGGGCGGTGGAACTGCACGTCGGTCACCGCGTCGTGGCATACGGCAACAAGACGGTGGTCTTTGACTGAGCGGGGAGACAGGCCTGCGCGCTGCCCCTCGACTCCACCCCCGCCGCACGGTGGAGCCTGGACGGCCTAGGACAGGACGCTGACCCGTGATGAACACACCCTTCGTCATCTCCCATGCCGCCTGCAAGGGACATGCGCCCGAGAACACCCTGCTCGGCATACGCACGGCCATCGAGCTGCACGCCGACGGCATCGAGATCGATGTCCACGCCTCCCGCGACGGCGTCCCCGTCCTCATCCACGACGAGACGGTGGACCGGACGACGGACGGGTCGGGAGAGGTGTCCCAGATGACCCTCGCCCGGCTGCGGCGGCTGGACGCCGGCGACGGCGAGCGCGTCCCCACCCTGGCCGAGACGCTGGACCTGACCAGAGGTCGTGTCCTCCTGGTGATAGAGGTCAAGCAGGCGGGCATCGAGAGGCGAATCCTGCGCATCGTGCGCGACCAGAAGGCCATCAATGACTGCGCCGTACACTCATTCAACCCTGAGGTCGTGCGCCGCTTCCGGGCCCTGGAGCCGGCCCTGCCCGCCGCGCTCCTCACAACCGCCCTGGACGTGGCCGACTGGGACCAGCTCTTCGCCTTCGCCCTCTCCCTGAACGCCCAGGGCGTCTCCGTCTTCTTCCCGAAGGTGGACGCTGAGGTGGTGCGCCGCGCCCACCTCCGCAAGCTGACCTTCTACACCTGGACGGTCGACGAGATCGACGACATGCGCCGGATGCGCGACTGCGGCGTTGACGCCATCACCACCGACTACCCGGACCGAGTGCGGGCCGCGCTGGCCTAGTTCGGGGCGGACTGCAGCGCGAAGATTGAAGCTGGCGCCGTCAATCCTGAAGGAGGGAAACAGCAATGGCTGATTCTGTTGTCCTTTATGAGGTGAAAGACCACATTGCCTACGTAACGATGAACCGTCCTGAGAAGCGCAATGCCCTGAACTCAGAGCTGTGTATCGAGCTAGGCAAGACATGGGGACGTTTTGAACAAGACCCCGATGCCCTCGTTGCCATTTTCAGCGGGGCCGGCAAGGTTTTCTGCAACGGCGCCGACCTGAACCCGGGAGCGCTGACCCTGGAAGCCCTAAGGCAAGCATTCGCACCCAATGGGATAGGAGTGCTCAAACCCATCATCGGTGCCGTCAACGGAGTTGCCGTCGGCGCTGGCTATGGCCTGGCTATTCGGAGCTGTGATCTAACCATTGCCGCCGAAAGCGCCCAATTCGGCTTCCCCGAGCCAAGGTTCGGCACGCTGGGCGCTATCGTCGAATACAACCCGTACATGCCCTTCAAACTGACTCTGGAATTCCTGCTGACCGGCCAGATGATGAGTGCCCAGAGGGCATATGAGGTGGGCCTAATCAATAAGGTCGTTCCTGAGGCTGAGCTCATGAGCGAAGCCGCTGCCCTGGCTGAGACGCTGAAGAAGAATGCCCCCCTGGTTCTAAGGGCAGTCAAGTACGCCCAGTACAAAGTAATGGACACCATAGCCAGGAAGGCCCCCAGGGAGGCACAGCGCGAGTTTGACGAATTCATCCAGCCAATACGAGATAGTGAGGATAGGCAAGAAGGCGCCAGGGCTTTTCTAGAGAAGAGAGAGCCACATTTCGAGGGCAGGTGAGGATGCGTCGGAAAGCTGGAGGGGTCGGGCCCCACCTCCGCCAGCAGCTCCTCCGCCATCCATTGACCCACGCCCCGGATCGCCCGGAGGCAGAGGAAGGGCGCTTCATGAGGGTTGGGCCGGTTGGACCATCAAGCAAGGCCGATGCGCACCTACCATCGCCCGCGAGCGGGCCGCAAGATATCCGGCAGACTCCCCTCTGCCCGCCCTGCTAGGTCGGGCGAAGCACTGAAAGTGAAAGGAGGCCTGACGATGCGAAGCAGCGCGCGTCTTCTAGCGCTGGCAGCCGCTTCACTGCTGCTGGTGCTCGTCGTTGCCTGTGGCGAGGAGGAGGCAGAACCGGAGTCAACCCCCGCAGCCACTGGAACGTCGGCAGCGGCAGCGGCGTCACCCTCACCGGCGCCAGCCTCAACAACACAGCCGGCCGCGTCTACGACGCCACTCTCCGTGGAAGAAGTCAGAGACAGATTGGGCCGCGCCACCATCCTGATGGACGACCTTGACCCTGGCTACGTTGTCATGACTGACGAATACGAGGACAACGAAGCGGCGTCGGCCGACCAGGCCGACCCCGCCCAGACGTTGATGTTTCTGAACGGCTGCGGCCGCGTCCTGGGACGCACGGTCGTCTACATGGCCGAGGACACGACCCAGGCTGCGCTCTCCGGCCAGTCCGTGAGCTTCTTCGCCAACGCCAACGCCTTCCAAGACCCGGCAGGAGCCGCCGAATACTACACGGTATCCCTCGGAATGATCGGCGAGGGACTCGGAGTTGAAGCCCTGTTCGCGGACGTGTTCGCGGACCCGGATAATGTTGAGATCGTGCCGACGACTCTTGTCGGTATCGGAGACGAATCAGGCGCCTTCACCCTCAACGGGGAGACGGCGGCGCAGGGCCAGCTGTATCCGATTTCGGTCCTGATGGTGGTCCTTCGCAGGGGCCCGGTGACAGCGTTCGTGGGTTCGGTCCGGGTGGGGCTGCCGCCCGACGTGCAGGAGACAGAGAGACTGGCACAGCTCCTGGTGGATCGGGTGGACCAGGAGTTCTGACCCCCGGCATCACGAAGCGCCGTTCGAACCAGTGCCGTCCAGGTGCTGCCCGCCCGACTTCAGCCTCACAGGACCCTAGCCGCGGCTAGGACCGGACCGCTGGCGCGAGTCTGGGCAGGCGGCAACGACCCTCGAATCGCTTGAGTCTCCGCGACCGGCCTGATACCCTCGGGGGCGTGATCGGTCATCGTGGCCTTCTGGCGGTCACGGCTACGGCCGTGGTGCTGGGGCTTCTGGCGGCGTGCGGCACCGGAACCGAAGACGACTCTGCCGTCAGCGATGCCGCGGACTTCGTGTTCGACGAGAACGTCATCCGCACGTACGAACTCATCATTGACGAGAAGGACTGGCAGTGGCTTAACGACAACGTGCTGCTGGAGCAGTACGTGCCCGCAACCCTCCTCTTTGAAGGTGAGGAGTATCAGCAGGTCGCGGTGCGCTACAAAGGCTTCTACGGCGCCCTCCGATTCTGCTTCGACCGGGAGGGCAACCTCATCTGCGACAAACTGTCGATGAAGCTCAAGTTCAGCGAGTACGACGAGGCCGGTCGATTCTACGGCCTGAAGCGTCTCAACTTCCACTCCATGGCGGCTGACCCTACCAAGATGCATGAGACGCTTGGGTACAGCCTCTTTCGGGAGGCCGGCGTTCCTGCGCCCCGCGCCACCTACGCCTGGCTGATAGTCAACGGTGAGACCCTTGGCCTCTTCGGTCTCGTGGAACAGATCGATGGCATGTTCACGCGCAGCCGCTTCCCCGATGGCGGCAAGGGCAACCTCTACAAGGAGGTCTGGCCGGTTGACTCCAGTCCGGATCCGTATCTCGCAGCGCTCAGGACCAACCGCGACGAGGACCCCAGCGCCGACAAGATCCTCCGCTTTGCGCAAGAGCTCAATGAGGCCACGGACGAGACGTTCATGTCCGTGCTCGAGTCATGGACGGACGTGGACGTCCTGATGAACTACATCGCGGTCGACCGCCTGATAGACAACTGGGACGGCATCTTCGCCTGGTACTGCGTCTTCGGCCCCTGCTTCAACCATAACTTCTTGTGGTACGAGGAGACGGGCCGCAACCACCTGTGGCTCATCCCGTGGGATCTCGACCACACCTTCGAGATCCCCAGCCCCATTCGCACCTTCTACCACATGCCCGATTGGGATGAGGTGCCCGAAAGCTGCGATCCGATCCCGGTCTTCTCCGGCATCACAGGCCGGCCACCCGCTTGCGACGAGCTCGTCCGGCGCCTCTCCACCGTGGCCTGGGACGAGTACGCCGCCGCCACCCGCGACCTGCTGAACGGACCCTTCCAGACCGAGGCCCTGCACGATCGCATCGATAGGCTCGCCGACCATATCGCCGACGCCGTGGCCAAGGATCCCAACGGCCCGACGCTCGAAGAATGGCAGGCCGCGGTCGAACGGCTGAAGGAGGCTGTGGTCATGATACGCTCCGACATCGAGGCCAAGGTTGCTCCCTGAACAGCGATCCGGTCGCCGAGCACGCTCCCCGCACCTGCCGCCAGCGAACCGCAGCGGCCCGAAGAAATGACTCTCTATCTCGCGGACGCGGCCTCGGCCCAGAACGGCGCGCCCCACGCTCCGCCGAGCGAGACCTTCACACGCATCGAGCGGAAGTTCCTCGTCGACCCGAAACGGTTCGGGCTCGTCCGGGCATGGCTCGCCCACACATGCAGACCCGCGCCGGACTACCCCGAGGGCCAGGTAACTAGCTGCTACTACGACACGCCGGACGTGGACGAGTACTTCGCGTCATTCGACGGCGATCTCGACAAGAACAAGGTCCGCCTGCGCTGGTACGACTCGCTGCCCAGTAGCGGCGAGGTGAGGGCGTTCGTCGAGCTCAAGTCGAAGCGTGGAGCCGAGACGATGAAGCTACGAGCGCCGCTCACGGTCCCGGCGTCCGTCCTGGCCGACGAGGACTTCGCCGTCGCGCTTCCACGCGACACGCTGGCCAGGTACCTGTTCGGTTTCGGCTACCGGGCGCCGCACGATCTGCGCCCAACGGTGGTAGTCACCTACCACCGATACCGCTTCGTCGAGCAGGACTCGCGGATGACGCTTTCGCTGGACTCCGACATCCGGGGCTGGCTGGCCGGTGACATGCGCTGCTGGCCGCCGGTTCGCCTCAAGACAGCGGTGCTGGAGCTCAAGGGCCGGGACCTTCCGGTGCCGCGGCGGCTTCGGGGCCTTGGCCGCTTCGGGCCTGTCTGGAGTGGGTACACGAAGTACGGGGCCGTCATCGAGGCGCTGGCAGAGGCGCCCGGCCCCTTCCGGCCCTGAGCGTCCGGGGACTCAGGCCGTCATAGCCACGACAACGAGAGGAGGTCGAGTTCGCCGCCCATGTTACAGATCCAGATCGAGCTAGGACCCAACTCTGAGCTGGCCTTCACCGACTTCATTGGCCCCTTGCTGTTCTCACTGATCATCGCAATCGTCACCTATCTCATCTACGGGTACTTCTACGGGAGCTCGCATATCGGAGCGGGCGTGAACCGCACCTTCCTGCTGGCCGGTCCGGCGATCACCTCTCTCTTCATCGCCATTCAGTACTCGCTTCCCCTGTCGCTCGGATTGCTGGGGGCGCTGTCGTTCGTCCGCTTCCGCACGCCGGTCAAGGACCCCGCTGAGATCGGATTCCTCCTGCTGCTCATCGCCTCCTCCATCGGCGCCGCCACCTACAACTACACGCTGGTGCTGCTGCTCTATGCGATCGCGGTGGCGGCGTTGCTGGCCCACCGGACCGCCTCCGGCTGGTGGCCCGGCCGTGGGGCCCGCGACATCGTGATCACGCTCCACACGGATGACTACGGCGCCGTCGAACAGCAGGTCCTGAGCTTCCTGAACGAGAGGCTCCACGGGCTGCGACAGGACAGTCTCTCATCCATGAGAGACCACGTGAGCCTGCACTACCGCTTCCGGCGGTCG
>CAZFGZ010000024.1:0-16669 GCA_964518585.1 uncultured Dehalococcoidia bacterium | reverse complement strand
TGGAGTTGGTGTGGAGCGACTGGGTGCCGCCGAGCACGGCGGCGAGGGCCTGGAGGGCGGTGCGGACGACGTTGTTGTCGGGCTGCTGGGCGGTGAGGGTGGCACCGCCGGTCTGGGTGTGGAAGCGGAACATCATGGAGCGGGGGTCACGGGCGCGGAAGCGATCCCTCATGATCTTGGCCCAGAGCCTTCTGGCGGCGCGGAACTTGGCCACCTCCTCCAGGAAGAGGCTGTGGGAGGCGAGGAAGAAGGAGACTCGGGGGGCGAAGACGTCCACGTCGAGGCCGGCGTCGAGGGCGGCCTGGACGTAGGCGATGGCGTTGGCCAGGGTGAAGCCGATCTCCTGGCCGGCGGTGCAGCCGGCCTCGCGCATGTGGTAGCCGCTGACGCTGATGGTGTTCCAGGCGGGCAGGTGGTCTTTGCAGTGGACGAAGACATCGGTGACGAGGCGCATGGAGGGTCGGGGCGGGAAGATGTAGGTTCCGCGGGCGACGTACTCTTTGAGGACATCGTTCTGGATGGTGCCTCCCAGCCTGGAGAGGTCGGCACCCTGCTTCCTGGCGACGGCGACGTAGAGGGCGAGCAGGATGGGGGCGGTGGCGTTGATGGTCATGGAGGTGGTGACCTTGTCCAGGGGGATGCCCTGGAAGAGGGTCTCCATGTCGAGGAGGGAGCAGATGGAGACGCCGGTCTTGCCGACCTCGCCCTCGGCCAGGGGGTCGTCGGCGTCGTAGCCGATCTGGGTGGGCAGGTCGAAGGCGACGGAGAGGCCGGTCTGGCCCTGCTTGAGGAGGAAGCGATAGCGGCGGTTGGTCTCCTCGGCGTCGGCGAAGCCGGCGTACTGGCGCATCGTCCAGAGGCGGCCGCGGTACATGGTGGGCTGGATGCCTCGGGTGAAGGGGTAATCGCCGGGGAAGCCGAGCTTGTCGGCGTAGTCCCAGCCGGTGAGGTCCTCGGGGGCGTAGAGGGGCTGGACCTCGGCGGCGGAGCTGGTCTCGAAGCGCTCGCGGCGCTCAGGGGCCCGCCCTCGGGCCTCCCGAAGGGTGCTCTCCTCCCATTCTCGCTTGCTCTTGCTGCTCACGGACGTGCCTCGCCGGAGGGTGGATTCAGGATACCATGATGGCGGCGCGCGGTCTCTGCGCTGGCAGTGTAGTGGGCGCTGTCCCAGGGTGTCAACGCGAGCCGGGCGTGGCCGCCCTGCATGATATACTACGGCCGAGTATGGCCTCAGCAACGCACGGATGCCTGGCAGAGGAGATGCCTTCCCAGGTAGCCCTCGACGGCGGTTCTCCTCGTTACCGGCCCCCGATCCGTCCCGCCCGCCGCGCAAGACAACCCCATGCAGGATGGGTGAGTTGAACAGGTCCTCGACCCGCCACTGGCTGCTCCTGGGTGTGATCGCGGCAGCGGCAGTACCCTCGCCGGTGCTGCGCCTTCTGGATGTGACGGGGGCGCCGCACCCGGCGCTTTCCAGCGGCGCGGAGTCGGCGATCTTCGGGCTGGGGATACTGGCGGCCGCGTTCCTGCTGACGTGGGTGGCGGAGGTAGCGGAGCAGGAGATCTCGGCGACGCTGGCGCTGGCGTTCCTGGCGCTGATCGCGGTGCTGCCGGAGTATGCGGTAGACATCTTCTTCGCCTGGACAGCGCCGGGTAACCCGGAGCACGCAGGGTTCGCGCTGGCGAACATGACGGGAGCGAACCGGTTGCTGGTGGGGTTCGCCTGGCCGCTGGTGTTCGTCATCTTCTGGCTTCGGGAGCGGAACAAATCACTGGAGGTGGGGCGTCAGAATTCGCTGGGGATAGTGTTTCTGGGAGCAGCCACTATCTACAGCTTCACGATACCGCTGCGGCAGCACGTCTCCCTCATCGACACCCTGATCCTGATGAGCCTCTTCGGGGCGTACCTGTATCTGTCGTCGCGGACGCCGCCGCGGGAGGCGGAGCTGGTGGGGCCAGCGGCAACCATCGGGGCGCTGCCGACGGTGGCGCGCTGGGGGCTGATCATCGGCGCGTTTGTGTTCTCGGCGGGGGTAATCCTCGCGGCGGCGGAGCCCTTCGCGGAGGGGTTGGTGGATACGGGGCGTCAACTGGGGATCGACGAGTTCATCCTGGTGCAGTGGCTGGCGCCGCTGGCGTCGGAGGCGCCGGAGTTTCTGCTGGCGGCGATCCTGGCGGCGCGCGGACGGGCAGGGGCGGGCATGACGGTGCTGATCTCGTCGAAGGTGAACCAGTGGACGCTTCTGGTGGGGAGTCTGCCGGTGGCCTATAGCATCTCCGGGACGACGCTGGAGCCACTGCCGATGGAGTCGCGGCAGGTGGAGGAGGTGTTCCTGACGGCGGCGCAGTCGCTGTTCGCGGTGTCGATCTTCATCAGCCTGAGCATCAACTTCTGGGAGGCGGCGCTGCTGTTTGTGCTGTTCGGCACGCAGTTGGGGTTCACGGCCGAGGGGATTCGCTATGGCTACGGTTTCGCCTATCTAGCGCTGGCGGTGGCGTCCTTCCTGTACGACCGGCGCTTCGTGCCGCAGCTATTCCAGGCGGCCAGGGAGACGGTGCTACAGACGCCCCCGGCCAACCCGCCGGGTCCAAGGAAGGACAAGCTTCGCACCTGACGGGCGTCCGATGCCGGCGCCCCTCAGCGACACGGGGAAGGGAAGGCCTGATGCTGACTAGGCGACGTCCCGCTGGGGCTGGACGGCGGCGGGTAGCTCGCTCTCGCCGAGTATGGGGACGAGCTGGCTGCGGGCGGCTCTCAGGAGGGCTGCGGGCTCTGTAGTCTCGCCGCCGAAGACGGCCACTCCTACTCTGAGACCGGGATGCTTCTGAGGCTTGTCAGCCCACTCCTCCACCTCGCGCAGGAGGATGCGGCTCAGGCGGTGGGCAGTGGGCTCGGCGACGCCCGGTCCCAGGCCCGGCGTGAGCACGACCAGTTCTCTCGGTCCGATGACAGCCACCATGTCACTGAGGCGCGTGTGCCCGGCCAGCACCTTGCCGGCGGAGCGCAGGGCGGCAGCAGTGCTCTGGTCTTGCTGGACGGAGGGCCCACCGGTGGGCCTGAGCGCGAAGAGGATGAGGGCGAAATCGGAGCTTCGCTCCGCGGCCTGCTCGCACTCCAGCCTGAGGCGCTCCAGGAAGTAGCGGCGGTTTCGCAGGCCTGTGGTCTCGTCGTAGACGGTGGTCCAGGCCACCAGGGCCTCGCGGCGCCTATGCGCGATAGCCCTCAGAGTCATAGCAGCGCCGCCGAGCAGGGCGCAGCCACCCAGCAGGGAGAAGGTGAAGGCGACCTGGGCGCTGTAGTCCTCAACAGACATGCCCGCGGGGAGCCAGGGGATTGCCCACAGGAAGAACAGCACCGCCACGGTCCAGAAGGCCGCCATCGCCAACCGGCTCCACTTGAGCGTCAGGAAGTAGGACTGATGGAGCTGCGCAATGGGGCCAACGCGAGAGCCGGCTGCGCTCTTTTTCGGGTTCTGGCTCATGTGCCCACCTTCGACAGTCGTGCGAGCGCCTTGGGCTCGGGCTGAAGCGCGGCCTGCTCGGCACTGCCTCTAGTTACTACATCGGACGGGGACGGGCAGAGTGTATCCACCAAACGGGTGATGACGGTGGAGACAGGCCGGCGCGCCAAGGGGAAGGACCTGCGGCTAGGCGGCCCAGGTGCTGGGGGGCTGCAAGGTCATCAGCACCGCAGCCGTGCGATCGCAGACGTTCAGCTTGCGGAAGATGTGGCGCAGGTGGGTCTTCACGGTGCCCACGCTGACGCCCAGGGCCGCAGCGATCTCCTTGTTCCGGCGGCCCTCCATCAGGGAGAGCATGACCTGCCGCTCCCTGGGGCTGAGCCTGCTCAACACCCCCGGCTGGAGCGACTCGCCGGCGATGCCGGGGCCGCTCTCGTTCCCGGCGATGAGATGCTGCAGCAGGTCGCGGACCAGGGCAGGCTCCAGGGGCCAGCCTCCGGCCACGGTGGTCCGCACCGCTTCAGCGAGGCGGGGGACGCTGAGCCTCTTCAGGAGGAGCCCGCGGGCCCCGGCGGCCGCCGCGTCCAGGAGGTCGGGCACCGAGGCCTCATCGGCCAGGAGGATGACATGGCAGGCGGGCGCCTGCCGCCGGATCTCCGCCACCGCCTGGAGGGTCTCATTCTGGATGTGGTGGACGCCCATGAGCACTACCTCAGGAAGGCAGTGCAGGGTGAGCTCGACGGCGCGGGCCTCGCTGTCCGCTTGGTCGACGATGGTGATGTCGCGCTGACCGGCCAGGACCCGCCGGATGCCCTGGCGGACCAGCTCTACGGAGTCGGAGATGAGGACGCGGACGCGCGTCTCGACTCCGGGCTCTTGAGCCGACGTTTGCGCTCTGGAAGTCGAGTCCGGCACGTGCAACCCCCTCCCCCAGCCAGATCCATCAGGCTGCTTACCACTATCCGCGACGGGCTGGCCGAGGCAAATGAGGGTCGCACCCTATTGTCCGCGCAAACTAGGCGAATCCGGGCTGCCGCGAAGCAGGAGAAACGGGAGCTGTGGTCCCTGTAGGCCCTGACTGCGCGCCTTCGACGCGCTGCTATGGCTCAAGGGGAAGCTGACGAAGCTGCGCCAGCACCAGCTCCCTGATGACGGAGGGCTGGGGGAGCTCTGCCACGGGGCGGCCCTCCTGGAGGAGCGGCCGAAGCAGGGCCTCCCGGGAACCACCGCAGGGGCATGACGCGCCATCCGCATCGAGGAGCAGCATCTCGTCCTGGCCGCAGCGGGGGCAGCGCCAGACCTGTTTGGCGCCGGCCCACTTGCCCCGCTTGGCGAAGGGCCGCCCTTCCACCTCGATGATGTCCATGGCGAAGTCCACCACGGGCGCGTTGCTGATGCAGGTGCCAACCCCGAAGCCCTGGACGTAGGGAACGAGCCCGGCGATCTCCGCCTCGCCGATGCCGCCGCTGACATAGAGCTGGATGTGCTCGTAGCCGCGGATGTCCAGCTCCCAGCGGACCTCGCGGAGGATCTCGGCGAAGTCGCCGCGGCGGGAGCCCGGGGTGTCCAGGCGGAGACCCTGAACGCGCCGGCCCAGGGCTTCGGCTACCGCCAGGGCCTCGAACTTCTCGTCGTGGAAGGTATCGATGAGCACGACCCTCGGCACGTCGGGCGCGATGACCTCATCGAAGGCGCGGGCGGCGGCTACGGTGTCGCCCAGGATGAGGATCAGGGCATGGGGCATGGTGCCGGTGGGGTCGTGACGGAGGAGGTGGGCGGCGGCGAGGACGGAGACGCCATCGCAGCCGCCGATGAAGGCGGCGCGCTCGATCATGGGGGCCAGGGTGGGGTGCATGCGCCGGGCTCCGAAGCTGAGCAGGAGGCGTTCGGCGGCCAGGCGCCTGCAGCGGGCCGCGCGGGTGGCCACGCCCGAGGCCTGGCAGAGCAGGCCCAGGACGGCCGTCTCCAGCACGCCGAAATCGAGATAGGGCCCCTCGATCTCGAGAACCGGCTGGAGGGTCCGAAAGGCCGTCCCCTCGCTCATGCTGCGAACGTTGACGGGGAAGCCTTCCAGCACGGCTACGCACTCCTCCAGGCCGGCGAGGATGGCCCAGGGCCAGCCGTCGGGCAGGGTCTTGGCCACGAACTCGGCCCGTACGCGCTTGCGGATGCCCTTCGCCTCAAGGATCTCGCGGGTGCGTTCGAAGTAGACATCGGTGACCCGGCCGGAGCGGATGTCGTCGAGGGTGGCGACGTGGAGAGGCATGGGAGCACCTCCTGCGGGATAGGGTACGAGCGTGCTGCCAGACAGGGCGTATCGTCATCAGTATACTCAGCGGCCCGCCGGAGCGACACGGAGGGCGTGAGCTCAAGGTCAAGGAGAGGACGGCAGGGGAGCGATGGCCCGGTCCGGCGGGAGGCGCCCGCGCCGCGAGCCCATTGGGCCGCCGACAGCGTATTCTCCATGGGAGGTTTTCGCGCGGCACAGGGCTATCCGGCGGACTGCGATTGGCCCACCTGGACAGCCCTTTCGGGCCGGATAGCTCTTGGCAGGGATCGAGGTTGGGCAGGTCGGCGAGGGCTGGTGGCTTAGCAAACGCTTAGTTTTAGGGTATAATTGGGTGGCGGGATCATGCAAGACCCCACTCGTGTTTCCTGGTCGAGCCTAGGCAGGCTGCGCTGGCTGAGCATGGCGTTGCCGGCTGCCTTCGTGGCGACGCTGTTGCTGCTGGCTGTGATCGTGCCCTCGCCGGGGGCCCAGCAGTGGATCGCCGTGCCGATCGCGGTGGCGGTGGCGCTGGTGGGAACGCTGGTGTTCTCGCTGGGGATGTTCCGGCTGATCGAAGGGGTGCAGCGGAGGCTCCTCCAGCAGAACCGCGACCTGGCCGACCTGAGCCTCCTGGCGAGCCGCCGCGCCGAGCAGCTCGGCGCCCTGAACGACGCCGCGATCAGTCTGGCCTCTGAACTGGCTCTGAGGGCGGTGTTGCAGAAGGTGGTGGACCTGAGCCGTCAGGTGGTCAAGGCGAGATACGGCGCCCTCCGCGTGCTGGGGCCTCGGGGCGCCATGGAGGAGTTCATTACCTCGGGCATCACCGGCGAGGAGCGCGCCCGCATCGGCATGCCGCCTCAGGGCAAGGGCATCCTGGGCGTGCTGCTGCGGGAGGGGAAGCCGCTGCGCATGGGCCGTCTCAGCGAGGACCCTCGGGCGGCGGGGTTCCCCCCTCACCACCCCCAGATGACCAGCTTCCTGGGTGTCCCTGTGGCCTACAAGGATCGCATCATCGGCAACCTGTGCCTGACGGACAAGCTGGGGAGCGAGGAGTTCACCCAGGAGGATCAGGAGGCGGCAACTCTCTTCGCCAGCCAGGCAGCTACGGCGATTGAGAACGCCCGCCTGTACGAGGAGGAGCGCCGCCGGGCGGACGAGTGGAAGGCGCTGTTCCAGTTGGGCGGCCAGGTCGCCTCCAGCCTGGACCTCCATTCGCTCTTCGTCACGATTGTGGAGCGCGCGCAGCAGCTCCTGGGGACGGACGTGGCTATGCTTTCGCTGCTCTCGCCCAACGGGAAGGATCTGGTGGTGACCGCGTCTACGGGCCTGCGCACGGAGGCGATGCGCGGCTTTCGCTGGCGCATCGAGGAGAGCGTCCTGGGGACGGCCTTCTCGACGGGGGAGCCGGTGATCGTGGAGGACTACGTGCGCGACCCGCGTCTGGATACGCCGCCGCTGGGGGCGATCCTGGAGGAGGGCCTGGATTCGTGGATCGTGACGCGGCTCGCGGCCAAGGGCAAGACGCTGGGGGCGCTGCATGTGGGTAACCGCGTCCCGACCAGGTTCTCCCGGCGCGATGCGGAGTTCCTCCAGTCGTTCGCCAACCTGGCGGCGGTGGCGGTGGAGAACGCCAACCTGTACAGCCGGGTGCAGCACCTGGCAGTCCTGGAGGAGCGCGAGCGCATCGGCATGGACCTGCACGATGGTGTCATGCAGGCGATCTATGCGGTGGGGCTCAACCTGGAGGCGAGCGCGGAGGACGTAGACGCTGACCCGACGGGGGTGAGGGCGCGGCTGGGGAAGGCGATCGCCGACCTGAACCAGGTTATCCATGACATCCGCAGCTATGTCTTCGACCTGCGACCGGCCGACTGCGGGAAGGCCGACATCGTGGAGATCCTCTCTGAGCTCGTCGAGGAGGTGGGAGCGAACTCGCCCCTGGAGGTGACCCTGGAGACAGACCGGGAGGGCTACGGGGGCCTGTCCGAGGAGCAGAGCATTCACCTGTTCCACATCGCTCAGGAAGCGCTCACCAACGTGCAGAAGCACGCCAGGGCCACGCGGGTGAGGGCGCAGTTGAACGGCGATCCCGGCCGGCTCTGCCTGAGCATCAGTGACGACGGCGTCGGCTTTGACACGAGCCGTCCGGTCGAACCGGCCCATCGAGGCTTGGAGAACATGATGGAGCGGGCACGGAACATCGGCGCCGACTTCAGACTGGACAGCGAACCAGGGAGGGGCACGACGGTGACCGTGGAGCTGCCGCTGCGGGAGGGAGGTGGGACGTGAGCGCTCGGGCTTTGCGCATTCTCATCGTTGACGACCATGAGGTGGTCCGGGAGGGGCTGCGGGCGCTGCTCAATCGCCGTGCCGGCTTCTCGGTGGTGGCGGAGGCGGCGACTGTGGAGGCGGCGGTGGCGGAGGCGTCGCGCGCCAAGCCCGACGTGGTGATCATGGACGTGCGCCTTCCGGATGGAAGCGGGGTGGAGGCCTGCCGGGAGATCCGGCAGGAGAATCCGGATACCAAGGTGATCATGCTCACCTCATACGCGGACGAGGAGGCGGTGTTCGCCTCCATCCTGGCGGGCGCCGCGGGCTACCTGCTGAAGCAGACGCGGGGGCAGACCCTGGCGGAGGCGGTGGAGGCGGTAGCGCGGGGGGAGTCGCTCCTGGACACGGCTGTCACGCACAAGGTGATGGAGCGGGTGCGGTCGGCAGGCACGCGCACGGTCGACGACCCGCTGACCTCCCTCTCGGAGCAGGAGCACAAGATCCTGCTGCTCATCGCCGACGGCAAGACCAACAAGGAGATCGCCGAGGAGATATTCCTGAGCGATAAGACGGTGAAGAACTACGTGAGCAGCATCCTCAGCAAGCTGAATCTCCGGCGACGGGCGGAGGCAGCCGCCTTCATCGCGCGGCGAGAGGCGCCCCAGCAGCAGTAGGCTTCATCTGGATTCAGGGCGAGCCTGAGAGTCGAGGCAGAGGCGGGCGGCCGACAGGCTTTGCTGGAGCTTGCCTGGCGCCTGGGGCGGCCCGGGGACCGGATGGCCCACCGAGGGAAGTCATTTCGGCCCCAGGCAGTTGAGCCCAACGGCGCTATCGCCGCCTTGAGGGATGGGTTTATATGAATCCACTCGGAAGGGGAGCGCTTCGGGCGTCCTTGCGCCGGTGGATGAGGGTGAACAAGAAGATTCGTGTGCTGATCATCGATGACCACGAGTTGGTCCGGCAGGAGCTGGTCACGAACCTGGCTCGTGACCGCGAGCTGGAGATCGTGGGCGATACCGGCGACCCCGACGAGGCCGCCCGCTGGGCCAAGGAGCGGCACCCGCACGTGATTCTGCTCGACGTGAGGCGGGAAGACAAGGGAGGCATGAAGCTGGTACGCTGTCTGAGCGAAGGCGGGAACGACTGTGCGGTGCTGATCCTGACCTCGTACGTGAGCCGCGACGAATGGCTTGAGGCGGAGCAGGCGGGGGCTCGTGCCTACGTGCTCAAACAGATCGATTCCAAGGGGCTGGTCAACAAGATCAAGGCCCTTGCTCACGCTTTCTAAGGCGCTGACAGGCGCGGCAGTGTGGGGCCGGGCCCGGTGGGCCCGGTCTCACACGTTCGCGTGAGCTTATCCACGCATTGTGCTAAAATTAGCAAGGAAGGTTCGCTATGCATGAACTGGCCGCCGCCCAGGATATGTTGAAGACGGTCATCCAGGCCGCCGAGAAGCACGGAGCGAAGAAGATCGTGGTGATGAGGGTCACGATCGGAGAGCGCTCCGGCCACGAAGCGTCCAACATCGTGCACATGATAGGGCTCGCCGCCCAGGGCACCATCGCCGAGGGGGCGGCCGTGGAGACGACCATCGTGCCCGGCAACCAGATCGGCGTTGAGGACATCGAGGTTGAGTGAGACGGTAACCCGGGCGCAGGTCGTGGTGCGCGGGGTTGTGCAGGGGGTAGGGTTCCGGCCCTTCGTTTACCGGCTGGCGCAGGAGCACCGCCTGCACGGCTGGGTGCTCAACTCCACCCAAGGGGTGGTGATGGAGATCGAGGGCGCGCGGGCAGCGGTGGAAGGGCTGATCGGGGACCTGACCGCCAAGGCTCCTCCCAGGGCGGTGATCGACAGGGTCGAGACCAACTTCCTGCCGCCGGTGGGCTACTCCTCCTTCGTCATCGAGACCAGCCAGGAGGGTGAGGAATCGGTTCTCATCTCGCCCGACATCTGCATCTGCGGGGACTGCCTGAGGGAGCTGTTCGACCCGCGCGACCGGCGCCACGCCTATCCCTTCATCAACTGCACGAACTGCGGGCCGCGATTCACCATCATCGGGGATATCCCCTACGACCGTCCCAAGACCACCATGCGGGTCTTCCCCATGTGCCCGCCTTGCGAGCGAGAGTACCACGACCCCTCGAACCGCCGTTTCCACGCGCAGCCCAACGCCTGCCCGACCTGCGGTCCGCGGGTGGAGCTGGTGGGGCGAGAGGGGCAGACGGCGGGGGAGATCGACGACCCGCGGCCCATCGAGGCGGCCCGCCGCCTGCTGGCGGGGGGAGCCATCGTCTCGGTGAAGGGGTTGGGGGGCTTTCACCTGGCCTGCGACGCCACCAACCAGCAGGCGGTGGAGGAGATGCGCGAGCGCAAGCACCGGATCGACAAGCCGTTCGCGGTGATGTCTCTGGACGTCGAGACGGTGCGGCGCTACTGCGAGGTGGCCGAGGGCGAGGCGCAGCTCCTGGAGTGTCCGGCGCGGCCCATCGTGCTGCTGCGGCGGAGGGCGGGCTCGCCCATCGCGGCGGAGGTGGCCCCCGGCAACAGCTACCTGGGGGTGATGCTCCCGTACACGCCGCTCCACTACCTGCTGCTGGCCGGCGACGGTCAGAGCGAGCTGCCGACGCCCCTCGCGCTGGTAATGACCAGCGGCAACATGAGAGAGGAGCCGCTGGCCATCGACAACCAGGAGGCGCTGGACCGGCTGGCCCCCCTCAGCGACTACTTCCTGGTGCACAACCGGGACATCGAGCTGCGGTGCGATGACTCGGTCACGCGGTTGTTCCGGGGGAGGGAGGCCATCATCAGGCGCTCCCGCGGCTACGCCCCGTATCCCGTCCGCCTGGACATGGACCTCGCCGAGGTGCTGGCATGCGGGGCCGAACTGAAGAACACCTTCTGTCTCACCAAGGGCAGCGACGCCTACATGAGCCAGCACGTCGGCGACCTGGAGAACTACGAGACCTACAGCAGCTACCGATCCTCCATCGAGCACTTCCAGCGTCTCTTCCGGGTGACTCCCCGGGCGGTGGCCTATGACCTGCACCCCAACTACCTGGCCACGCAGTACGCCCAGGAACTGGCGGCGGACGGCATGGAGGCGGTGGGCGTGCAGCACCATCACGCCCACGCAGTGAGCTGCATGGCCGAGAACGGGGTGAGGGGGCAGGTCATCGGCGTGGCCTTCGACGGGACCGGGTACGGGACGGACGGCCAGATCTGGGGCGGCGAGTTCCTGCTCTGCGACGAGGCCGACTTCTCGCGGGAGGCGCACCTCGAGTACGTGCCGCTGCCCGGCGGCGACGCGGCCATCAGGAAGCCGTACCGCATGGCCGTGAGCCACCTGCTGCACGCCTTCGGCGAGGAGGCCTTGAGCCTGCCCCTGGACCTGTGGTCCCACATAGAGGCCACGGAACTGACGCTGCTGCGGCGGATGGTGACGGGGACGGTGAGCTCGCCGCTCACCTCGAGCTGCGGGCGGTTGTTCGACGCGATCTCGGCCCTGCTGGGGGTGCGGAGGGCAGTCAACTACGAGGGGCAGGCCGCCATCGAGCTGGAGATGATGGCGGCGGAGGGGGAGGAGGATGGCTATCCCTGGCAGCTCACGCCCGGCTGTCCCATCACCATCGACCCGGGCCCGCTGGTGCGGGAGGTGGTCTCGGACCTGCTTCGCGGGGTGGAGCCGGCGATCATTTCGGCCAGGTTCCACAACACCGTGGCCGAGATCGCCGGCGGCGTAAGCGAGGCCATCAGAGAGAAGACGGGGGTGAGCAAGGTTGCCCTCAGCGGAGGCGTGTTCCAGAATGTGTATCTGCTAGGGCGAACCATAGATGACTTGCGGCGCCGCGGGCTGGAACCGCTGACCCATCATCTGGTGCCGACCAACGACGGCGGCATAGCTCTGGGCCAGGCGGTGGTGGCCAACGCGCGCCTTAGGAAGGAGAGCGGCCGTGTGTCTGGCTATTCCCGTGCGGCTCTTTGAGGTCGAGGGTGAGCGGGGCCTGGTGGAGCTGGCCGGCGTCGTGCGGGAGGTCAGCCTGATGCTCCTGCCTGAGGCCCGCGTCGGGGACTACGTTCTGCTTCACGCGGGCTACGCCCTCCAGAAGCTGGACGAGGAGGACGCGCAAGAGACGCTGCGCTTGCTGGGGGAGCTGGCCCAGGCGGGCGAGGAGGAGGGGTAGTGCGGTACGTGGAGGAGTTCCGCGACCGGGCAGCCGCCCTGGGCATAGCAGAGCGCATTCGCGGCGAGGCGGTCTCCTCGGTGAACCTGATGGAGGTGTGCGGGACGCATACCGTGGCGATCTTCCGCCACGGGGTACGCGATCTGCTGCCGCCGGAGGTGCGGATGCTATCGGGGCCGGGCTGCCCGGTGTGCGTCACCACCAACGCGGACATCGACAGGGCCATCGCCCTGGCCGAGCAGCCGGAGGTGACGCTGGTCACCTTCGGCGACATGATGAAGGTGCCCGGAAGCTACCAGAGCCTTTCGCAGGCGAAGGCCCGGGGCTGCGACGTGCGGGTGGTCTACTCGGCGCGGGACGCTCTGCGCGTCGCGCGCGCGAACCCGGAGCGGGGGGTCGTGTTCTTCGGAGTGGGCTTCGAGACCACCTCGCCGACGATCGCCGCGTGCGTGCTGGAGGCGGAGTCGCTGGGGCTCGACAACTTCTCGGTGCTGTCCGTGCACAAGCTGATCCCACCGGCCATGGAGGCGCTGGTGTCCTCGGGGGAGGTGCGGATAGACGGCTTCATGTGTCCGGGCCACGTGAGCGTCATCATTGGCTCGCGGCCCTACGAGTTCCTCGCGGAGCGCTACGGGGTGCCCTGCGTCGTGACGGGCTTCGAGCCGCTGGACATCCTGCAGGGCATCGAGATGCTCCTGCGGCAGATCAGCGGCGGAGGGCAGGCGCGAGTGGAGATCCAGTACAGTCGAAGCGTGCGGCCCGAGGGGAACCCACGGGCGCTGGAGATCCTGGAGCGTGTCTTCGAGGTGGACGGCGCGGACTGGCGAGGTCTGGGCCACATCCCCGATAGCGGGCTGAAGCTGAGGCCGGAGTACGCCCGCTTCGACGCAATGGCGGTCCACAGCGTCAGTCCACCGCCCACGAGGGAGCACGCGGGCTGCATCTGCGGCGATATCCTGCGGGGGGCGAAGACTCCGCCGGAATGCCCACTTTATGGTAAAGTGTGCACGCCGGAAAATCCTGTTGGGCCGTGCATGGTGTCGTCGGAGGGAACCTGCGCCGGCTGGTATCAGTACGGGTCTCGCTGAGGTGAGCGGGGACATGGCAGAGGAGGAGAGGATTCTCCTGGCGCACGGGAGCGGCGGGCGCCTGAGCCACGAGCTGGTGACGCAGGTGTTCGTTCCTCCATGGGAGAACCCTATCCTCAGCAGGCTCGACGACTCGGCGGTGTTCGGCCTGACCGACGGGGCGGAGCCCCGCCTGGCCTTCAGCACTGACTCCTACGTAGTGAAGCCGCTCTTCTTCAAAGGGGGCGACATCGGCAGGCTGGCGGTGTGCGGGACGGTCAACGACCTGGCGATGTCGGGGGCGCGGCCGCTGTATCTCTCCGCGGGCTTCGTGATCGAGGAGGGGCTCACGCTGAAGGACCTGCGCGCCGTCGTTCAGTCCATGCGCGAGGCCGCAGAGGAGGCCGGCGTGCAGATCGTGGCCGGCGATACGAAGGTGGTGGAGAAGGGCAGCGCGGACGGTCTGTTCATCAACACGGCAGGCGTGGGCGTGCTGCGGAGCGGCGTGCACATCTCGGGCGATGGCGCCCAGGTGGGGGACGCCGTGATACTCTCCGGGAGCATCGGGGACCACGGCATCGCCGTGCTCTCGCAGCGCGAGGGGCTGGACTTCGAGAGCCCGGTGAGCAGCGACACGGCTCCCCTCAACCACATGGTCGCGGCAATGCTGGAGGTGAGCACGCAGATCCACGCTCTGCGCGACCCCACCCGCGGCGGACTGGCCGGCTCGCTCAACGAGATCGCGGCCCAGTCCGGGGTAGGGATCCGCATTCGAGAGGAGGCCATCCCCCTGAAGCCGGGGGTGTTGGCGGCCTGCGAGATGCTGGGGCTGGACCCTCTGTACGTGGCCAACGAGGGCAAGCTAATCGCCATGGTGGCGCGCGCCGACTCGGACAGGGTGCTGGAGGCCCTTCGGGGGAACGAGTACGGCCGAGAGGCGGCCATCATCGGCGAGGTCGTCGCGGAGCCGCAGGGGAAGGTCTTGATGGAGACGGCGGTGGGCGGCACCCGCATGGTGCACATGCTGGTGGGAGAGCTGCTGCCGCGCATCTGCTGAGGGAGAATCGTGAGGCTCACAGATTCGTCCATAGAGGACTGGGACATCCTGGGGTACGCTCAGGGGCCGGACAAGTACCCGTGCCCTGAGGGTCTCGAACATATCTGCCAGCGGGTCGCCGAGCTGGCGACGCTGCTGGACATCTCGATCGCCCTCCCTGCCACGACGGACACGGACCGCCTGCTGGAGGCGATCGTGGCCAAGAGCGTGGAGCCGTTCGAGGCGGCCGACGCGGGCGTTCTGTTTCTCTACGACGCGGAGGAGGGGGCTCTCGTGGCCAAGGCGTCTATCGGCTACCGTCAGGAGCCCCTGTCGCGGGTGCGGCTGAGGCCGGGGGAGGCGATCGCGGGGAAGGTGTACCAGCGGGGCGAGCCGCGCCTGTGCGCGAACCCGGACGAGATCGCCGAGGACATGGAAGACGTGCGGAGGGAGAACCAGGTTCACCTGGAGAAGGCGCGGGGCAACCTGGCCCAGTCGCAGAGCGCCATCTCGGTGCCTCTGATGTCCAAGGATGCAGTGCTGGGCGCGTTCACCCTGGCCAACCTGCGCCGGGATGGCGCCTTCTCTGCGGGCGACCTGCGGCTGTTGCAGGCGATCGCCAACCAGATCGCGATGGTGCTGGAGAACGCTCGTCTCTGGGCCGAGGTGAGCCGGACGGAAGCCCGCGGTGAGGCCAACCGGCTCAAGGAGGCGTTCCTCTCGGGGATCTCTCACCAGCTTCTTACGCCGATCACGGCCATCCGGGCGGCGGTGGACATCCTGCAGACGTCCGGCATCGACGGGTCAGAGCCCGGCGCCACGCTGCTCAGCAACATCGCCCGCAACACCCTTCGCCTCGAGAATCTGGTACGGGAGCTCCTGGACCTGGCCCAGTTGCGGAGTGGGACGGTGAGGCTGGACCTCAAGACCTTCGACCTGAAATCGCTGCTGGAGGATTGCGTGGCCTCTATGCAGCCGCTGGTGCAGGAGAAGGAGCAGACCCTTACGCTCACCAGCCCGTCCTGTCAGTGCCGGGTGCGGGCGGACCGCGGGCGCCTGGAGCGGGTGCCGATAAACCTGCTCTCGAACGCCTGCAAGTTCACTCCGGCCGGTGGGACCATCAACGTGGCGTTGCGGCGGGAGAACGGGAGGTACGTGGTGAGCGTGGCAGACACCGGCCCGGGCATCGCGCCAGGAGAGCGAGAGCGTGTCTTCGAGCGGTTCTACTCGCGCTCCCGGGGACCGCAGCAGAACGCCGGAACGGGGCTGGGGCTGGCGATCGCCAAGGCGCTGGTGGAGCTTCACGGGGGACGGATCTGGGTGGAGAGCGAGCGGGGGCACGGGAGCGTCTTCTCGTTCACTCTGCCGGAGGAAGCTGTCAGATGAAGGTGCTCATCGTAGACGATGAGGCGGACGTAGCCGAGGTCATCACGCTGACATTCAAGATGCAGTGGCCGGCGTGCGAGGTCATCTCGGCGGGCGACGGCCGGACCGCGCTGGAGCTATTCGCGGATGAGCGGCCGGACGTGGTTCTGCTGGACGTAGGGTTGCCGGGCATGAGCGGGTTTGAGGTGTGCGAGCGGCTGCGCCAGTTCTCGGACGTGCCTATCCTGATGCTGACGGTCATGGGGGAGGAGATGCACCGCGTGCGTGGCCTGGAGCTGGGCGCAGACGACTACATCGCCAAGCCGTTCAGCCCGCTGGAGCTGGTGGCCCGCACCCGGGCGGTGCTGCGGCGCGCGCAGATGCTCCCCATGTCCGCGCCCTCGCAGATAGTGGTGGATGACGACCTGACCATTGAGCTGGGTGAACGGCGGGTGGTGGTGAAGGGGCAGCCCGTGAAGCTGACACCCACGGAGTTCCGTCTGCTGTCTCACCTGGTATCGAACGCGGGAACCGTGCTTTCGCACGAGGCTCTCCTGGCCAAGGCCTGGGGGCGTCAATTCCAGGAGGACGTCTCCATGCTGAAGGTGCACATCGCGCGCCTACGGGAGAAGCTGGAGGACGATGCCCACAACCCTCGCTACATCTTCACCGAGTGGGGCATCGGCTATCGCTTCGCGAGGCCGCGTGTCGCGGCCTAAACAAAAGCAACGCTAATTCGAAACCATATTGTTACCTTTGTCAACCAGAACTGCAACGGGTCTGCGGTAGACTGGTTGTGAAAATCGCCGCAAAGGAGGGATGCGTTAGCTTCATATGTCTCGAGTCAGCTACGGAGCTCAGAGTTAGGATGGGGTCTCTATGAAAGCATTGTCGCCTTACAAAGAGGCCGTCGAGGTACTGAAGGAAGCCGGTGGCGAGATCTCAGAGCTGTGCTATCAGTGCGGTCTCTGTACCGGTTCGTGCCCCTGGAACCTGGTGCGCAGTTTCCTGGTGCGTCGCAT